>VBEK01000171.1 GCA_005889135.1 Chloroflexota bacterium
GCCGACCACAGACCCTTCACGTCCGGTGACTCGCCCAGCACCGGCATGCCGTCGGGCGTGAGCGACAGGATCCCGTTGATGGCGTACTTCACGCCGACCGACTCGTCGCCAACGATCTCGGGCATCAGCTCCAGCGCGTGCTGCATCTGCTGGTCGAAGTCGGCCTGCGTGAAGGGGAACTCGGTCGGCGAGAGGGCGGCTTGCTCGACCGGAGGTAGGTCCTCGGGGTCGTAGAGGATGGGCCGGTGGGCGTAGGAGCCGATCTCCAGGTCGCCGCCCGCCTGCCGCTCGTACATGTTGGTGTCCATGTCGCGAACGATCGGGTGCTCGATGTCAGAGCGCGCGCCGCGGAAGCGCGGCACCGGGCCGATGTCGATCATCTGGTGCACGGCGGGCGTGAGCGGGATGCGCGTGCCGGCCATCCGCGCCAGGCGCGGGCTCCAGACACCGCAGGTGATGGCCACGACCTCCGCCTCGATGTCGCCCTGCGTGGTGCGCACGCGGCGGACCCGTCCGCGCTCGACGTCGATGCCGACCACCTCCGTCTTGGGCGCCACGTGCAGCGCGCCGGCGGCGATCGCCTTCTCGCGCATCAGCGTGCCCGCGCGCAGGGAGTCGACGACGCCCACTCCCTCGGTGTGGAAGCCTCCGAGGATGACCTTCTCGTCGATGTAGGGCACGAACTCCTTCACGTCGGCCGGCGAGAGGAGGGACATGCCCTCGATTCCCCACGAGGTGCCGGAGGCGACGCGCCGCGTGAGCTCCTGCATGCGCTCCCGTGTGCGCGCGACCTCGATCCCGCCCGAGCGGATGAAGACGCCCATCTCCGTGTACTGGCGCACGCTGTCCATGGTCAGCGCGGTCATCTCCTTGGAGTGGTCGACCAGGTAGATGAAGTTCGAGGCGTGGCCGGTGGAGCCGCCGGGGTTGGGCAGAGGTCCCTTGTCCAGGAGGACGACGTCCCTCCAGCCCAGGCGCGTCAGGTGGTAGGCGAGGCTGTTGCCGACGATCCCGCAGCCGATGACGACCGCGCGCGCGTGGCGCGGAAGGCCGTTGGTGCTCATTCGGGCTGGTAGGGCGAGCGGGTTTCCTCCGGCAGCTCGTACCAGCGGACCCGGTCTCCGACCTGCGCCCGGATGCGCCACCTGAGCGGCTTGGGCGCGTCCTCGATGTGGCCCCACAGCTCGTCCAGCCGCGCGTTCACCAGCTCGCGGTCGATCTCCTCGAGCTCCTCCAGCAGGGTGCGCACGCGGTCGATGTTGACCTGCAGCGTGCGGTAGAAGCCCCAGTCGTCCGCGGCCAGGCGCGCGATGTAAGCCGCCTCGATGGCGTCCGCGGCGTCGCCCGTCTCGATCGCGTGATCGAGCATCAGGGCGGCGACATCGATCAGGTCCTTGCGGTTGACCTCGTAGATCTGGAGCTTGCTCAGGAGCAGGTCAGACGGGCTCACCGCGGGGTGGTCGTGCTCCAGCCGGCCTCGCAGGTCGATGGCGTGCGACATCCGGAAGACGTCGATGAACACGTCGACCTGCCGCCCATGCGCCGCGTCGTAGAAGTACAGCCGGCGGTCGCCGTTCATCAGGTTGAAGCGCTCGTTCGCCTCGTAGCCGAGCTGCTTGAACAGCTCGATGACCGCCTTGCGATCGCGCTTGGAGATGGCGTAGTCGAGGTCGCCGTACTTCCGCTTGAGGGGCGCCTTGCGCGCGCTGGGGGAGTGCGCGTGGATGCCCGCCCCGCCCAGCAGCTTCAGCCCGATCTTCTTCTCCCTCGCCGCCGCCGCGATGCGCTCCGACTCCTCGATCAGGTCCTCGAGGGGGCTGGTCACCGAGTTACTCGGGCGAGATCTCGATGACGATCGTCTTCAGGTCGGTCATCTGCTCCAGGGCGAAGCGTCCGCCGACGCGACCGATGCCGCTCTTCTTGCCGGCCCGGCCACCGAAAGGCAGGTGCGCCTCCCAGTAGTTGGTCGACTCGTTGACGTTCACCCAGCCGGTCTCCAGCGCGTCGGCGAAGCGGAGCGCGCGGGAGAGGTCCTTCGTGTAGACGGCGCCGAGCAAGCCGTACGGCGAGTCGTTGGCGATAGCCAGGGCCTGCTTCTCGTCCTTGAACTTGATGATGGGCGCGATCGGCCCGAACGTCTCCTCGCGGCTGACGCGCATGTCGGGCTCGACGCCGTCGAGGATCGTCGCGTGGTAGTACAGCCGGGTCGGAAAACCATTGGCCCGCTCCCCGCCGAGCACCAGCCTGGCGCCGTGCTTGAGCGCGTCCGCGACATGCTGGTCCATCTTGGTGGCCACGCCTTCGTTGTTCAGCGGGCCCAGCGTCGTGTCGTCGGCGAAGGGGTCGCCGAGACGCAGCGCCTTCGCCGCGTCGGCGAGGCGGGCGACGAACTCGTCCCGCACCGGCTCCTCGACGAGGATGCGCTCGCCGGCGGTGCAGCTCTGGCCCGCGCACAGGTAGCAGCCGACGATCGCGCCCTCGACCGCCTTACCGAGGTCCGCGTCGGCGAACACGACCTGGGGACCGTTGCCGCCCAGTTCGAGCATCACGTGCTTGCCCGCGGCGCGCCTGGCGACCGAGGCGCCGGTCTCGGTCGAGCCGACGAAGCCCACGCCGTCGACCAGCGGGTGCCCGGCCACCTCGTCGCCGACCTCGGCGCCGGGTCCGGTGATGAGGTTGACCGCGCCGGCGGGCCAGTCCGCTTCGGCGATGCACTCCATCAGCGCCACGGAGATGACGCTCGTGGAGGAAGCCGGGGTCCAGACGAAGGTGTTGCCCGCAGCCAGCGCGGGGGCGATGAGCTCGGCGGCCATGGTCAGCGGCCAGTTCCAGGGCGTGATGATCCCGTAGACGCCGCGTGGGTAGTGGCGGGCCAGGACGAGCTTGGTCGGGCTGGCGGAGGGCAGGACCCGGCCCTCGAGGCGCTTCAGGTCCTCGGCCGCGATCCGGAAATACTCCACGCACTCCGCCACCTCGCCCAGCGCCTCGGCCTTGAGGGGCTTGCCCTGGTCGAGGGTCAGCAGGCGCGCGATCTCCTCGGTCCGCCTCTCGATCGCCTCGGCCACGTGGTGGAGGCGCTTGGAGCGTTCGAAGCCCTTCTGCTTCGCCATCTCGGCCCGCGCCTTGTGCGCTGCTTCGATGGCGCGCTGGGCGTCGGCGCGCGTGCCCTTCGGGACCTCGGCGATGACCTCACCCGTGACCGGGCTGTCGGCGTCGAAGTGCTCGCCTGATTCCGACTCGACCCAGCGGCCGGCGATGAACATGTGCTTGACGGTTTTCGCGACGTCGATCGTCATTTCCCGTCGGCTCCATTCAGGCGGTGCCTGCCGAGCTCGAAAGCCTGCTTGTAGATCCTTCGGTAGTTCGCGGCGTCGACGTCGCGGGGATTGCCGATCGTCTGCGGGTCGGCGAACGCCTTGTCCGCCAGCATCGGGATCTCTTCCTCGCTGAAGCCGAGCTCCTGCATGCTCGGGATGTCGACGTCGCGCGTCAGCTGGTGGACGTACTCGACCGCCATCTCGGCTGCGCGCCAGGTGGACACGCCGCGGACGTCAAGCCCAAATGCCGCGGCCATGCGCGCGAACCGGTCCGGCTCGCCCGAGTGGTTGTACTCCATGACCGGGCCGAGCAGGCGTGCCGTGAGCGCCCCGTGGGGTGCGTCGTGGACGCCGCCGGCGGTCTGGCTCATGGCGTGGGCGGCGCCGGCGGAGTCGGTGCCGTAGGCGAGGCCGGCTAGCGTCGCGGCGGCGCTCATGTGGTAGCGCGCTTCGAGGTTGCCGGCCTGCGAGAACGCGACCCGCAGGTAGCGCGCCACGTACTCCATCGCCAGCAGCGCCACCGCGTCCGTGAACGGCTGGTGGTAGGACATGGTGAAGCACTCGACAGCGTGGGCCAGCGCGTCCATGCCGGTGCCCGCGGTCACCGCGGGCGGCAGCTTGACGGTCAGCTCGGGGTCGATGACGGCCACCCAGGCCGCGATGTCGGGCGTGCCGCCGACGTTGAACTTGATCTTGCGCTTGGGGTCGGTGATGACCGCCCACAGGGTGACCTCGCTGCCGGTGCCGGCCGTGGTGGGGACGGCGATCATCGGCGGGATGCGCGAGCGGATCGGGCTGTGACCCCACTCGTAGTCGACGATGCTGCCGTCGTGGACGGCGACGACGCCGATGCCCTTGGCCGTGTCCATGGAGCTGCCGCCGCCGATGGCGACCAGGCCGTCGCACCCCTGCGATCGGTATTCCTTGGCGCCGGCGTCGACGAGCTCGACTCCGGGGTTGGCGCGGACTTTGTCGAAGACGACGGGTTCGACGTCGGAGCTGCGCAGCGCTTCGAGTGCGGTGTCCAGCAGGCCCGCGGCCTTGACGCCCGCGTCCGTCACGAGCAGTGGCCGGCGGATGCCCAGCAGGCTGGCCTCGCGGCCGAGCTCCTGGATGGCGCCGAGCCGCTGGACGAGCCGGGTCGGAGACTGGTAGGTGCGGAGCGTGTATTCGAGCATCGTCACAAGGAAAGGCCGCCGGGTGCTACCCCGGCGGCCGACACAACTCTACTCAACCGGTATCTCGTGGTGGATCCGGCTCAGGTCGATGCCTTGTCGACCTCGCACGTAACGCGCGACCAGGTAGATGACGAGCGCGACCACATACGTGGCCGCGAAATAGATCACCGACGGGAGGCTCTGATTGAGTGCCGTGTAATAGAGGTTCGCGCCGTTGAACGACCACTCCCCGATCAGAAAGACCAGGAAGGCGGCCGTGATGACGCCCGTGATGGTGATCAGCGGGATGCCGCCGACTTTGTAGCGCGCGATCGGCGACGCGTCATAGATGTCCTTGCGCCGCCAAGGCAGGATGATCGCGGCGATCACGGTGCCGAGGAAGGTCACCGCGATGACCGCTGTGGCGTCCAGGAACACCGCCTGCAATTTCGTGCCGCCGAATGACCAGAGCGCGCTGACGACGAGAGACGGGACGATCATCAACGCGAGCGATCCGTAAGGCACGCGCCTCTTGGCTGAGATGTTGGCCGCCCAGGAGGGCAGGACGCGGTCGAAGGCCGCGGCGAAGATGACACGGGTCGACGAGAGGAAGAGCGTTCCCGCCCAGCCAAAGAACCAGAGTCCCACGACGAGGATGAGCAGCGCCTGGAACAGGTGGTTGTTCACCAGCCAGCCGGCGTACATGACCGGATAGGGCCAGCCAGGTACGGGCGCGGTGCCAGACCAGTACGCGGCGTTGGCCTCGTTGTAGAACTGCCAGCCGATGGTCTTGACCGTGAGCACCACCACCAATGCGACCAGGCCCACCGTGACCCACAGTCCCCAGAACATGCTCCAGAACGGCTTGCGGATATCTTTGGCGCCGCGCACTTCGCCGTACAACGTTGCGCCCCAGTTGGGCCAGAGCATGTAGAAGGCGAGCCACGGCATCAGCAGAAACACCGGGCCAATGGCAAAGTAGCCGAAGTCGTGAGGGGTGTAGCCGGCCTTGGTTCCGGCATCCACCGTCGCCTGATAGGCGTTCCCCGTGACGCCATAGAGTGAGCTCGCCTCGCGGTTGAACGCTGCCTGGAAGTCGCTGTTGCTCGCAAACAAGAGCAGGCCGCACACGACGAGCAGCCCGACGATGCCGATCCAGAAACAGACCTTCTGAACCTTGGCGTAGAACTCCATGCCGAGGGTCACGACAACACTCACGAATGCCAGGACGACAAGACAGCTGACAAACACTCCCCAGGGCTGTCCGAAGAACGTGGCCACGTTCGTCAAGCCCAACGTGTAGGCGAGCGGTGAGAAGAACTGGACGATCAGGATGTTCGCGTAGATCGGCGCCCAGAGGAACAGCGTGAACCACCACCCGGTGATGGCCAGGACGAAGCCCACGCCGCCGCCCAGGATCCGGCTCTGCCATGCGTAATCACCGCCCGTGCGCGGCATGACGCTGACAAGACCTGCATAGGTGATGACGAGGAACGTCACGAGAACGCCGAAGATGAGAATGCCGGCGAGCAGCTGGCCGTCCGGCACGGTGTAGACGAACGACATGCCGTACAGGCCGAGCGTGATCAGGTTGACCGACCAGAACGAATAGAGAAACGCGTCGAACGTCGACCAGGCTTTGACGAGCCCGGTCGCGTTGCGGAGGAACAGCCCCGGCCGCGCGGCCGCTGTCCCCATCGTCGTGTCCGCCATTGCGCTTCCTCCTTACCTCTTCATCCGTTGACCAGCTGGTAGCTCTTGATTCCCTTCTTGGGGTCGAGCTGGATGATCGCCCCCATGAGCATCCCTTCCTCGTAGGCGCTGCCCGGGTTGATGGACAGCGTCTTCCCGATCTTGATCGCGCCCTTGCTCTCGTGGATGTGGCCGTGCAGCGAGAGCAGCGGCTGGTGCTTCTCGATCGCTGCGCGCACGGCGGTCGAGCCGACGGGACGCAGTGCGCGGCCGCCGTGGAGGAGGCGAAGGTCGGCGTCGATCGCCGGCGCCTCGTCCAGCCCGGAGTTGTAGGGCGGACAGTGGAGGTTGAAGATCGCGCGCGATCGGTCGGAGACTTGCGCCGCCATCTTCTCGATCCGCTGACCGAGCTCCTCCTCCGAGTCTTCGCGGTGCGTCTTCCAGGGCGTCGGGTTGGACCAGCCGGTGGAGATCATCGCAAAGCCGTCGATCTCGACCAGGCGGCCTTCGCCGAGCTCGACGAGCTCCGCCCGCCGCACCACGTCATCGACCTCCATCTCGTCGTCATTGCCGGGGCATACGAAACAACGGATGCCGGAGCCGCGGAGCTTTTCGGCCGCCATCTTCATCCACCGGTCGACGCCTTCGAGCATCACCTCCTGGAAGCACTCGGCTCGCTTGTCTGGGTTTTGGTCTAACTCGTGCAGGCGCTCGAGGCTCATCTGGAGGGGGTAATAGCCTTTGCGACGGATCGTGGCCTCGACTTCGGCGACCTGCTCCGCCGGCACGGTCTGCTGCTCCCCGCCGAGGGCGACGGTGAAGTGTCCGTTCTCGGAGACGATGGGGACGATCGCCTTGCCCGTCATGTCGCCGCCGCAGATCAGCACGTCGGCGCCGTAGAAGCGCGCCGCGTTGAGGAACTTCTTCCAGCAGACCTCAGAGCCGTGGAGGTCGGTCGCGAAAAAGATCTTCGGCATTCTCTCTATCTCTCCACCAGCACCTTGCGGATCTCGCGCTCGAAGCCGATCACGTGCCGGCGCATGATCGTCTCCGCCAGCTCGCCGTCGCCGGCGAGGATCGCGCGCAGCAGCTCGACATGCTCGTCCACGGCCTCGCGCAGCCGCACCTCGCGGTCGAGGACGAGGTACCAGAGCCGAAGGCTGAGGTTGAAGTAGCGCTCGAGCGTCGCCTCGAGGAACGGGTTTCGTGCGGCGCGATAGATGGTGCGGTGGATGAGCCGGTCGAGCCGCATCAGCTCGCGCTGGCCGGTCACCTCTCCGCGGAGCAGCGCGAGGAGGCTGTCGATGGCCTCCCGGTCGGCGCTCGACAGCTTCTCCGCCGCCAGCCTGGCGGCGTGCGCCTCGAGGACGACACGGACCTCGGTGATCCGGGCGAGGTCGGTGATGTTGACCTCGGTGACGAACGTGCCTCGGTGGGGGATCGAGCGGACGAGGTTCTCGCGGGCCAGGCGCTGGAGCGCCTCCCGGATGGGGGTCCGGCCGATGCCCAGCTCCTCCCGAAGCCTGGCCTCGTTGACCACCGACCCCGGGGGCATCTCCAGGCTGACCACGCGGTCGAGGATGCGCTGGTAGGCAAGCTCGCTCTGCGAGTGCTGCGCGACCGCCTCGGCAACCGCCAACCCCTTACTCCCCAATCCTCAAAGGAGGCGATATGCGACCGATATACCGGCGCGGAACGTAGCACCAGTCAGGTGCTGCGTCAATCCGAGGCTTCGGCCGTCCAGCGCCGAAGGTCCGGGGAGCGCAGCACCCCCACGGCTCGCTCCCACCGCCCGGTGTAGTAGCCCACGAAGTCGAAGTCGACGGCCGAGATCTTGGCCTGGATCGCTCCCCACAGCGTCCAGCCGACGTCCGACATCAGGGCGAAGAGGTTCATGCGCGCGAGCTGCCTTGCGTCGCGGCGGCCGAAGTAGGACTCGCAAAGCGCTCCGCGCAGCTCGGGACCGAACTCCGCCTCCTGGGCGGTGTTGCCGAGGTCGAAGCACGGGTCGTTGTTGCCGCTGAGCTCATAGTCGACGATGCGCAGCGCCGCGCCGTCGTCGATGAGGTTCTCGCACAGCAGGTCGTTGTGGCACGGCACGGCCGGCAGTGGCGCGGCGTTCACCGCGCGCTCGATCTCCGCCACCGCCGGCAGCCAGTCGCGGTAGTCGCCCGGGATCTTCACCGCGTGCTCTTCGACGATGCGCAGGTAGTGCTCGATGAGCCGGAACATGTTGAAGTCGTGGAGGAAGCGCGGCGCGGCGTGCAGGCGGTGGAAGGAGGCGGCCATGCGCGCGGCCATCTCCGGCGACTGGAGCGTCTTCGCCGACATCGTCGGGCCGGCGATGAACTCCAGGACCATGACCTCGATCCCGGGAACGTGCTCCAGCACGTTCGGTCCGATCCCCGTTGTCGCCGCGGCCTTGGTGTTGTAGACCTCGTTCTCGCGGTCGATGGAGAGGAGCTCTGTCGACTGACCGGGCAGGCGCATGACATACCTCGCGCCGTCGACCTCGACGAGATAGTTCTCGTTGGTCAGGCCGCCGGACAGCGGCGAGATCCGGACGTCGCGCCCCTCCCAGAGCGTGACCTGGGCCGCCGCTTCCTCAACTCGCGTGTTGCGGCTCAAGCACGCGGTCTCGCATCACGGTCGCAGGCAAGCGCTCTCCGAACACCTCCACGTCGACCTCCGCGCCGGGCTTCAGCTCCGACGGCAGGTACGAGTAGGCGAGGTTGCGCCGCACCGTGAACCCGTAAGCGCAGCTTCGGAGACGTCCCACAACCCGGCCTTGGGTAACGACCGCCTCTCCGCCGTAGATCGGGGCGTACTCTTCGCCGCCCACGGCGAGCGTGCGCAGCCGGCGCTTGACCTCGCGCGGCACGTGCGGCCACTTGTCGTGATGAACGGCAAATCCAAGTCCGGCCTCGAACGGCGTATCGAGCAGCCCCATGTCGGTGCCGTAGTAGCGGTAGCCCTTCTCCATGCGCAGCGAGTCGAGGACGCGGTATCCGCCCGGCGTGATGCCGAACTGGTGGCCAGCAGCCATGAGCCGGTCCCACACCTGGCCGGCCCACTCGCGCTCTACGTACAGCTCCCAGCCCACCTCGCCGACGTAGGTGACGCTCTGCGCGAGGACGCCAATGCCGTCGATGCGGATGTCCTGCGCATGCATGAAAGGGATCTCAGCGTCGGCTAAGACGTTCGGCGCCAGCGGTCCCCAGATGCCGATGACCGCAAGCTCGTCCGACGACTCGCGCATCTGGACGTCCTCATCTTGGACCTGCATCCGCAGCCAGCCCAGGTCGCTGTTGACGTAGCCCGCGCCGGTCACGAGCCGGAAGTGATCAGGTGACAGCCGCGTGATGGTGACATCGGCGGCGATGCCGCCGTCTTTCTCCAGCAGCTGTGTGTACACGACCGAGCCGACCGGCCGGTCGATGAGGTTGCCGGCCACGCGCTCCAGGAACGCAAGGGCGCCCCGGCCGGTGATCTCGACCTTGCCGAAGGAGCTCATGTCGATGATCCCGACGCGCTCGCGGAAGGCCCGGTGCTCCTCCGCCAGCCGGTCGAAAAATGGAGGGCGCGTGAACCCGAACGCGCGCTGGTCCGCACCTGCACGCCGCCACGACTTGCCGGTTTCGAAGTAGTCCGGACGCTCCCACCCGTGCTTGACGCCGAAGACCGCCCCCAGGTCCTGTGTGCGCGTGTGCAGCGCGCTGGTGCGGCGCGGCCGGCCCCACTCGTCGGTGTCGAAGGGGTAGCGCTGAAAGTAGTAGTACTTGTAGGTCTCGCGCGCGAGCTCGGCGACGTAGACGTGGTCGCGGTGCACCGGCCCGAACCGCCAGGGCCGGTAGCCGTAAAGGTCCAGCTCGCTCTCCCCGCCGGTGACCATCTCGGCGATCGCGCGCCCGATGCCGCCGGCGCCGCCGAAGCCGTTGAGCGAAAGGCCGGCGGCCATGTAGAGCCCGCGCACCCCCGGCATCGGGCCGACCAGCGGGGCCGCGTCGGGCGTCATCGCGTCGGGGTGGCAGACGAGCTTGACGATGCCCGCGTCGTGGACGAAGGGAAAGCGTCGGGCCGCCCCGGCGAGCAGCGGCTCGAAGCGCGCCTGGTCCGGTGGCAGCGACGCGCCGGCGTGGTCCCAGGGCACGCCATCGATCCACCTCGCCGCGGGGTTCAGCTCGTAGCCGCCAAGGACCATGCCGCCGGCCTCGGCCTTGCCGTAGATCAGGTTCTCCGGGTCGCGAAAGCACGGCATGTCGTGCGGCATCTCGTGGCCGGCCACGGCGAGCAGCGCCGCGTGCTGGTGGTCGACCGGCGTGGAGACGACGAACGCGCCCGCCATGGAGGCGATCTGCGGCCCCCAGATCCCGCCGGCGACCACGACGACCTCCGTCTCGATCGGGCCGGCGTCGGTCTCGACTGCTTTGACCGCGCCATTCGCGGTCACGGTGATCCCGGTCGCGCGCCGAAAGGTCAGCACGCGGGCGCCGAGCCTGCGGGCCGCCGCGGCCAGGGCGTGCGTGGCGGTGTGCGGGTCGAGATGACCGTCGCCCGGCACCCAGACCGCGCCGTACAGCGAATCGCGGCTGATCACCGGCATGAGGCGCGCGGCCTCGTCCGCGGACACGAGCTCGACGTCGAGGCCGATCCCGCGCGCCCGGCTCACGCCGCGCTGCAGCTCCAGGAGCTGGTTCTTGCTGGAGGCAAAGCGCAAGCTGCCCACGGTCTCGAAGACGCCGAGCTCCTGGTAGAGCTTGATGCTGTAGGCGCGAAATCGCATCATCGTCGGCGCGGGGTTGAACTGGGTCACCAGGCCCGCGGCGTGACAGGTCGAGCCGCTGGTGAGCTCGTCCTTCTCCAGCAGCACGACGTCGGTCCATCCGGCCCTGGCGAGGTGGTACGCGACGCTTGCCCCCGTGATCCCGCCGCCGATCACGACCGCCCGGGCATGCTCCATCGCTCTGCCGAACCTTACTCGCGCCCGTGAACCGCGAACGCCGGTGCTCCCGACGGCACGATGCACGCGCTCGCCGGCACTCGCGGCAAGTCCGGCTTACTCGGGCAGGGGTTGCTGTTTCGTTTCGGGCAGGAGGAAGAGCAGCAGCGCGCCCGCGACGGCGGCCACGCCGCCGAGCTCGATCGCGCCGCCCAGCCCGGCCGACGCCGACAACGCCGCGACCAGCGCCAGGCCGGCGATGCTGCCGATCGCGCCGGCGAGCGCGATCGCCGCCTCCGCCGTCGCCCGGGCGCGGGTGGGAAAGAGCTCGCCCGACCACGCGCCGAAGACCGGCGTGGCCGCGCTGGCGAACGCGCTCCACAGGACATTGCCGGCGAAGAACCCGACCGCGCCGGTGGCGAAGCTCAGGCTGGTCGCCGCGGCCGTCGCGATGGTGAGCGCGATCGCCGGGCCGCGCCGGCCGTACCGGTCCGTGAGGTAGCCGCCCGCGAGGTAGGCGAGAGCTCCCACCACCCCGGACACCACGACCAGGATGCTGATGAAGGTCGGACTCCAGGTCAGCACCACGCTCGCGTAGACGGTGTACAGGAGTCCCGCCGGCTCGAGCAGCACGGCGAGGAGGGCGAACATGGCGCCCAGCACTGCCACCCGGCGCCGCCATCGCGGTTCGAGAAGCAGTCGCAGGGCGGAGCCGGTCACTCGCACGCTCTGCCACGTGCGGCCCTCGGGCAGCAGCCACCAGATGAGCGGCGCGGCCACGAGCCCGACAGCGCTTGCGTAGTAAAGCCAGCGCCAGTGCGGGGCGAGCAGCGGGTACGCGATGACCGTGATGCCCGTGCCCAGCCCCAGGAGCAGCGACAGCACGCTCACCGCCTTGCCCCGCGATTCGACCGGCGCCTCCTCGACGACGAGCGCGGTCACGACGCCGACGACCAGGACTTCGAAGCAGACCGCGAACAGCTTGAGAAAGGCGAGGATCGCGAGCGTCGGCGCGAAGGCGCTGCCGAAGTTGACGAGCGAGAATCCGGCGACGCCCGCGGCGATCAGCCGCCGGCGCCCGAACCGGTCGGCGAGCGCGGCGAGTGGCAGCGCCCCCAGGGTGCC
>VBEK01000125.1 GCA_005889135.1 Chloroflexota bacterium
TCGCCAAGGAATCGATGCGCACGGGCAAGTCGATCCGGCAGCTCGCGCGGGCCAGGGGCGTGGGCGAGAAGGAGCTGAACAAGGTTCTCGACCTGGGCAAGATGACGAAGCCAGGCCTCGAAGGTCCTGGCGGAGGCGGTTGATAACCCCAGATCTCTTGACGGTGGCGTAATTGAGGCGAGTGGAGCACCCGCTCCTTCGATTTCGCCTCGCCGGGATCCTGCTCGCCATCGTGATCGTCGTCGGCGTCGCGGGCTACATGCTGATCGACGGCTGGAACTTCCTCGACTCCTTCTACATGGTGATCATGACGATCGCGACGGTCGGCTACGGCGAGGTGCATCCTCAGGGCCCTCTGGGACGGATCTTCACGTCAGGGCTCATCGTGGTCGGCGTGGCGACGATGCTCTACAGCTTCGGCGTCTTCGCCTCGACTCTGACCGACAATGCACTGGGCGAATACAGGAGGCACCGACGCTTGCAGCACGAGCTCGACCGTCTGCGCGACCACTTCATCATCTGCGGCTACGGCCGGATCGGCACGCAGATCGTCGCCGAGTTCGAGGACCACAAGGTGCCCTACGTCGTCATCGACCAGACCGAGGAGGCGGTCGAGCGCATTCGCGCCGAGAACCGCCTTCACATCGAGGGCGACGCGTCGAAGGAGGAGATCCTCAAGCAGGCGGGAATCGAGCGCGCGCGAGGGCTCATCTCCGCGGTGGACTCCGACGAGCGCGCGGTCTACATCGTGCTGGCCGCCCGGGCCTTCAACCCCGACCTCTACATCGTCGCCCGGGCGGGCCGGCCCGACTCGATCCGGCGCCTCGAGCTCGCGGGCGCCACGCGAACGATCTCGCCGTATGTCATGGCCGGCCACCGCATGGCGGAGCTTGCGATCCGGCCGGCCATGGTCGAAGTCCTCGACACGCTGCACCACGGCGAGGCGGGAATCGGCGTCGAGGAGCTGGTCGTGACTCCGGACACGAAGATCCTCGGCAAGACGCTCGAGGAATCAGGCCTGCTGGCGGGCGATGCGGCCAGGGTGCTGGCGGTGAGAGGGCGGGACGGCTCGGTCACTGTGAACCCCGCGGCGAGCACCAGGCTCGAGGAGGGTGACCTGGTGATCGCCCTCGGCACCGAGGACCAGCTCTTCGCCAGCGCCTCGAAGCTCCGGTAACAAAGGGAGCGGTCCCTCCCGCAGGCGCTCCATCAGTCGTTTGGGCGGCGTTCAAACCTGCCCTTAAAGTGATCTCGTGAGCGGCCTCGAACGCCGTCCGGTGCTGGTCGCGCTTGTCTCCGTCGCCATCGGCGTGGTGCTGGTGGTGGCCAAGACCGTGGTCGGGCTGCTGACCGGGAGCCTGGGCATCCTGAGCGAGGCGGGGCACTCGCTCTTCGACCTCGCCGCAAGCATCTTCACGCTGCTCGCCGTCCGCGCCGCCCGCAAACCCGCGGACCAAGAGCACCCCTACGGCCATGGCCGTGCGGAGAACCTGGCCGCGTTCGCCGAGGGGCTCCTCCTGCTCGTGATCGCCACCCTGATCGCGTTCGAGGCGATCCGGCGCCTGTACGCGGGCGGCCCCCCCGTCGATCCCACCGGCTACGCCTTCGCCTTCCTCGTCGCCACGATCCTGATCGAGACGATCCGAGCCATCGTCATGAGGCGCGTCGGCCGCGCGATCGCAAGCGAAGCGATGCTCGCCGACTCGACCGACCGCCTGGCCGACGTGCTCGCCAACGCCGGAGTCCTTGTCGGTCTGGCCGGCGTGCGCATGGGCGTGCTCTGGGCCGACGCGGCGGCGGCGCTGGTGGTCGCGCTGGTCATCCTCCGCGCCGCCGGACTGCTGGCCTGGCGTTCGGGGGACATCCTGATCGACCGCGCGCCCGCCGGGGCGGAGCGCGACCTCCGGCAGGCCATCGAGCACGTCGACGGCGTCCGCGAGGTGCGGTCGGTCCGCATCCGCCGGTCCGGCCCCGACCTGATCGGTGACGCGAGCATCGCCACCGGCCGCATGCTCTCGGTCGAGGCCGCCAGCGCGCTCGTCAAAGACGTCAAGGAGAAGGCGCTGCAGGTGCTTCCGCGCCTCGACCTCGCCGTCTCGGTCGAAGGCCAGGAGCAGCAAGGCGACCTGGTCGAGCGCATCCACGCCGCCGCGGCACGCAACGGCGGCGTGCGCGACCTGCACAACGTCACCGTCGAACGCGAGGCGGACGGATCGCTGCACCTGACGATGCACGCCAAGATGCCCGGCGACGAGACGCTCGCCCGGGCGTCGAAGACCAGTCGCTCGCTGGAGCAGTCGATCCGCGCCGAGCTGCCCGAGGTCACGCGCATCGACATCCACCTCGAGCCGATGGATCCCGACGTCGTCCCCGGCGAAGACGTCACGGCTCGCAACGCCCAGCTCGCGGCGCGGATGCGCAGGGTCGTGGAGTCGCACCCCGAGGTCAAGCGGTGCCTGGACGTCGAGCTCAGCGACCGGCACGGGCGCATCTACGCCCATGTCGTCGCCGAGACCTCCGGGGACATCAGCCTCGAGCACGCGCACGAGATCGAGAGCGAGCTCGAAGAGATGATCCGGCGTGAGATCCCCGAGGCCCACGAGGTCGTCACCCGCGTAACGGCATGAGAGCCGGGACGGCGGAAGACCTGCCCCGGCTGATGGAGCTGTGGCGGCAGGAGGTCGCCGCGGGGCGCCAGGACATGGTGCCCAACGAGCACAACCTGCACCGGATGCTTGCCCGCTTCGACTGGGAGGCGAAGTCCCGGGTCGTCGAGGAGGGCGGGCGAATCGTGGGCTCGGTGCTCGTCATGAGCCGGCCGTCGCCCGACGGGACCCTCACCAATGTCTACGCCGCGGGCGAGCCACCCGTGTTCCGGAGGCTGGTCGAGTGGGGCGTCGGACTCTCGCGGGCCGCCGGCGCGTCGGTGGCGCAGGTGTTCGTCGGCAAAGGCCTCGGCGACGGGCTCGAATCGGCCGGGTTGAAGCTGGTGCGTCCGTGGTGGCGGATGGACCGCGCCATGGACGACCTGCCGGCGATCGCGCCGGTGCCAGGCTACGACCTCGCCGACGCCACCACGGTGCCACCCGGTTCGTGGGAGGACATGTTCAACCGCACGTTCGCCGACCACTGGCGCTTTGCCCCGCGCGGTGAGGGCGAGATCGTCGGCGACCGCGCGCCGGGGCTGTGCCTCATGGCGATCACGCGCGCCAGGCGTTCGCCGGCGGGGATCACGATCGGTGAGGTCGAGAGCTACGACGGCGACCCGAGGCCGCAGCCGGTCGGCCTGATCAGCTCGGTCGGGACGCTGCCGGAGCACCGCCGGCGCGGACTCGCCACGTGGCTGGTGGCGGAGGTCCTGGCCCGTCTCCGCGACGCCGGCGCGCGCTCCGCCTCGCTCTACGTCGACGGCATGAGCCCGGTGATGGCGTACGACGTCTACCGCAAGATGGGCTTCCAGGTCGCCAGAGAGGCCGAGGTCTGGGAAGCTACGTGGCCGTGAAATTCCGGGTTGCGCTCCTGGCCGCCGTCCTGGCCCTTTCGGCGTGCGAGGGCGCGCCGCGTCAGGCCGCGCTCGCCAGCCCCAAGCCCGTCCCCAAGCCGTCGCCCACCCTCGCCCAGGCCATCGCACACGCCACCGACCTCGGCCTGGCCGGCGCCGGCACCACCGTGAGCCTGAACTTCGCCCTCAAGACGAGCCTCGAAGACGCGACCAAAGTCCAGGTGGCGGTCGACGCCGTGAGGGCCGCCGGGCTCGAAGCGCAATGGCGGGCGCCCTCGAGCCTGATCACGGCCGACGGGCCCGCGCCCGCGGCGGCGGCCCTGCTTCACGTCCGCATCGAGTCCTACCGCCAGCAGGACGGATCGACCTTCTACGCGGCGCTCGATCAGCCGCAGCTTCCCGCGGCGGTGGCTGCCGTCGCCGGCGACGTCAGCGGCCTCGACAGCTACCGCCGCGCCCACCGCTACGCCGTTCAGCCCGGTGGTCTCTCCGCCCCCGATGTCCTGACCTTCTACAACCTCAAGCCGCTTCGCGACGCGGGGCTGGACGGCGCCGGCCAGACGATCGTGTTCCCGGAGATCGACGACTTCAACGCCAGCGACCTCGAGAGCTTCGCGTCCAGGTTCGGGCTGCCGGCGTTCGCGCCGCTCCTTACCGTCAGGCGCGACCCAGCCTGGGGCACGCCGATCAAGCCGGAGGGCGAGACCGTGCTCGACCTGGAGATCGCGCACGAGATCGCGCCCGGGGCGAAGCTCGCCGTGTACCTGTCCGCCGACGACTTCGGGCACAGCGCCCGCGCCTTCGACGCCATGGTGACCGAGCACCTCGGCTCGGTCATCTCGGAAAGCCTCGGCTCTTGTGAGGCCGACATGCCCGGCGGCGTGCGCAACACGTACGCGGCCATCCAGGACCGGGCGGTCGCGCAGCGCATGTCCCACTTCGTCGCGAGCGGCGACTCCGGCGCCTTCACCTGCGGCCAGGACCAGAACCCCGCGGGCAGCTTTCCATCCACGCTGCCGACGGTGACGGCGGTCGGCGGCACCACCGTCTTCGAGTCGGCGCAAGGCGTGTACTTCAAGGAGTACGCATGGGGCAGCCCCATCGACCAGAGCGGCGGCGGTGGCGGGGCGAGCGTCTTTTACGCGATTCCCGACTATCAGAAGAAGGAAGCGCAGTTCGCCGGTCACGGAATGCGACAGGTGCCCGACGTCGCCGCCGACGGCGACCCCCTCACCGGTTTCCACATCTTCTTCGGCGGCCGCGACGGACAGATCGGAGGCACATCTGCGACGACGCCGCTCTGGGCGGCGACCGTCGCGCTGATCAACCAGGACCTCAAGAAGAAGGGACTGCGCGAGACCGGCTTCGCCAACCCGGCGCTCTACTGGATGGGCGAGAACCTGGACAACCTCAATCCCAGGCCGTTCCACGACGTTGTCGCCGGCAACAACCTCGCCTACACCGCCGCGCCGGGGTGGGACTTCGCCACCGGCTGGGGCAGCATGGACGGCGCCGCCCTCGACGCCGCCTGGGTCCGCTACATCAAGAGCGGAGGCGGCTGATGGACGCGCAGGAAGAACGCCCACCGCTGGTCACGTGCCCTCACTGCGGCTCGGTGGTGCCTTCGGGCGACTTCTGCGGGCACTGCGGAGCGCACCTCACGACGGGGAGCGTGCGGAGGATGAACGCGTACACGGCCGCGCCGGCGCAGGGCGTAGCCCGCGTCGCGATCATCTCGACCCTGTTCCCTCACCTTCCACAGCGCCGCGGCGGTCCATTTCGCGCCGCCCTCGGCGCTGGCGCGGCGCTCGTCGCCCTGCTTGCCGGCCTGCACCTGTTCGCACCCGCGACCACGGCTGCGGTGCTCGTGCTGCCCGTCCTTTATCTGATGTACCTCTACGAGGTCGAGGTCTACGAGAGCGAGCCCTGGCTCGTGGTCGGGGCGACCCTGGTCGCGGGCGCGTTCCTCGGGCTCGTGTTCACGAACCTCACGGGCGGCAAACTGTCGCAGCTGGTGCTGACCGGCGATCGCGACACAGCCCTTGTGCTTGCCGGCGTCGTGATCCCGGTCGTCGCGCAGCTGTTGATGCTCGCGGGCCCGGTCTTTCTCTACCTTCTGCGTGGGCGCTTTCGCGAGCCCCTCGACGGCCTGACCTTCGGCGCGGCCTCGGCGCTGGGCTTTACGCTCGCCAGCTCGTTGACGCAGCTGTGGCCCCTGTTGGCGGGTCCGCTGGTGGCCGCCGGCTCGCCGGTCGACTGGGCGCTGCGGCTGGCGCGCCTCGGACTCCTCGTTTCGCTGATCAACGCCTGCACGACGGCTGCAGTGGCCGCGTCGATCTGGCTCCATCGCTACGACCGCCGCCGAACCGGGCGGCCATGGCACGCGACCATCCTGAGCGCCGTGGTGGTGGCCTTTGGCGTCCAGATCGCGGTAGGAGTCACAGGCTTCTTGGTCGACGACCTGGTGGTGGACGTAGCCATCCTCGCCGTCATGGCCGTGGTGCTGCTTCTGTATCTGAGGTGGGTCATCCACGACGCACTCCTGGTCGAAGGCGCGGCACACGAGATCGGGCCCGACGGTCCGTGTCCCGAGTGTCACCGAGTTGTGCCGACGATGGCTTTCTGCCCTGCCTGCGGCGCGGCCCGGGCCGCGGCGCCGAAGCAGGGCCGGCGGCGCGTCTCGGCGGGCATCTGATGGCCGTCGCGGCGCCGGTCCGCTACTGCGGCCGGTGTGGCGCGCCGCTTGGCCCGGGCGCGGGATTCTGCGGCAGGTGCGGGACTCCGGTGCTCGCGCAAGCCGTCCCGTCGCCGCCCGTCTACCGCTACGCGCCCGCGCCGCCGGGCTATCCGGCAGCCCGACCGGCGAAGCTCGGGCCAGTCCTGGTCGCGGGCGGCCTGATCGCTGTCCTGATCGTCGCCGGGCTCGTCGCGGGAGGGATCGCGGTCTCGCGAATCGCACGGAGCGGCGGCGCCTCCCAATGCACCACCAACTGCCCACCCAAGTTCGTCACCCCGCTGCCCGAGCAGGCGTCGTTCACGAGCACCGCGTACAGGTTCCAGGTCAACTACTCGTCGCGGTGGACGGTCCGCGACCAGAACGCCGCGGGCATCACTCTCGGCACCAGGCTGGGCACGGTGCAGGTGACGGGCTCGAAGGGAACGTCGCCGGACCAGGCCATCCAGGCGACCATCGCCGCCCTTCCATCCTCGAAATGGCAGAGCGTGACGCCGGCCGGCACCCTGCGCGGCGCCCATCTGGGCGAGGTGAACGGCGCCGGCGCCGTCTACTCGGCCAACCTCGTCGGCACCTCGCAGGCCGCCACCAAGGTCCGGATCGCGGTCGTGGCGGCGACGAAGGGCGGGGTGACCGTCGTCGTTTTCGCGTCCGACCCCGCCGACTCGAAGCAGCCCAACGGCTTCCCCGAGGGGCAGGAGGTCGACTACCTGTGCACTGAGTTCGTCTGGGGCTCCTAGTCAGGCTCGTTCCAGCGCGAGCCGGGCGCCGAAGCCCAGGAGCACCACGCCGGTGATGCGCTGCATCCACTGGCGCACGCGCGGCCTCGTGATCAGCTCCCTCAGCCGGGTCACGAACAGCCCGTAGACGTTCATCCAGATCCATCCGATCACGGCGAAGAGGACTCCCAGCTCGAGCAGGCGCGGCAGCACGGCCTGGCCCGGGAGGACGAACTGAGGCAGGAACGTGACGAAGAACACGCCCAGCTTGGGGTTGCTGATCGCGGAAAGGAATCCCTGACGAAAGGCCGCGCGTGGAGGCGGCGCCGGCGGTGCGCCCTCGAGGAGGTCCGCCGGCCGCGACCGCGATTCGAGCAGCGTGCGCACCCCAAGGTAGGCCAGGTAGCACGCCCCGACGATCTTCAAGATGAACAGCACCTGGTCCGACGCCAACAGCAGCGCCGAGAGCCCGACCGCGGTCGCGGTCACCCACACCGCCAGCGCGAGCGCGATGCCGCTGGTCGTGAGCACCACGCCGCGTCGCCCGTGCGCGAGCGCGTTCTTCGTCACCACCGCCATGTCCGGACCGGGTGTCACCGCGAGGAGCAGCGAAACGCCCGCGAACGCGAGAAGCGTGGTGTCGATCACGCGAGGTCCGGGAGGTCGAACGCGATCTCGTAGACGCCGCCAACCAGCTTTGCCTGATGGATCCAGCCCATCTTGCGCAGCAGGGCGAGCATCTCCCGGTTCTCCGGCAGGACGATCAGCTGGAACGTCTTGATCCCGTGCTGGCGCGCCACCCGTGCCAGCTCGGCCAGGAGGACGCTTCCGAGGCCACGGCGCTGGAACTCGTCGATCACGGCGACGGCCACTTCCGCCATATCGGTGGCGCGTGCGCGGTCGTATCTCGCCACCCCGACGATGCGCTCTTTCGACGCTGGCCTGTGGGTCGTGGCCACGAGGGCGAACCGGTCGTTGTAGTCCACGACCGCGAGCCGGTGCGCGAGGGCGTCGGACATGCGCTTGATCGGGGAGAAGAAGCGGAAGTAGACGGTCCGCTCCGACATCGCGGAAACGGCTTCGTGGAGCAGGGGCTCGTCCTCGGGGGTGATCGGGCGCAGGTGGACCTTCGTTCCCTCCCTCAGCTCGATCACCCGAGACTCGAAACCGGTTGAAACCATCGGCCCAAACGGTAACCTCCGCGCGTGATCGACGCTTCCCGAAGGTGGGGCAACCTCGGCGCGGCGGCGGGCGCCGCGGCCGCCGTTCTGTTCGCCGCCTTCGACCTCTACCAGTGGGCGCTCGCCTACGCGGCGGACCGCTTCCACAACGACTTCACCTTCTACTACGCGGCCGCGCGCATCGGCCTGGCCCACGGCTGGGGCTCGATCTACGACCTCGGGCTGCAGCAGGCAGAGCTGGACGCGATGGGGTCGGGGATCAAGATCGCCGAGCTGGCGCGCTACATCAGCCCGCCGCCGGTCGCGTGGGCGGCGCTCCCGCTCACCGCCCTGCCGTACGAGGTGGCGTACTGGACGTGGAGCGCGCTCCTCCTCGCCGCGCTTGTCGTGGTTTGGGGGCTGGCCGCCCCGGGGGCCGGGCCGGCGCGCCTGATCTTTCTCGCTGCCGCGGTGGGCTGGCTGCCGGTGATCTACGCCCTGCAGCTCGGCCAGCCCCAGTTCTTCGTCGCGCTGGGCGTGGCGGGGTCGTACGCGCTGCTGCGCACCGGCCGTCCGTTCTGGGCCGGCGTCGCGCTGTGCCCTCTCGCCCTCAAGCCTCAGCTGGCGTTCCTGGTCCCGATCGTCCTGCTCGCGGCCCGCCGCGACCGCGCCTTCCTGGGCAGCCTCGTCGGGCTGGGTGCGATCGGACTCGCCTCGGTGCTCTCGCTCGGACCGGGCGGCGTCAGCGCCTACGAGGCCCGCCTGACGTTCGCATCGAGCGTGCCGGTGAACCGCGAGCTCACCCTGGCCTTCCTCCTCGGCCCCAGCACCCCGACGCGCGCGCTCCAGGTCGTCATCGGCCTCTGGACGCTCGTACTCGCGTACCGCCTCCGCCGGCGCAGCCCGGAGTGGCTGTACGCCTGCGCCCTCGCCGGCGGACTGCTGGCCACGCCGTACGCGCACCTCGACGACCTGGTCATGGTCGGACTCGCGGGCTGGCTGTGCCTGCGCGCAGGCGCGCCCGCGTGGACGTGGGCCTATGCACTGGCGTTCGTGATCGCCGTCGAGGGCGTCGTCTTCTGGGGACCGGCTCCGGTCCTGCTGGGCGAGCTTGGGTTTCTCGGCCTACTCTCAGTCGCGGCGCTGAAACATGACGACCGCGACGCCGAGCAGCACCGCGCCGAAGGCGAGCATGATGCCCGCCTCGAGCGGAACCGGCAGCACCTGACCGTTGATAGTCAGCCCCAGGCTGTCGACGTGGGCAAGGCCTGAGTTCGCGAGCACGACGCGGCGGATGGGGTCGATGCCGTAGGACGCCGGGTCGAGCCTGGTCAGGACTGTCATCCAGCCCGGCAGATTGGTGAGCGGAAACAGCGCGCCGGACAGGAAGAACATCGGCATCATCAGGAAGTTCATCACGACCTGGAATCCCTGCAGCGACTTCATCATCGAGGCGATCGCCACGCCGAAGGAGGCGAGGCCGAAGGCGAGCACCGCCGCCAGCGGGACCAGCTCGACGATGGTCAGCACGCTCAGCTTCACACCGATGAGCGGCGCGAGCACGAGCAGGATCAGGCCCTGGATCATCGCCTGTGTCGTGCCTCCGAGCGCCTTGCCGATCGCCACCGCCCACCGATCGATGGGCGCCACCAGCACCTCCTTGAGGAACCCGAACTCGCGGTCCCACACGATCGACATCGCGCCGAAGATCGCGCTGAAGAGGATCGACATGCCGATGATGCCGGGGTACATGAACTGGATGTAGGTCAGGCCGGACCCGCGCCCGAATGCGCCGCCCAGCGAGGAGCTCAGGCCGGACCCGAAGACGACGAGGAACAGCAGGGGCTGGGCGAGCGACGCCACGAGGCGCCAGCGGTCGCGCCAGTAGCGAAGCACGTCGCGGTACCAGATGATGTAGATCGCGCGCAAGCTCGCGAGGCGCGTGTCGACCGGCGCCGCCTGCACCGGCGACTCGACCGTGGGCCTGGCGGCTGTTTCGACTCTCATCTACGCCTCCCCGCCATCCAGCGGCTCGCCATGGCGCGATTGCGGTCGCGCGCGCTGACCTCCTCCTCGCGGATGGCCCGACCCGTCAGCTTGAGGAACACGTCATCGAGAGAGGGACGTCGCAGCGACACCGTGTCCACGGGCGCCGTCAGCTCGCGCACCAGCCGGGGCACGAAGGCCCGCCCGTCCTTGACCTCCATGCGCAGGGCGCCATTGTCACGCGCGGGCGTGACGCCGAGCAGCGTCTGGATCTCGCGCGCGGCCTCGTCCGGGTCCTGGGATGTGATCGTGACGACGTCGCCACCGACCTTGGCCTTCAGCTCGTCGGGCGTATCGAGCGCGACGATCTTGCCGTGGTCGATGATCGCGATCCGATCGCAGTACTCGGCCTCGTCCATGTAGTGCGTCGTCATGAAGATGGTGACGCCCCTCTTGGTGCGGAGCTCGTTGAGGTGGGTCCATATGCTCTTGCGCGTCTGCGGGTCCAGGCCGAGCGTGGGCTCGTCGAGGAACAGGATCTGCGGCTGGTGGAGCATTCCCCGCGCAATCTCGAGCCGGCGCTTCATGCCTCCCGAGAAGGTCTTCACCTGGGACGAGGCGCGGTCGGACAGCTGCATCATCGCGAGCATCTCGTCGATGCGGCGCCGCCGGTCTGGCGCCGGCACGCTGTAGATGAAGGCGTGGAACTCGAGGTTCTCGCGCGCGGTGAGCTGGTCGTCCAGCGATGGGTCCTGGAACACAAGGCCGATGCGCTGCCGCACCGCGGCGGGGTCGTGCATGACATCGATGCCCGCGACGCGCGCCACCCCCGCGGTCGGGGTGAGCAGCGTGCAGAGCATCGAGATAGTCGTCGACTTGCCGGCTCCGTTCGGGCCGAGGAAGCCGAAGATCTCGCCCGGCCTGACCTCGAGGTCGATGCCCGCGACCGCGGTCAGGTCGCCGTACTTCTTGACGAGGCCTTCCGCCTCGATCACTGCCCCGGCCACTCGCTCCACCTTAGACAGTAATCGCCGAGACAGCTTTATTCGCCGTGCCTGCCCTTGCCTTCGGCGAAGCGCTGTGCACCCTCGAGAGCCTCGCCGGACGACATCGCGCCGGTGCCTTCGCGGTACTCGGCGAGCATCGCCTCCTCGAGACTGAGCGACCACTGCTTCAGCACGCTTCTCCGATCGCCTCGCAAGGCGTGCTGCGGATAGGAAGCGATCTCGCGCGCCAGCCTTTGCGCCTCGGCGAGCGCCGCGCCGGGTTCGACGACCCTTTCGACGAGGCCGATGCGCAACGCCTCTTCGGCGCGCACGGGCCGGCCAGTGAGGATGAGGTCGAGGGCTCGCCCCTGCCCCACCAGGCGCGGCAGACGGACTGTGCCCAGGTCGATCAGCGGCACCCCGAAGCGGCGATTGAATACGCCGAGCGTAGCCTCGCGCGAGACGATCCGGAGGTCGCACCACAGGGCGAGCTCCAGTCCCCCGGCGACGGCGTAACCCTCGATGGCCGCTAGCACGGGCTTGCCGAGGTGCATCCGCGTCGGTCCCATCGGACCCGGGCCGGTCTCGCCGACCGCGTAGGTTGCCCCGCCGGCCAGTGCCTTCAGGTCGAAGCCGGCGCAGAAGTTCCCTGCCGCACCGGTGAGCACGGCCACCGCAAGCGCGCCGTCGGAGTCGAACGTCTCGAAGGCAGCCTCCAGGGCCCGCGCGGTCTCGGGGTCGACCGCGTTGCGCACCTCGGGCCGGTCGATGGTGACGGTGAGCACCGCCCCATCGACCTCAACTCTTACCTTCTTAGAGAGCGCCTCGCTCGTGGTCGTCTTCCATGAACGGGTAGCGGTGATCGGTCGGCGGGGCGTACGTCTCCTTGATGATGCGTGGGCTGACCCAGCGGATCAGGTTCAGGAACGAGCCCGCCTTGTCGTTCGTCCCCGACGCCCGCGCGCCACCGAAGGGCTGAAGGCCGACGACTGCGCCGGTCGGCTTGTCGTTGATGTAGAAGTTCCCGGCCGCGTTGACGAGCCGCTCCGAGGCCTTGCGGATCGCCTGCCGGTCGCGCGCGAACACCGCGCCGGTGAGACCGTACGGGCTGGTGCGGTCGCACAGGTCGAGCGTCTCGTCGAACTTGCCGTCCGCGTACGGGTAGACCGTCAGGATGGGGCCGAACAGCTCCTCCTTGAGGAGCTTGAAGTCAGGATCGGTGGTCTCGATGACCGTCGGCCGGATGAACCAGCCGACCTTGTCGTCGCCCTTGCCGCCGGCGATCACCGTCGCGGTGTCGGTCTTTTTCGCGTATTCGATCGCGTTCATGTGCGTGGTGTAAGCGCGCTGGTCGATCACCGCGCCCATGAAGTTGCGGAAGTCGGCGACGTCGCCCTGCGGGATGGCGTCGACGAGGTCGACGAGATCAGGCTTCATCGCCTTCCACATCGACTGCGGGATGTAGGCGCGGGAGGCGGCCGAGCACTTCTGGCCCTGGTACTCGAACGCGCCGCGGACCAGCGCCGTGCGGAGCGCGTCGGTGTCGGCCGAATCGTGGGCGAGGACGAAATCCTTGCCCCCGGTCTCGCCGACAAGTCGCGGGTAGGTGCGGTACCGGCCGATGTTCTCTCCCACTTCGCGCCACATCGTCTGGAAGACCTCGGTCGAGCCGGTGAAGTGGATGCCCGCCAGCTCGGGGTGGTTGAGCACCCTCTCCGAGATCTCGGACGCGCTGCCGCTGACCATGTTGATCACCCCCGGCGGCATACCTGCCTCGAGCAAAAGCTCGACCAGGAAGTGGCTGACGAGCAGCGTCTGGGTCGCGGGCTTGAAGATGACGGTGTTGCCCATGAGCATCGGCGCGGTGGGCAGGTTGCCGGCGATCGAGGTGAAGTTGAACGGGCTGACCGCGAAGATGAAGCCCTCGAGCGGCCGGTACTCGAGACGGTTCCAGGCCGTGGCGTCGTTGAAGGGCTGGTTGCGCAGCAGCTGGTCGCCGAAGTAGGCGTTGTAGCGCCAGAAGTCGATCGTCTCGCAAGCGGCGTCGATCTCCGCCTGGTGCACCGTCTTCGACTGGCCGAGCATCGTGGCCGCGTTGATCGTGTCGCGCCACGGGCCCGCCAGCAGGGAGGCCGCCCGGAGCAGCACCGCGGCGCGCTCATGGAACGCGGTCGCGGCCCACGCCTTGCGCGCGGCGAGCGCGGCGTTGATGGCGTCGTCGATGTCCTTGGCGCCGCCGACGGCGTACTCCGCGATCGCGAGCTCGTGGCGGTGGGGGGAGCGGATGTCCGCCCGCGACGCGCCCCAGCGCCGCTCGCCGCCGATCTGCATCGGCACCTCGGTCCGGGCGTCGGTCAGCTCGGCGAGGCGCGACTTGAGCGACTTGCGGTGCGGGTCGCCGGGCGCGTAGGAGCGGACGGCCTCGTTGCTGGGCTGCGGAACCTGGAAATGTCCGTCGGCGGTCATCTGACTTCCTCCGCTCTATCCTGTTGGTCGCCTGCCGTCGATCATCCCACGTAACCAGGGGCCGTATCGAGACACAGGTGGCTGTCGGGCAACTCAGCGCCGAGATCCCAGCGATCGGTGATCGCGTGCGCCGCACCGTCGCGCTTCTTCAGCGCCGCGGCTACGCGCTGGCGCCCTCCCGGCTCGCCGCGATCTGCCTGGGCGGGACGCTCAGGGAGCAAGAGGTGCGCTGGGCGACCGCGGTCGTCCCGGAGCTCGCTCTCGCCGAGGGCCTGGTCGTCCAGCGCAACTCTTCGGCGGCAGCGAGCGCGATCCTCGACCGGGCCGACGGTCACGCCGACGCCTCCCCCGAGTACCTGGAGATGACGGTCGATTTCGTCCGCCGCCTGGTCGCGATCGCGCCCTTCATCACGAGCGTCTCCATCGCGGGCTCGCTGGCGAGCGGCGGGTTTCGCGCCTCGGACGACGTCGACCTGAACCTGATCGTCGAGGACGGCCATCGCCACCTCGCGTACGTCGTGGTCAACTTCCTCGGCGTGCTGCACGCGGTGAGGCATCGCGCTAAACCCGTGGACGACCTCACGCGCCGGCCGGTCGCGCCGCGCCTGATGACGGTCAACCTCGTCCTCGAGCGGTCGCAGTGCCGGCCGCTGGCGAGGCAGGACGAGGACATGGCGTTCGAGCTGTTGATGTCCGAGCCGGTGTTTGGGCTCGAGGCCTTCGAGGAACTGCTCGAGCACAACCCGGCCCTGGTCGACCACTTCCCACAGCTCGCGCACAAACCGGCGCCGCTGCTCATCGCCACGCCAAGGCGCCTCAGCCGGCGGCTGTATCCCGCGCTCCTCGACCGCCCCGCCCAACACCTCGGCCGGTCGGCCTGGCGGTACATGCAGTGGACGCGGCGCCACCACCCCGAGGCGCTGGCGCGCGTGGCCTTCGTGCGCGCGACCATGCGGCCGTACACGCTGTTCGACGAAGCTTGATCGGCGACGTCGGGGTCGCGGTACTCGCCACCACCAGCGTCCTCCTGTTCGTCTTCGGGCTGAACCTGCTCTACCTGACGATGCGAGCGCTGCGGCGGCCGTGCCTCGGCTTCGCGGCGCCGCCCGATGGATGGGACGGCGCGGAGGCGCGCGTATGCGTGCAGGTGCCGGTCTACAACGAGCGCTATGTGGCCGAGCGGGTCATAGACGCGGTCTGCGCGATCGACTGGCCGCGTGACCGGTTCGAGGTGCAGGTCCTCGACGACTCGGACGACGAGACGTCCCGGATCGTCGCGCGCCGGGTGGAGCGCTGGCGGCGCAGCGGGCACAATGTCACGCACCTCAGGCGAGGCACGCGGGCCGGGTTCAAAGCCGGCGCGCTCGGCTACGGTCTCGAGAAGACCCACGCGCCCTTCATCGCGATCTTCGACGCCGACTTCGTGCCGCCGCGCGACTTTCTGCGCCGCATCATGGGCGAGTTCGACGACCCGACGGTCGCCTTCGCGCAAGCGCGTTGGGGCCACCTGAACGAGGCCTACTCGCTCTTCACGCGGCTCCAGGCGATGGCTATCGACTTCCACTTCTTGATCGAGCAGGCGGTGCGATCGTCGAGCGGCTACTTCACCAACTTCACCGGCACGGCCGGGGCGTGGCGCCGCGCCGCGATCGAGGACGCCGGGGGCTGGAGCGCGCGGACGCTGACCGAGGACCTCGACCTCAGCTACCGCGCGCAGCTTCGCGGGTGGAGGGCCGCATACGTGGAAGACCTCGTCGTGCCGGAAGAGCTTCCGGTGTCGATCGACGCCTACCGGCGCCAGCAGTCGCGCTGGGCAACCGGGAGCTTCCAGACGGCCTTTCGGATGCTGCTCCCGGTCCTGGGAGGCAACTTCAGAGCCGGCGTCAAGTGGCAGGCGGTGATGCATCTGCTCGCGTACGGGGTCGGCCCCGCGATGCTCGTCCAGCTCGCCTGCTACCCACTCGTGTTGATCGCCTTCGGGTCGGCGGGCCTACGCCTGCCGTGGTACCTGGGCAGCCTGAGCGCCGTCGCCATCCTCGTCGGCATGACGCCGTGGGTCGGGTTCATGGCCGCCCAGTCCAGGCGTGGTCGGCGCTGGTGGTCGGGCATGCCCGCGCTCCTCTGCCAGGTGGTGGGCGCCGGGATGTCGCTGAACACGCTTCTCGCGCTGGGCCGCGCTGTACGCCCGGGCGGCGTCTTCGAGCGCACGCCGAAGCACCACATCACCAACAAGGGCCAGGAGTGGCGCGACCAGGCCTACGTGCGGGTGGGCGACCCCCGCGTCCTTCTCGAAGGCGCAGCCTGCATGGCCGCGCTCGCGATCGTCCCCTTTGCGATCACACGTGGCCAGCTGCTGATCGCCATCTACGCCTCGATGTTCGCCTTCGGCTTCCTGGTCGTGGCGGCGCTGAGCACGGTCGACCTCCTCGAGGTGCTGACGCTGCGCAGGCTGGGTCGGCGCGCGCTGTCGCGTGTGCATGCCGCCTGGCCGGCCGGGGCGCTTCTGGGCGCGGCGGCCGTGGTGCTCCTCGTCGCCGCCCGGCTGCCCGAACCTTTCGAGGATGGGTACGGCCACTGGCTGCTGGCGGCCAACCTCGCGGCCACCGGCAACCTCCACGACCCGCTCTTCGGCATGGAGGACACATGGCTGCCGCTCTATCACCTGCTCGCAGCGGGGGTCCTGCGTGTCTTCGGCCTGTGGCAGCTGGAGGGCCTCAAGGTGATGAGCGCTCTGCTCGGCGTCGCCACCGCCGCCTTCGTCTACGCCCTCGCGCCCAACGTCCGGCAGGCGCGACTGGCCACGGCGCTCCTGGTCCTGAACCCGGTCTTTCTCTTCACCTCCGGGTCGGCGGTCGTCGAACCGCTGCTCACCGCCCTCCTCACGGGCGCGGCGCTGGCGGCGGTGCGCGGGCGGTTGAAGCTCGCGGCCGTGCTCGCGGCGCTCGCGTGCGCCACCTCGACCAAGGCGTGGATCTGGGTCGCGGCCGCGTCGGCCTTGGCCATCTTCGAGGCGATCCGCTCTCACGCCCGCGCCAGGACGCTCGCGTGGGCTGTTCCGGCGCTCGGGGTGCTGGTTTTCCTGCAGCTAGGGTTCGCCCCGGCCAGCCACTCGGTGGCGCGCGGCAGCGTGGAGGTGATGTCGGCGACCGCGCGCGGAAGCATCCCCGCGGGCGTCGGCGCTCGCCTGCTCGAGCTCCTGTCCACGTTCGGTCTGGCCGCCCTCCCGCTCGTAGCGTTCGGTGGCCTCGGCGCGGTCACGGCCTGGCGCCGCCGGCCCAGCGCTGCCTGGCGATTCGTCTACCTGCCGGCGATCGCGTACCTCGTCGTCGTGGTCGCCCTTGTCGGACTTGGGGTTTACACCGGCAGCCACCGCTACCTCTATCCAGCCTTGCCGGCCATGGCGTTGCTCGCGGCCGCGGCGCTGGATCGTTACACGGGCGCCGTCCAGGTGGTCGCGGTCGCCGCGACTGCGGCGCTCGGCGTCGCCTTCCTGCCCGTGTTCTGGAGCTTCGGCGACCAGAACGCCGGCCTGGTCGCCGCGGGGCGGGCGGCAGGCGTGAGCCCCGGGATGCTGATGACCGACTCGCCGGTCGTCGCCTACTACAGCCACAAACAACCATCCGAGGTCACCGGTTCGCAGGCCCTGCCGGCCGAACGCGAGCGAGCGCTGGCCTGGTTGCGCGAGCACGACGTCACCGCCGTCGTGCTCGAGGACATCAGCTACTACCGCGCGACCGCGGCCTTCCCCGACCTCGCGAGCGGCAACGCGTCGCCTCCGTTCATGTCCGTCGGCGAGCAGAGGAGCTACCAGGTCGCGTCGGGCAAGCCCGTCTACGTCTACCGTCTGTGGCCCGACCTCAGCCTGGACGCGGTGGAGCAGGGCAAGACCGCCGCGCTGGCCAAGGGGCTGACGATGGGCCAATCCGGAACCGGCGAGGGCATGGGCTTCGGCGTGCCGATCGCCCACTACCCCGACGGCTGGGTGTACTCGCGCACGGCGACCACTGTGCAGGTCTCACCGACGTCCTGGAAGCGAACCTTCGAGCTCGACGAGATCGGAGGCGACGCGGCCCACGCCTACTCGTTCGTCCCCATCGCTTCGCGAGGCGAGGTCGAGGTGACATACGCGCTCAACGCGGACGTGGTAGCCATCACCGTACGGCCGGTGTGGCTGGCGCCGGGATACCTCGAGGTCGGGATCCTCAACGAGCAGTCCGCGGCGTTCGACGATTTCGCCGCCGCAGGCAGCCAGACGCTCACCGGCCGGGCGTTCGGGAGGTGGATCCCGGTGACCGGCCAGTGGGCCCGGCTTCGCTCCGGCGGGCTTGGGGTCGAGTGGTCGGTCAAGACGATCCCAGGCGCTGCTCTCTACGCCGGCCGCGAGGACGCTCCGCCCGACTTCGACTGGGCCGGTCTCGACTACATGTTCTCAGCGCCGTTCGCGGGAGTTTCCTACCAGATCAACGTGCAGGAGGCGAGGTGATGGACCGGGCCGATGTCGTGCTCGTGTATCCGCAGCGCGCGCCGAAGCAGGGTCGGCACTGGATCATGCCCTCGCTCGGCCTGATGTACCTCAGCGCCTCCCTGCGCGCCGCCGGCTACTCCGTGCGCCACATCGACCACACGTTCCTGGAGCGGCACGAGGTCCTCGCGGAGATCGAGCGGCTGGGGCCGTCGGTGATCGGCATCTACTGCATGATCACGATGCAGGACGAGGCCCTCTCCCTCGCAGCCCAGGTGCGCGGCAAAGCGCTGACCGTCGTGGGCGGGCCGTACCCATCAGGCGAGCCGGAAACGTTCGTCGACCATTTCGACCTCGTCGCCGTCGGCGAAGGCGAGGAGACGATCGTCTCGATCATGGAGCACCTCGACGACGGGCGGTTCGAGGAGATCCCCGGCCTCGTCTTCAAGCGCAACGGCGAGGTCGTGCGCGGAACGGCGCGGCAGCGCACCAAGGAGATGTCGCACCTGCCGCTTCCGTATCGCGGCGACGTCCCCAACGACCAGTACATCAGCTACTGGCGCCGGCACTGGAAGGACGCGACGACCCCGCTCATGTCGACGCGCGGCTGCCCGTTCCGCTGCGATTTCTGCCACAAGTCCGTCTTCGGCGACCTCTTCAGCGCCCGACCCGTCGAGAGCGTCGTCGCCGAGATGCGTGAGATCGCGGAGCTGGGCTACGACCACATCTGGATGTCGGACGACCTCTTCACGCTCAACTACAGGCGCACGTTCGAGCTGGCCAGGGCCATCGAGGACGCACACCTGCCGTTGACGTGGGAGTGCCTCAGCCGCGTCACTCACGTCGACCGGGCCCTGTTCGAGCAGATGCACAGCGCGGGGTGCAAGCGGATCTTCTTCGGCATCGAGTCCGGCGACGAGCGCGTGCTCAAGGAGATGAAGAAGGGCATCACGCCGGACCAGGCGCGCGCGGCGGTCGAGGCGTGCGTGGCGGCGGGCATCAAGGCCGCCGGGTTCTTCATGGTCGGCTACATCGGCGAGACGACCGATTCGTTGATCCGCAGCATCAACTTCTCGAGCAGCCTTCCGCTCGACTACGTCAGCTACACGATCGCCTACCCGCTGCCGGGCACTGGTTTTTACGAGCGCGTGCGCGAACGAAGGCTGCACGGCGAGTGGCACAAGGTGCGCCACAACCGTCTCCTGTTCAACACCGACTTCTCGGAGAACAAGCTCCGCGCCGCGATCCTCAAGGGCGCGATCCAGCACAAGCTCAACCGCCTGCGCATGCGCCCCGCGGCGCGCGCGTTCCAGCTCGCGACCGACCCCGTCCTCCGGGTGATGAAGTAGCTACCCTCCTGTCCGTGGCGCAGGTCTGGCCGAGCGCTTTCCGGTTCGTCGTCGGGCTCTACTGGCTGTATTTCGCGAGCCAGAAATGGCAGGGCATCGGGTGGATGAAGCCCGTGCTCGACTCCGCCGCCCGCGTCAACCCGATCCCCGGCCTGCACGAGATGCTCGTCTCAGTCGTCGTCCCGAACTGGGTGCCTTTCGCGCTGGCGCAATCGATCGCCGAGACCGTGACGGCCGTTCTTCTGATCCTGGGCCTGGCCACCCGCTGGGCCGGCGTCCTGGGCTTTCTTCTGGCCGCGAACCTCGCGCTGACCGTCGCCTTCGCCAGCAACGACGACGGTTTCCGGTGGATGTACTACCTCGCCGTGCTGGCGAACGGGCAGATCATCGTGTCGGGCCCCGGCCCGGTCGCGCTCGGCCGGTTCGGCTGGGTGCCCGCCTGGCTTCGCTGATACCTTTAACCGCGTGAGCTTCGACGCCGAGGGATACGGCTTTCCCGCGCACCAGCGCACTCTCTCGCGCCTCATCGAGGACATCCGCATCCTTGGGCCGGCGGGCGTGGAGCGCGCGGCGCAGGGCTGGGACCGCCACGCGCGCCTGCACGAGGCTTCGGTGCACGAGGCCGAGAAGGCCGCGCTGCACGCCATCGAGAAGGCAGACCGAGGACCGGCGTGGGACGAGGTCCGGCGCAACCTCTTCGGAATGACCGAGTCTGGCCAGGCACTCGTCAGCTGGAAGGCAGAGCACGGCGATGTCGGCCACAAGGCGGAGCAGTCTGCCTTCGCGGCGGCCCTGGGTTTGGTGGCCGGGAGCCTGATCAGCAGCGATCAGTTCAACGCGCTGGTGAGGCCGCTCGCGGAGGCGCTGCCCTGGCTCCTCCCGGAGGAAAGCCAGCCGGTCGCCTAACTCGATAGAGTCGCGAGCTCGGCGCTTTCGAGCTCGGCACGGTCGACGCGACGCCGGCTTTCGATCAGCTTGCCACCGAGCTCATTGGTCCTGGAGTCGTTCATGGAGAGCACGCCGTCGACCACGCCGGCGCGCAGGTAGAACACCGTGAACTTGCGCGCGGCGCGGTCTCCGCGCCAGACCGCCTCGTCGTCACCGGAGGCCTGGCCGCGGTACTCGAGGTTCACGTCGTACTGATCGGACCAGAAGTAGGGAAGCTTGCGGTACGGCTGGTCGCCGTCGACGATCGCGGCCGCGATGCCACGTCCGTGGTTTTTCGCCACCTCCCAGTGCTCGACCCGGATCGGGCGGCCCAGCACCGGGTGCGGGTGCAGCGAAACGTCGCCGCCGACGTAAACGTTCGGCGCCGCGCGCAAACCTTCATCGACGCGCACGCCGCCGCCCTCGATCGGCAGGCCCAAAGCTCTGGGCAGGTCGAGGTTCGGCTCGATGCCGACCGCGACCAGGACCAGGTCGGCCTCCTCGCGGGTGCCGTCGGAGAGCGATACCCCGGTGACGCGGCCGCCGGCGAAGTGCCACTCGCCGACCGTGGTTCCCGTCCGCACATCCGCGCCCTGCGCGCGATGGATGTCGGCGTAGATCTCGCCCACCTCGCGCCCGAGCGCGCGCTGAAGCGGAACCGGCAGCGCCTCGACGATGAGCACGTCCCTGCCAAGCCTGCGGGCCGACGCGGCGACCTCGGCGCCGATGAACCCTGCCCCGATCAGCAGCAGTCGCTTCGCGGAGCCGAGAGCATCACGGATCTGGCGGCTGTCGCGGAGCGAGCGAAGCGTCAGCACGTTGTCCGCCTGCGGGATGTCGGGCAGGCGCCTCGGGGTGCCGCCGAGGCCGAGGACAAGGACGTCGAACGGCACCTCGCCACCGCCTTCGAGCGTCAGCCTGCCTTCGCGCAGCGAGCCCCCGGTGACCCGCTGGTCGAGCCTCAAGTCGACGCGCTCCCTGCCGTAATCGGCCTCGTCGTGCAGGAAGACCTTCGGGGCGTCGATCTCGCCACGCAGGAACTCCTTGGAGAGATACGGACGGTCGTACGGACGGTCGCGGTCCGCGCTCAGGATCGCGATCTCGCCCTCGAACCCCTTCTTGCGCAGGGTGAACGCGGCGTAGTCCCCGGTGCCGCCGCCACCCACGATCACCACACGCTTCGAGGACATCAGTCTCGTGACGATACGCGGGCATGGTGCAGCCACTCGTGCGGGTCGGGGGCGATGCCGCGCTGCACCTCGACCAGGGCCTTACGCAACCGCATGCTCACCGGGCCCGGGCCGCCGTCGCCGACCATCCACGCGCCGTGCGCCGACTTCACCGCACCCACCGGCGTGATCACGGCCGCGGTCCCACACGCGAAGACCTCCGTCAGAGAGCCGCGCTCGCAACCGTCCCGCCACTCGTCGACGCTGATCCGGCCCTCCTCGACCTCATAACCGAGGTCGCGGCCGAGGACCAGGAGCGAGTCGCGGGTCACGCCCGGCAGCAAGGTGCCGGTGAGCGCCGGCGTCATGACCTTCGCCCCGTCGTCGCGGCCGAAGACGAAGCACAGGTTCATGCCGCCCATCTCCTCGACCCACCTGTGCTCGTGCGAGTCCAGCCACACCACCTGGTCGCAGCCCTGGGCCGTGGCCTGGGCCTGGGCCAGCAGCCCGCCGGCATAGTTGCCGCCTGTCTTCGCCGCCCCGGTGCCGCCCGGCGCCGCGCGGCTGAAGTCCTCGGACAGCCACACCGTGACCGGCTTCACGCCACGTGGGAAGTACGAGCCGGACGGTGACGCGATGAGCAGGAAGGTGACATCCGGCGCCGGATGGACCGAGAGCGAAACATCGCTCGCGAACATGAGCGGACGCAGGTAGAGGCTGTGCTCAGGTGCCTCGGGCACCCACTCGTGGTCGGCGTCGAGCAGGACGTCGATAGCCTCGAGGAACGTGTCCTCAGGCAGCTCGGGCAGGGCCAGCCGGCGAGCCGAGTTGCGAAACCGGGACGCGTGGGCGTCGGCGCGAAAGGCGGCCACGCCACCGGAGGCCTGCCGGAAAGCCTTGAGGCCCTCGAACACGGCCTGCGAGTAGTGAAGGACGGCGGTCCCGGGGTCGAGGGTGAGCGGCTGGTAGGGAACGAGCTCGGCGCCGTGCCAGCCGTGGGCCTCGTCCCAGCGGACGCGGACCATGTGCTCGGTGAAGATGCGGCCGAACCCGGGGTCGGAGAGGAGTCGCTGGCGCTCCTCAGCCGCGACGCGCGGGCTGACATGCCTGACCTTGAACTTGAGGGAAGGGGCGGCCACGGATCAAAACACTAACCCGACCTCGCAGTGGCGACTGGGCTACGCCCAGCCGCAGCCCGCGTCACCTCTCGCCCACTGACATCGGGATGGGCCATGACTACTTGGCAAATCCGACTTATCCGGAAGGGGTTAGCCGGCCGAATCCGGCGCGCAGGACGACAGAGCTGAGTCAATCGCCAAGCGCCGTTGAGGGCGGCGACGTAGGGGAAGCCCGGCAGGGTTTCCCCTGCCAGATAGACACCGCTTTGGCGGCCGGACTTGGTCCGGCCGCGACACACCTCCCTCTTCGTCTCCAGACGTTGCCTTGCGCCATGACTTTTAGATAAATCCGCACCTATCCGGAAGGGGTTAGCCGCCCGAATCCGGCGCACACGACCACAGAGGTGAGTCATTCGCCAAGCGCCGTTGAGGGCGGCGACGTAGGGGAAACCCGGCAGGGTTTCCCCTGCGATGTGTGAGGAGAGGCCGAGCCTTGCGGCTCGGCCTCGCGAGAGGAAGGAAGGGGTTCTGCTAGATCGTGTGCGCGGGGATGACCGTGACGGCCACCGTCACCGGCTCGACCTCGCCGACGGCCTCCGCCGGAAGCTCAATCGTGGGCGGGACGACCGCCAGGACCGGCTTCCGCGGTTCCTTCAGCCCACCCCGAGCGGGGGGCTGAACGACCACCACCGGGTCGAGCATGAGCCGAAGCTCGACTTCGAGGAACCTGTCGAACTCGTTCATCTGTAGCAGAAACGCCTCCCACAACGGGAGTACCCGCGACCGAGACCGATTTTTCTGTGCAGCCCAGCCCGGCCCCCGGAATATGCCCCCCGAAAAAGGCGATCCTACGCCGCGCGCTGCTGGGGCTGAGAAGCCGCCTCATCGAAGTCGAGCTCCTCCCCGGGTCCGAACAGCTCGCGGCCGCTGAGGTTGTGGGCCAGCTTGACGAGCTTCAGACGGGTCGGTCCGGGGCCCAGGGCCCGGGCCGCCATGACCACGACCGGCCGGACCAGGAACAGCCCCGCCGTACCGTTGACTCGCCGGAGGGTGCGGCGGGAAACCATCGCGATTAGAGAACGCCGCAGCCGGTTCGAGTACCGCTGAACCTGGCTTCCGTCGAACGCTTCGGTGGCCATCCTGCTCCCAACCTTCCAAGGAGGCTCCACTGAAGCAACCAGCGGCAGCCTCTTCGCCTTGGCAACGCAGGCGGCGCGGGCAGTACCCACGAGTACGCGGTGAAGATGTTTCGTCTGCGGGCGACACACGGAAGTAAACTCGTGTTTAGGCGCGTCGCGCTGTGCAACAAAGGGGGGAGGACTCCGTGGAAGCGGCAGGCCTGGACGCGATGTACGGCAACATCCTCGAAGAGGTTGCGAGCGCCTCGGCGGAGCTCTCGCGGTTCAAGACCGTACCTGAGGTCGCGGAGGCCGCCCTGGCCATCGCCCTCGACCTGACGAGGTCGGCGGTAGCTTACATCGCCGTCGTGGAGGAGGACGGTGAGGACAAGCGGGTCTTCTCCCGGGCGGCCGACGCCGTCGAGGGGCTCACGCCCGAGGAGATCGAGCGCATCTTCTCCGTTCCGCAGGGCCCCGAGACGCCGGCCCGCGCCTTCCGCTTCACGCGCACCCAGCCCCTGGAAGCGGCGGGACGGACCCTCGGCCTGTTCGCAGTGGCCAGCCCCAACGGGTACACGGCGACCCAGCAACGGGCTTTCGCCCTCTTCGCCGGACAGGCCGCGTCGTCGATCGCCCTGGCGCAGCTCCAGGAACGCCGCCAGGAGATGGTCGACGCCCTGGTCAATCTGCGGGCTGACCTTGACCGCAGCGAGAGGCAGAGGCTTCTGAACCAGGAACGGGCGCGCAGCGCGGAGCGAGTCGAGCATGCGCACGAGGCCGCGGTCGACGCCCTCCTCGCCGTCTCCCGGCACGCCCGCAGCGGTCATGGCATCGCCGACTTCTACCGCCGGCTGACCCGGAGCATCGCCGAGCTCGTCGCGGCCGACATGGTGCTTTTCTGGAAGCTCGACGAGGACGGCCTACTGGCTCCGATCCGCGGCGCCCACGCCATCGACGAGGAGTTCTTCGGCCGTCTGCACCCGACGCCCTGCGCGCCGGACCGCGACGACCTGGCGAGTCGAGTGGTGTTCCACGACCTGATGTTTCGCGCCGGCCGTGAGGACGAGTCGCGCGACTTTCAATATGTGCTCGACGTCCTCGGCGTCAAGGACGCGATCGAGGTCCCCTGGCGAGCAGGCGATGAGCGGCTGGGCCTCGTCGCGGCATACAACTCGCGCCGCGAGGACGGCTTCTCTCGCGAGGACGCGTGGGTTCTCCAGAAGGCAGGCCTTGCCGCGGGTCTCGTCTGGCAGCTCAAATACGCCGAGACCGACCTCAAGAAGACGGTGGATCGACTGCAGAAGGTGGACGCGGCTCGGCAGATGCTCCTCAAGAACGTTTCCACAGCCGTCGACCAGGCGCGGAAGCGGTTCGCCGGCGACTTGCACGACGACGCGCTGCAGAAGCTCACGGCGGCGGAGCTGCAGCTCCAACGCCTGGCAGAGCCGAACGGCGATCCCGCGGGCCTGCTGAACGAGGCGCAGGCGCTGCTGTCGCAGACCGAAGAGGCGCTGCGCCGTCTGCTCTTCGAGGTCCGCCCGCCCGCGCTCGAGGTCCCAGGCGGTTTCATCGAGACCATCCGCGAGCGCGTACGCCTCCTCAAGTCCCTGACGGCGGCCGAGGTCGAGACCTACCTCGACATTCCGGACGAGCTCTCCTACGAGTACCGCTCGATGCTCTTCCGGCAGCTCACGGAGGCCATGGCCAACGTCGAGAAACACGCCTCGGCGACCCGCGTCAAGGTGACGCTGCAGGTGGAGGACGGCGGCATCCACGGTGTCGTCGAGGACGACGGCCGCGGCTTTGTGCTCGCCGAGCGCGAGCACCTGCCGGGGCACCTTGGGCTGCTCGCCCTCCACGAGCGCGCGCTGCTTGCGGGCGGCTGGAACAAGATCACGAGCGAGCCCGGGCTCGGCACCACCGTCGAGTTCTGGCTGCCGTTCTCGGAGACTAAGGTTTAGGTGGTGACCACCCAGGCGACGCGTGTGCTCATCCTCGAGGACCACCAGGTCGTGGCCGAGGGCCTGGCTGCCCTGATCAACGACCAGAAGGACATGACCGTGGTCGGGCATGCCGGCTCGGTCGCGGACTCGATCGCCAAGGCGGTGGAGCTGAAGCCCGACCTGGTGCTCGTCGACTTCCGGCTGACGGACGGGACCGGCGCCGACGCGGCGACCGCGATCCGGCAGATGCGCCCCGACATCAAGCTCATCTTCCTGACCCGCGAGGACAGCGACGCCGCGCGCATCGCTGCGCTGGAGTCGGGCGCGAGCGCGTTCATCCACAAGTCGCGGGCCGCTCAGGACGTCGTGGACGCGATCCGCACCGTGGCCGTGGGCGGCTCGCTCTTCACTCCCCGCACGATCGCGCAGCTGCTGAACACGCGGCGCGAGGTCGAGGCGCAGCTGGAGAGGCTGACCCCGCGCGAGAAGGAGGTTCTGCGCCTGATGGCCGAAGGCACGTCGAGCCGGGACATCGCCAGCCAGCTTGGGATCAGCTACACCACGGTGCGCACGCACATCCGGAGCCTGGGCAGCAAGCTGGGCGTGCACTCGAAGCTCGAGGCGATCGTCAAGGCGCGGGAGCTGGCGCTGGTCGAGTAACGGGCCGGGCTGCGCCGGCTTCTTGTTACGCCCCGGACACTCTCCGCCTGCCGCCCGCCCGGCCGAAGATCCTGACCGCGGGCTTGTCCTCCTGCTGCCACCGGCGCACCGTCTTGCGTCTGCGCTTGTCCTGGTAGAGGTCGGCGTCGGCGGCCTGGTAAACGGTCTGCCAGTCCTGGCCCGGTCCCAGCGCGGCGATGCCCACGCTCACCTCTACGTGCTCCGGCGACCGCATGCTGAGGGCGCCGTGCTCCACCGCCCGACGCAGGCGCATGGCGACGTCACGTGCCCGCTCGAGGTCGGTCTCGGGCATCGCGACCGCGAACTCGTCGCCGCCGACCCGCGCACCCACATCTGAGGCGCGCACCACGCGCTGCAGCTGCTGAGCCACCAGGCGTAGCGCACCGTCACCGGCGCTGTGACCCATGCGGTCGTTGATGCGCTTGAGGTTGTCGACGTCGATCATCATCAGCGAGAGACGGCGTTTGTGCCGCTCGGCGAGCGCGACCTCGCGCTCCATCACGCGCTCGAACTCGCGCCTGTTCGCCAGCCCGGTCAGGTGGTCGGTCCGCGCCTCGTTCGCGAACTGCCGCGCGCGGTCGATCGCGATCGCGACCTGGTCCGCGACCGCGGCCATGAAGAGCATGTCGGACGTGCTGAACAAGCGGTCCTGCACCGTGGCAACGGTCATCATGCCGACCGTCCGCCCCTTGACTCGGAGCTGCGCGCGGAGCGCGTTCCAGTCCCGGGTCGAGATGCGGTCGACCTGCGACTCGGATCGTCCCCCCGCCGCCGAGGCAGACGCCTTGGCGTGGGGCCCGACCTGGCGCCCGAACTCGTCGACCTGGTCGTTATCGAGCCCGACGGTGTGCGCCACCTTATGGGACGAACGCTCGCGCAGCCACACAGCGCCCGTGCTCAGACGCAACGCCGCCAGGGACTCGACCAGGGCCACCTCGGCGGTCTCCGCAAGATCGAGCGACCGGCCCATCGCGGTGACGATGGCCGCAAGTCCGTACATCTCGCTCTCGCGCGCGCGATGCTCCTCGTCGATGTACTCGAGGTAGCCGCGCGCGAGCGCCGCCGTCAGACGCTCGGTCACGTCTTCGAGGCGGCCCTGCGCCAGGGCGATGATCTCGTCGTAATGCGGCTTGCCCTGGATGGGCCGCGAGATGAGCTCGATCGTCGCGCGTCGATAGACCGCCAGGACGTCGATCAGCGATTCGAGCGGCAGCCCCTGAGCCGCGCGGAGCCGCCCGTAGTCGCGCGAGCGCTGCTCGAAGTCGCCCCAGGGAAGCTCCAGGTCGCTCCGCAGCGAGGCGAGAAACATCTCGATGAAGCCGGCCGACGTGGACACCAGGTCTTCGCCGGTCAACTCGCTAAGCGTGATCATCTCGGGCGAGCGCACGCGCACCACCTCGAGTGCCTTCCGACCGCTTTCGAGGGAATCGACGCCCAGTCCGCTGGCCAGAGTCGCCAGAACGTCAACCGCGTAGCTGCCGCCCGACTCGGCGCCCGGGTTCATCTCCTTAGAAACGCGTGGGGCGCACGTTCACCCGCTACCTCAAGTGAGTTAGGCGAAATCCGCCCATCCGTACGGCGACCGGCCGGGCCCCCATGGGCGAGAGTAAAGGCCAGGCGAGAGGGAGACTCGCCGGAACTTACGGGGGGTGAAGGAACCAATATGGCAGAGCCGATCTCTGCATCGAGAGCCGGCGAAGTTCGCGAAGCCGCGAACAGCTACAAGGCCGGCAACGAAGCGGACTTCGAACGTCTTTATCAAGCGTCGTACGGAAAGATCCTCGGCACGCTGACGGCGATGCTCGGCGACCGGGCCGCCGCTGAGGACTGCGCGCAGGACGCGTTCGAGCGTGCGTACAAGAAGTGGGCCACCTGGCAGCCGATCGCGCCGGCCGAGGCCTGGGTCCACCGCATCGCGATCAACGCGGCCGTCTCCTATCAGAGGAAGATGCGGCTGCGTGAGGTCGGCGAGGTCATCCGCCGCCTCGGGCGCCCGGGACTCGCCCCGGATCCGCAGGAGGTGGTCGAGCACCGCGACCTCGCGACCGCGCTCGCGAAGCTGCCGCCAAAGCAGGCGGCGGCCATCGTCCTCCGCCACTACCACGGCTACACCAATCGGGCGATCGCGCAGGCGCTGGGCATTCCCGAGCGCACGGTCGCGTCCCGGCTTGCGGTGGCCAAGGAGAGGCTGCGCGTGATGCTGAAGCACTCGTACGGCCCGCAGGCCGCAATGGACGAGGCGCCGGAGCCAGCCAAGTTCGCGGTGGCTGACTGACAAAAGAGAAACTCCCACCCAGAAGACAAGGCCTGGCCGCCGGGGCCAGGCCCTCTTTTTTTAGTGCCTAGGCGAGCTGACGCCCCGCCCTCGCCACCCTAGTGATATTGCGACGAAGTGCGCTCCATCGCGTCGCGCGCTCCGGCTCCATGCGCCGCTCGTAGCGCGGCGCGTTGGCGTCTGCGCACTGCTGGCAGCCGCAGCCCCGACCCGTGTCCGGGAGGGGGCGTCCTTGCTTGTCGAACCGCGCCTGCATCGCTCGGGCTCTTCCTAGCAGTGCGTGCCGGGCATGTAGTACGCGGTGGCGCCCTTGCAGGTCTGCACGACCAGGCCGGGCGGCTGGCTGTACCACTCGTTGCCGATGCCCATCGTGTCGAGGGCTTGCTGCATGAAGCTGTGCCACATCGGGGCGGCGATGTAGTAGCTGTCCGAGCCCTTGGTCATCTTCATTCGCCAGTCGGCGTTGCCGCCCCAGACCGCCACCGCGATGTGCGGGGTGAAACCGACGGTCCAGGCGTCCGCGAACGAGTCCGACGTGCCTGTCTTGACCGCAACCGTGCGGCCGGGCAGCGTGAGCAGCGACCCGCGTCCAAAGATCATCGCCCGGTTGTTGTCGTTGGACATGATCGTCTGCATGATGAAGGCGACCCGCGCGTCGAGGACGCGCTTGCCTGGGTCAAGCCCGTGCATGTAGACCAGGTGGTCGCCGCGCGTCACCAGGTTGATGGCGTATGGAGTGCGAAGCAGGCCCTGCGTGGCCAGGACCGAGGCGCCGGTCGCCATCTGCAGCGGCGTCTCCCCGTAGCCGCCGAGCGTCAGCGACGGGCCGTACACGTTGAGGGGATCGTCGTTCGTGTAGATCGGGTAGCCGTTGGCGTCGAGGCCGTGCGGTACGTACGGCGGCGCTCCCATGGTGCGCGCCATGTTGACCACGGTGGAGACGCCGATCCCGAGCTCGACCTTGACTGCCGGGATGTTGAGCGAGTTGCCCATGCACACCTGCAGCTGGCACGTGCCGTGGTAGCGGCCGTCGTAGTTCCGCGGCGTGTACACCTCCAGCGACATCGGATCGCGATAGCTGAAACTCGAGTCCACGATCGGGGTGGTCATCGTGTACCTGCCGCTCTGGATCGCCGCGGTATACGTGTAGATCTTCATCGACGATCCCGGGTTGCGCGGCGGCCAGACGGCAAGGTTGTACTGACCCCCGTAGGCGTTCGGGTTCGCGGAACCGACCATGGCGATGATCCCGCCGGTCGTGGGGTCGAGGGCCACGAGCGCCCCCTGGGTGATGTTGCGACGCGACAGACTGCCGATGGTCTGCGTCACGACCTGCTGGCCGATGTTCTGAATCTGCGGGTTCAGCGTCGTCACCACACGCAGGCCGCCCGTGTACGTCACGTCTCTGCCGAACTGCTGCAGGAGCTGGCCGGTGACGTAGCTCACGAACGCGGGCGCGATCATGGTGTTGCTCGGGTAGAACATGTGCGCCGGCGGCGAGAGATCCTCGGCGAAGGCCTTGGCCGCGTCCGCCGGCGTGATGTAGCCGTCGCGGATCATGGCGTCGAGCACCGTCTTCTGCCGCATCTTGGCCGACGTCCAGTTGACCAGGGGGTTGTAGAGCGTCGGTCCGCGGATGATGCCGGCGAGCATCGAGGCCTGCGCCAGGTCGAGGTCCTTCGTCTCGGTGTGGAAGTAGATCCTCGACGCGGCGGCCGTGCCCCAGGCGGTGTTGGCGAAGAAGACGCTGTTCAGGTACCACTCCAGGATCTCGTCCTTGGTGAACTTGCGCTCGATCTCGAACGCCAGCAGCGCCTCGCGGACCTTGCGGTCGAGCGTCGCGTCGTTGCCGACCAGGCGGAGCTTCACGAGCTGCTGCGTGATGGTGGAGGCGCCCTCGACCGGACGGTGCGATTTGAGGTCGACGGTCGCGGCGCGGACGATACCCTGCGGATCGATGCCAGGTTCGTTGTAGAAGTTGCGGTCCTCGATCGCGATCACCGCCTGCGGCAGGAGCTGGCCCATCTGCGACAGCGGCTCGAAGTAAGCCTGGTAGCCGGGCGGGTGCAGGTCGGCAAGGAGCGTCTTGTTGTCGGCCGCATAGATCAAGGTGTCCTCGGGGATGGCCGACGTTACGTCGGTCGCCTGGGGGAGCTTCTCCGCAAACGCGACGTAGCCGGGCGAGGTGACGACGAGGCTCGGCACCGCGATGACGAGCAGCGCAAGCAGACGCAGCAGCCAGCCCGCCGGGCGGGAGATGATGACGTGCCTCTTGTTCAGCATCCGCGGTGCGCTCGCGCGCAGGCGGATGCCGTCGGGCCTACGAGGCCAGAGTATCTGGTCGCTGCGATTCAGTGGCATCGTCCTCCCCCCTCGACGGTGCGAGCGGTCCGGCGCTCAGCGGCCCGTACCACCCGATCGACTGCGCGCTCAGCAGCGCCTGGACGTCGATGACCTCACCGCGACGCAGCGCCCGCGGACGCAGGCCACGCCGCGCCTCGCGTGCCTTCGCCGCCACCCCGTCGATAGCGGGCTCGCCCGCCCCTGCGTACCAGGCCCGCGCGGCAAACGAAAGATGAGCGGATGCGTCACCCAGGAACTGAAGTCGCGCGTGCGCACCGACGCGACCCGCGGACGCCATCCCGCGCAGGTCACGCGACGGGCTCAACCTGAGAAGCCGGGTCGACAGGCCCAGAGTGCGCGTAAACACAGCGGCGCCGAGCAGGGCGCTCGCGCCGGCGAGCTTGCGGTTGACCTCGGCGAGGTGGTCGACCGGCATCGGCTGGGCGGCCACGACCGCCGGCGTGGTCACGGGCAGCTCCATCCACTCGCGCAGGCGGACGCGTGGCCGCCAGGGCGCCGCGCTGCGAAGCGACTTGATGAGCATCAGCGCAAGCACGTCGGCGCCCGCGACGATCACTAGCCAGCTCGCGAGCGCGAACCTGTTCTCCGCGACCCAGGTCGCGACTCCGCCGACCAGCAGGGCAAAGACGGTGTTCACGACCTGGCTCGCGCCCCAGAGCACGGAGTAGCTGAGGTCGCGCGCGTCGGAATCGGTCACGCTCATCACGCCGAGGAAGCAGACAGTGGCGAACCCGATCCACAGGCCAACCTCCACCGGCCTCGGGATCGCCCTCCGCACGGGCGGCGCCAAAGTCGCCGCGACCATGCCTGTCAGGAGCGCGATCGAGAACTGGAGGAGAAGCGGTATCTCCACGCCATGAGAACGCAGTTCGCTGGGCGAGTATTGGCGGTCCGAGGCCGCCCGCTTATGCACTTGTAAAGGTCGACTTGTTCAGTTTGGTCCTGCGGCGCGTTGTCTTGGGTAGCGCGGACGCTGACCCGCTCGGCGTCCACGCCTCCCCCTCTCTTCAGCCTATGGCAATCCTCTGGATCATCCTCCTGGCGACGATCGGGCTGGCGCTGAGAGCCGGGCTCTACGGACGCCGGTGGAACGTCGCCGACTCGGACTCGCGCGATGGCGGTGGCGGACCGGAGTCGATGATCGACACGTGCGCGCGCACGCTCATCCTCGTGCTCCTGTCCTTGATGGGGCTGCTCGTACTCGGCATCATGTACGGGAACGTGCTCGGAGCGGTCCCGGCCAGAACCTAGCCCGGCCGGGCCTCGGCCTGTAAAACGACCCTCCGCGACCCCAAATCAAGCGAATTGACATCGCTTGAACCTAATTAACCCTGCCGCCGTGGGTGCACGGGCACGCCGAGCTTAGCTTGCCCCCGTCATTTCGCGCCGCCCCCCACCGGGCGTGCGCCAAACGGGGGTACCGGTGCGCTCTTTACGTCAGCTTCTTTCCAGCATCCAGTCTCGGCCGAAGGCGCATCTGGCGCTCGCCTTCGTCGTCGTCTCCAACCACTTCGGAGCCGTCGCCCTGGCCGCGGGTCCCGCCGTGCTCGAGATCGCGTCGCCGGCCCAAGCCATCTGCGGCCCCGACGCCGGCTGCGCAACGCGGGCTGTCGGCACGTCCAGGTCCACCCTGAGCCTTCCCGCCGGGACGGCGCAGTGCGCGGACTCCGGTCCGTCGGCAGCGTGCGACATGGACTCGCCCGCGGTCACCGCCGGCACGTCTTCCACGCCGGTCGGCCTGAGCGTATGCGAAGCCGTTGACGGGAAGCCCGTGGCGGCGACGCCTGCCTCCTGCGCCGGCGAGCTCCTCTCTCCCGATGCGCAGGCGGCATCGCCGGTCGTTGGCGACCGGCCGATCGTGGCCCCGAGCGTGCCCCAGGTCACCCTCGGCTCCCGGCTACCGGACAAGATCACGCTGAGCGCCGGCGACCAAGCCGTCCGCGCCGGCAAGCCGGTGGTCCTCACCGCGGCGGCGAACGCAAGCGTCACCGGCACCGACCGTGCGATTGAAATCTTCGACATCACGACAGGCAGGCTTGCCGGGGCGTGCGCGCAGGGCAGCCAGTGCTCGGTCGCATACACGGCAACGTCGGGCGTTCACGAGTTCGGCGCCTTCGTCACGACTCCGGCGGCGACAGTGCCGGGCAGCTCCGTGTCGCTGCCCTCGAACCATGTCTCGGTCGGATGGCTCGACAGCACGATCACCGCCGACAGGACCGCGGTCGGCCCGGGTCAGCCGGTGACGATCACAGTAACGTCGACGTTCGACGTCCGGCCTTCCGGCCGCTGGCTGGAGATCTACGACCTGACGGCGGGCGCTCGCATCACCTATTGCAGCCGGGGCACGGTGTGCACGACGACCGTCAGGCAGCCGAGCGACGGCGTGCACCAGATCGTCGGCTACGTCACGGGCAAGCCCGAGGCGGTATCCACTCCGATCAACGTGACATGGCTGCGAGTGCACCTCACGGCGAGCTCGATCGGCTCCAACACCGCGGGATGGGTCCATCTGAAAGCGACCACGAACGCCGACCTGACCGACACCGGGTGGGTGCTCGGGATCTACGACCAGCGGGGTCACCTCGTGGACCACGTCTGCCGGACAGGCACCACCTGCAGCGTCCAGTCGTGGGTGGAGGGAAGCGCCACGCCGGCCTACACCGCCGTCGTCGGTGCGCTGCCGGCGCCTCCGCCCCGGTCGACGCTGATCGGCAAGGTCGTCGGCGCAGTCACCGATTCGGTCGCGCCTTCGCTCGTCGATGTCCAGGCGAGGTCGGGGGCCGTCGAGCCGGCGCACCTCCTGTGGGGCGTCGACTCGTGCAAGGCGTTCACGGGCGACCCGACAGGCGAGCTCTTCTCCGCGACGGTGGCGAAGATCGGCACCCCCGAGTTCTGGGGCCGCTACCTCACCGACACCGTCTGCCCCGGGATCAGCTCCGCGGAAGTCGCGCTCGCGGCCCGCCACCACATGGGCATCCTGCCGATCTACAACGAGTACAACTGCTCCAACGTCTCCTACTACGACACCGGTCATGCCTACGCCGTCGAGGCGGCCGACGCCGCACGGCGCATCGGCATCCCGCGAGGCATCGTGCTCGTCATCGACATCGAGCCACCTGGCGCAGCCTGCCCGGGCGCTGTCGACGTGGACGGAGCGTTCATCGAGGGCTGGTACGACGGCGTGAAGGCAGCCGGCTACGTGCCGGGCTACTACGGCAACGGGACCGCCGGCAGCGAGTTCGCCAGCGCCTGGTGCGCGAGCGTGAGCAAGCGCCCGGCGATCGCGGCCGACTCCGAGCTGTGGTCCTTCCAGCCCTCCCTACTCGGGGACTTCAACAAGCCGACGGCGCCCGGCTACTCGCCCTACGACACCGGATGCACCGGCAACATGGAGATCTGGCAGTACGTGCTCAGCGCCGGGTCGGTCCCCGACGTCGACCAGGACGAGGCGCTTTCGACAGCCCCCCTCTGGTACCCGTCCTAGCCGGCCAAAAAGCAGAGGCTCCCCCAAAGCCGCGCCCGGGTGGCCAATACCGCCCGGGCGTTCTTGCTTTGGCCCCGTTCATCGCTCTTAACCAGGGCCGTGAGGAGATGCGAAACATGGAACGAAGGGAGTCCGAGATCGAACGCGACCCCGAAACGGGCCGCGAGCTCGAGCGCCACCGAGCCGTCACCGGCGAACCCACAGCGCCCGTGGGGTCGTCGTCCGTCGTGAGCACTGTCAACCCCGGGCGTCGGGCGATGGACCTTGTCTACCTCGCCTTCGGCGTCATCGACGGGCTGCTGGTGGTCCGGCTGGTGCTCAAGCTGCTGGGCGCGAACACGACCGCCGCGTTCACGCAGTGGGTCTACAACGCGAGCGGTTTCTTCCTGGCCCCATTCCACAACCTCCTGCCCACGATCGGCAACAACAACTCGGTGCTGGAGATGTCCGTGGTCGTCGCGATCCTGGTCTACGCCCTGATCGGGTGGGGGCTGGCGCGGCTGATGGCAATCATCTTCTTCCGCGACGTGACCGTCGCGCGCAGAGGCTTCTTTTAGAAGAGCCGCCGGCTAGGCCTGCCCTGGTCGATAGTCCGGACTCTCGTCCGGTGGCGAGGACCAAAGCGTCCATAGTCCGGACTATCGTGCCTGCTGCCCTACCGATCTGGCTAGCCGGCCCGTAGACCCGGCTCCGCGACCAGGTCGCGGATGTCCTGGACCTGGCGCGTGATCCATCTGGCGATGTCGTTGGTGCGCACCACCTCTCGCGCTCCCTCGTTCCGCCGCCGCCTTTCGTCCCTGCCCATGACGATCGCCTCGTGCATGGCGTTGGCGGTCGCCTCGATGTCGAACGGATTGACCGACAGCACGTGCTGCTGCAGCTCCTCGTGCGCGCCCACGTTCTCGGACAGCACGATCACGCCCTCGGCCCGATTGACGAGCGCGCCCTCCTTGGCGACGAGGTTCAGGCCGTCGTACACCGAGTTGACCAGCAGGACGTCGAAGGTTCGCATCGCGGCCATCGCTTTGCGCACGCTCTCCCCGAACTCGAGCCGGATCGGCTGCCACCCCTGGGCCCCGAACTGGGCGTTGATCCGCTGCACGACCTGCCGCACCTTGCGCACGTAATTCCGGTAGACGGCGACGTCCTGCCGCGAGGGCTGGAGGAACGCCCAGAACTGGACCCGGCCCTTCAGCTCCGGGTGGTGGGCCAGCAGCTTCTCGTAGGCGAGGAAGCCGCGGACGATGTTCTTCGAGGGGTCGGTGCGGTCGATGCGCACGATCAGATGCTCCGGCCGCCAGTCGCGTAGCTTGCGCTGCTCGACCATGACCCCGTGCGAGGACGCGAGCCTGGTCGTGCTCGCAACGTCGATCGAGATCGGGTAGTTGCGGGCGTAGACGACCCGGCCGTCCACCAGCACCGCTCGCTCGCGGTCGTCCACCGCGAGGCCGGCGTTCTCCTCGCACGTCATGAGGAAGTTGCGCACGTCGAGGCTGGTCTGGAAGCCGACGATGTCGCAGCCCAGGAGTCCGAAGAGGATCGCGTCGCGAATCTCCCGTGGCAGCACCTTCCAGTACTGCGGGGTCGGCCAGGGGATGTGGACGAAGTGCTGGATGATCGCGCCGTGCAGCTGGTCGCGCACGAGTCGAGGCACGAGATACAGCTGGTAGTCGTGGATCATCACCAGCGGGCGGCCTTGCAGCCCACGCGCCACCTCCACCACCTTGCGGGCGACCTGCTTGTTGACCTCCACGTAGCCGTTCTTCCACGCCCTGTGGACACGGCCGTTGATCACCGGTTGGTGGGCCAGATCCCAGAGGTAGTGCTGGACGAACCAGAGCACCGGGTTGGAGATGAGCGAGTAGTACTGCTCGTACTGCTCTGGGGTCGGGGTGGCGTAGTGCAGCTTGGTGGAGCTCCTGATCAAGGGCGCGTCCCAGGTCGCGCCGTGCTGCTCGATCAGCGCGCGCTCGCCCTCGGTGCGGGCGCACGCCACCCACTCCGCGCCGGCGACCTCGGCGAACGTGAGCAGAGCCGTGATCACGCCCCCCGCGCCCCTTGTGAACCCGCCCTCAGGCCTGGGCTCGTGTGGCGCCCGGTTCGCGACCACGACCGCCGAGCTGTGCGGAAGCGTCCTCGTTACGTAGCCGCGCAGGGAGGTGCCCGGCTTCCGTCGCTCGACGCTCTCCAGGAACGGACTCTCAGTGTTGTTCACGGCCAGCATCAAGGCGAGGGTGCGGGGCTCGGCGCGGCCGGGCTGGGCTTGGGCGACGGAGATGGCGATGGTGAGGGGAGGCTGGACGGGCTGGGGCTGGGCGACGGCTTGGGGCTGGGCGACGGGCTGGACGACGGGCTGGGTGAGGCCGAGGGCGTCGGCGAGGCCGTGCAGGCGCCGGGGAGGAACGGGCTGCGGGAGTCGCTGCCGCAGCCGATCTTGACGCCCGAAGGCGGCTGGTACCAGTCCCGCATGTTGTTGGGAAGGGCGTTGATGAAGCGCCGCATGATCGTCAGGCCGACGTTCTCGCCGTACGCGCGGATCAGGCCGCCCTTGCCGTTGGGTCCGGTGTTCCCCACCCAGACGCCGGTGACGATATCCGGGTTGTAGGCCATGATCCACGAGTCGGGGATCCCGCCCTTGCCGTTGTCGCTCGTACCGGTCTTGCTGGCCATCTGCCGGTTCCAACCGAAGCGCCAGGTGTTCTGGTAGTCCTTGAGCACGCCTGACATCAGGTAGGCCTCGGCCTGCGTCAGGACTGTGTTGCTGTTCGGGTTCTCGTACTTGAAGACTGTGTTGCCGCCCGCGTCCTGGATCTCGTTGATCGAGTGCAGGTCGACGCGCTGCCCCTGGTTGGCGAAGGTCTGGTATCCCTGCACGTGCTCAAACAGGGTCACGTCGCTCGCTCCGATCGCCGTCGATAGGTAGGGCTGCAGCTGGCTCTTGATCCCCATCGCGTGCGCCAGGTCGATGACGTTCTGGATTCCCTCCATCTGCCCGACCTGGACCGCGGGGATGTTGCGCGAGTAGAGGAGCGCCGTCCGCGCGGGGATGTCGCCCATGCCGCCGTTGTCGAAGTCGGCAGGCCGGTAGCCGTTGAAGTTGGTCGGCGCGTCGTGAAGGATGGTCGCCCACGTGATCTTCTTGTCGCGCAGCGCCGCCTCGTACACGTACGGCTTGAACGACGACCCGGGCTGGCGCTTGGAGAGGACGACGTCGAACTGACCGCCGATGGCGTCGTCCCCGTAGTTGGCGGAGCCGACCCAGGCGAGGATGTCCCCGGTCTTGGGGTTGGCGGCGAGCAGCGCCGAGTTGTTGACGTTCAGGTAGGTCAGGTCCTGGACGCCGTTGGCCACCGCGCTCTCCCCGAGCTGCTGGATGCCCAGGTCGAGCGTCGTCTTGACGACGATGCCGCCCTGCTGCACGGCGGCGGAGCCGAACGTCGTCTCGAGCTGGGACAGCACGTAGTCGACGAAGTGCGGCGCCTTGCTCTGCCGCGCGTTCGCCTGGATCTGCAGCTCGGACTTCACGTCCTCCTGCGCGGCTTTGTCCGCCTCTGCCTGGCTCAGAGCGCCGGTCGCGACCATGCCGCGCAGGACGTAGAGCTCGCGGTCCTGCGCCAGGTCGTAGTGGAGCTTCGGGTCGTAGGCCGCGGGCGCCTGGATCATGCCGGCGAGGAACGCGGCCTGCGCCGGGGTCAGGTCCTTCGCGTCTTTGTTGAAATACGTCTTGGCCGCCGCGCCCACGCCGTAGGCGCCGTGGCCGAAGTAGACGCGGTTCAGGTACATGCCGAGGATCTGGTCCTTGGAGTACCGCTGCTCCAGGGCGACCGCGAGCACGACCTCCTGGAGCTTGCGGGTCAGGGACCTTTCCGGCGTGAGGAGCTGGATCTTGACCAGCTGCTGGGTGATGGTGCTGCCGCCCTGGTGCACCCCGCCGGTGGTGACGTTGACCCAGGCCGCGCGCGCGATCGACATCGGTTCGAGCGCGCCGTGGGTGTAGAAGTTGCGGTCCTCGGCCGCGAGCACCGCCTTCGGCGCGTACTTGCCCATCTGGTCGATGGTGAGCGTCACGTGGTAGTGGCCGGCCGGGCTCCAGTCTTCGATGAGCTTGCCGTTGCGGTCGAGGACCACCACGTCGCCCGCCGCGAGCACGTTCTGGCTCGGGTCGGGCAGGTCCTTGAGGGCCCACAGCACGTAGAGGGTCGTGGCGAGGAACACGACGCCGATGGCCGCGGAGATCCACGCCTTCTTCGCCCACAGCCAGGCAAACGGCCGGGTCAGGGGAGAAGATGGGCCGCCACGAGCAACCGGTGCGGTGGACACCCTTCGCGTTCCTCCTCCGAGCGTTCAGATGGGCGTCAACACGCCGCGTTCGAGCGCTACGTCAGGAGAAACGCCCTCTGGATTCGGCGTACCCGGGCAAACCGGTTTAGCTCGAACTCAGGCGAACTCGCTCACCTATCCGAACTCGACTGCGATGTATCCATAGCCGTTGCTCGCCACGACCCATGCGGTGGCGACGTAGTGGTACGGACCCATGATGTTCGCGTAGTGCTCGGGGCTGTTCATGAACATGGTGTTGAGCTGGGCATCGTTGATGCCCCGCGACCAGTAAC
>VBEK01000172.1 GCA_005889135.1 Chloroflexota bacterium
CAGCTGGCGAGCATGGTCACGAGTTGATCCGCCGACTGCCACACGACCTTTTCCTCCACGACCTCCACACGCGCCGTGGCAAAGCCCGCCCGCCGAGCAGCCTCGGCCAGCGAGTCCGGGTCGGAGAGGGTCTTGCGGGTGTCGTCCTGATCGATCGCCCGAGGGGCCGGCGGCAGCAGGCGATCGATCACAGAATCGAGCAGGTCCTGCACCCCCTGGCCCGGGCTCCCGACGGGGATGCTCGCGGCGAACCGGCGTCCGGCGCCGAGCACGCGCCGGGCTTCGCGCAACGCTTGGTCGAGGTGGGGAACGAACTGCAGCCCGTGCCCGCACGTGGCGGCGTCGAACGAGGCGTCGGGAAATGCAAGTCGCTCGATGTCCATCACCCGGAAGCGGGCGTTTGCCAGACCACGCGCCCGCGCGCGTCGGATCATGCCCGGCGCCAGGTCGACCCCGACCACCTCGCCGCCGGGGGCGACCGCTGTGGCAAGGGCGGCGCTGAGCGTGCCCGGGCCGCACGCCAGGTCAAGGACGCGCATCCCCGCTCGCGCGTCGACCAGCTCGAGCACGCGCATCCGGCCGCGGGCCTCGCCGCGCAACATCACCTGGTCGAGGCGCTGCTGGTAGGCCTCGGCGTGGCGGCTGAAGATGCCGGGGTAGAGGTCCTTGGACTTCATCGCCACGACCGCTCGAGCCAGGCTGCCGCGCGCAGCGTGTCGGCGTTGGTCCGGCCGACGACCTGGATGCCGACCGGCAGGCCTCGCACCGGCGCCGGGATCACCGCCACGGGTTGGTGGGTGGTGTTGAACGGCCGGGTGAAGCGGGAGAGCGGCTCGCGCACCTCGGGCCCGGCCTCGATGGGCGGCGCGACGATGGCCGTCGCCGGGAGGACGAGGGCGTCGAGCCCGTCCATGGCCGCGAGCGCCCCCGTCTGCAGCCGGCCGCGCTCCCCGATCGCCCTCTCGTAGTCGGCGTCCGTGATCTCGAACCCGCGACGGATCAGGCGGAGGACGTCCGCTCCGTACTTGCTCGGCAACTCGGTCGCCCAGCGCCGGTGGTATTCGGCGGCCTCGTAGAGGAGGATCGTCAGCCCGACCTCGAACAGCGGGGCGCGATCGAGGAACTCGACCTCCTCCAGCCCGCGGGAGACGAGCTCCCACGCCTGCGCGGTCGGAGGATCGATCTCGGCGACCCATCCGCGCGGCACCCCCAGGCGCGGCTTCGTCAAGCCCTCCAGGGAGACCTCCTCACCGGACATGACCGTGTACGCGTGCGCGGTCGTGGCGATGTCCGGGGCGATCGGCCCGAGGGTGTCGAGCGATTGGCTGAGCGGGATCACGCCGGCGACGTCGATGCTGCCGAACCAGGGCTTGAACCCGGCCACCCCGCACAGCGAGGAGGGGATGCGGATCGACCCGCCGGTGTCGCTGCCGATGGCCCAGTCGCACATGCCCGCGGCCACCGCCACGGCCGAGCCGCCCGAGGACCCGCCGGAGACCCGTTTGGGGTCGTGCGGGTTGCGCGCCGGCCCGAAGTGGGGGTTGACGTTCGTCACCCCGTACGCGAACTCGTGCAGGTTGGCCTTGCCGACGATCACGCAGCCCGCCTGGCGCAGGCGTCCGATGACGGGCGCGTCGTCCTTCGCCGGCACGTCGGGCAGGATGATCCCGCCGGCGGTCGTGACCATGCCTTTGACGTCGACCAGGTCTTTGACGGCGACGCGCTCGCCCGGACCGCGCTCATCGGAGCGGGAGATGAAGGCGTTCAGCTCCACGGCGCCATTGTCCAGTCTGTGCTGGTTTGAATTCCGGGTCCTCGGCGCTATCCTTGCCCGCTGATGTCAGCCCAGACGGCGGGTTCGATCGGCGCGAACCTCTCGTGGAGCAAAGTCGACCTGCTTACCTCGTTCCAGCGTCTGACCGCCGAGATCCAGGTCCGAGGCGGCCGCCTCCGGGAGACGATCAACGACCCCGAGCCGCTCTTCCACATGCGCAACGTGAGCGCCGAACCGCTGGTCCCCGGCGCCGTGCCCCTGAGCGGCGTGCCCGAAGGGCTGTTCAACAAGAACTTTGTCGGCGGGATCCGGACCATCGAGCCCGAGCCCGCTCCGCCCGACCTGGTGGCCGAGATGATCCGCCGCTACGTGATGTTCCAGGCGGCGACGTTCATGGTCACCGGCGCGGCCGAGTTTCCGAAGGCGACCGAGCCCTCGATGCACACCGAGATCCTCATGAAGTCGCGCTTCTTTCCGATGCTCGACGTCACCGTCACGATCTTCGGCGTCAACGGCAAGAGCTGGACCCAGCCCAACATCTGGGTGAACCGCGACCTGATGCTCGCGGTGTTCCTAGGCTGATCTCCCGAAGAGCCGAGCGACCCTCAGCTTCACGAGGTGCCAGAAGAGCGAGAACGCGCTGACCGGCCTGGCGGTCCGCGCCGCCGCCGGGACGTGTGGCTCTGACTCCGACCGCGCCACCGCCGCCGCGACGTCGTTCTCCGAAGGCTCATCCGCCTCGACGTTGGCCTGGATGCAGGTTGCCATCTCCTGGATGAGGCGCCGGGACACGTCCTCCATGACCCCGCGGCCGAACTGAGCCACGCGGCCGGCCACGTGGTACTCGGTCGTGATGGTGACCAGCGAGTTCTCGCCCGCGGTCTGGACGCGCATCTGGGCGCTGGCCCTCGCCGACCCGGGGCCGGTCGTCTCCCGGCCCTCCGCCGAAAGGGTGGCCATGCGCTCGGACTCGTCGCGCTCGGCGATCCGAGCGGTGCCGCTGTAGGCGACGGTGATCGGCCCGACCTTGACCTTGACCTTGCCCTTGAAGGTGCTCTCGTCGACCACCTCGGTCAGCTCGGCCCCCGGCACGCACCCGACCACCTTGTTGATGTCCAGGAGATAGGCGAACACCTTGTCGGGCGGGGCGCTCACCTGGAAGGAATTCTCCAGTTGCATTTCTCGGCTAAAAGTAGCGCAATAGAGGGGTTCATCTGCGCTGGCCTAGCGGGCGCCGCCGCGCGCCGCTTCATGGAGGGGATCAGGAGGACTGATGAAGCACAAGGTCGCCGTCACCGTCAACGGCCGCAAGCACGAACATGAGGTCGAGCCTCGCCTTCTGCTCGTGCACCACCTGCGGGACAACCTGGGGCTGACCGGTACCCACATCGGCTGCGACACGAGCCAGTGCGGCGCCTGCACGATCCTGGTCGACGGCAAGGCGGTGAAGAGCTGCACGATGTTCGCCGTCCAGGCCGAGGGCAAGAGCCTGACCACGATCGAGGGCATGGCCAAAGACGGCGAGCTACACCCGATCCAGCAGGCGTTCTGGGACGAGCACGGGCTCCAGTGCGGCTACTGCACGCCGGGGTTCATCATGGCGGCGGCCTACCTCCTCTCCCAGAACCCGAACCCGACCGAGGACGAGATCCGCAGGGGCCTGGAAGGCAACCTCTGCCGGTGTACGGGATACGTGAACATCATCAAGGCGGTGAAGTCGGCCGCCCAGACCATGAGCACTGCCCCCGCCAGGAAGACGACCGTCGCCGCCGGAGGCAACTGACATGGCGGTCACGCAGCTCGTCGGCGCGAAGATCCACCGCCGCGAAGACCCGCGCCTGATCACCGGTCACGGCCACTACATCGACGACTTCACGCGCACCGGCACCGCTTACGCCGCGTTCGTGCGCAGTCCCCTCGCGCACGCGCGCGTCAAAAGCATCGACGTCACCGACGCAAGCAAGGCGCCGGGCGTGGTCGGCGTCTACACCGCGCGCGACTTCAAAGGCCAGCTGGCGGGCACGCACCCGGCCGCGCCGGCGTTCGTGGCCGAGAAGAAGTACGTGCCCGAGCGCTTCCCCATCGCGGAGAAGGAGGTCTGCTACCAGGGCGAGATCGTCGCCGCGGTCCTGGCCGAGACCAAGGGCCAGGCGGCCGACGCCGCGAACATGATCCAGGTCGACTACGACGAGCTGCCGGCGGTAATGGACCTGGAGAAAGCGCTCGATGCCAAGAGCCCCAAGGCGCACGAGGGCGCGGCGGACAACGTCTGCTGGGACCTCGCCTACACCGGCCCCGAGGTCACCGAGGCCGCCTTCAAGGAGGCCGACGTCGTGGTCAAGCAGCGCATCCTCCAGAACCGGCTCGCGCCGGTGCCCATGGAGCCGCGCGGCGTGATGGCGGAGTACGAGACGTACGACAAGAAGCTGACGATCTGGATGTCGAGCCAGAACCCGCACTTCATCCGCCTGTTCGTGTCCGGCTCGATGGGGTTGAAGGAGAGCCAGGTTCGTGTCATCTCGCCGGACGTCGGCGGCGGCTTCGGCAGCAAGATCAGCCCGTATCCGGAGGACTACCTCGTGCCGGCGCTCTCACGCATGACCGAGCGGCCGGTGAAGTGGATCGAGACGCGCACGGAGTCGATCCAGAACGCGACCCACGGACGCGGCCAGTTCTACGAAGTCGAGGTCGCGGCCAAGAAGGACGGCACGCTGCTCGGCATGCGGATGACGCAGTACCTCGACGTCGGCGCCTACGCGGGAACGTTCAGCGCCTTCCAGGCATGTGCCTGCCTCATGGCGGGCGGCGCCTACAAGTGGAAGGGAATCTCGGCGCGGACCATCGGCATCCTCACGAACCGCGTGCCGACCGACCCCTACCGCGGCGCCGGCCGGCCGGAGGCGACGCACCTGGTCGAGCGCATGGTCGACCTGGTCGCGGACGAGCTGAAGATGGACCCGGTCGAAGTCCGGCGCAAGAACTTCATCCAGCCCAACGAGTTCCCATATACGCAGAGCTTCGGCCTGGTCGTCGACTCGGGCGACTACGAGAAGGCGCTCGACCGCGCCCTCGAGATGGCGGGCTACCAGGACCTGCGCCGCAAGCAGGCGGACATGCGCAAGCAGGGCAGGTACCTGGGCATCGGCATTTCGACATGGATCGAGCTTTGTGGCTTTGGTCCGAGCGCGGCCACGGCGCCGGCGACGGGTGGCATCGCCCTCGTCGAGTCGGCGCAGGTGCGCGTGACTCCGACGGGGTCGGTGATCGTCTACACGGGCACGCACTCGCACGGTCAGGGCCACGAGACGACGTTCGGCCAGATCGTGGCCGACCAGCTTGGTGTTCCGCTCGAGAACATCGAGCTCCGGCACGGCGACACGGCGGAGGGGACCGCGTTCGGCTACGGCACCTACGGCAGCCGCAGCCTCGCCGTCGGCGGCGTGGCGGTGAGCAAGGCCGTGGGCAAGGTCATCGACAAGGGCAAGAAGCTCGCCGCGCACATGCTCGAGGCGGCCGAGGAAGACGTCGTCTTCGAGCACGGCAGCTTCCACGTCAAGGGCTCGCCGGACAAGTCGAAGGCGTTCGGAGAGGTCGCGTTCGCCAGCTACGGCATGAGCCTGCCCCAGGGCATGGAGCAGGGGCTGGAGGCGGTCGCGTACTTCGACCCGCCCAACCTCGTGTGGCCTTTCGGCGCGCACATCGCCGTCGTCGAGGTCGACCCCGAGACCGGCCACGTCGAGCTACAGAAGTACGTGGCGGTCGACGACTGCGGAAACATCATCAACCCGATGATCGTCGACGGCCAGCTCCACGGCGGGGTGGCGCAGTCGATTGCGCAAGCGTTGTACGAAGAGGTCGTCTACGACGACGAAACCGGCCAGCTCAAGACCGGCACGCTGCTCGACTACAACATCCCCGGGATCGGTGAGATCCCGGCCATGGACCTCGACCACACGGTCACGCCCTCGCCGACAAACGACCTCGGCGTCAAAGGCATCGGCGAGGCAGGCACCATCGCGGCCACCGCGTCGGTCATCAACGCCGTCGTCGACGCGCTCAGCCCGCTGGGCATCAAGCATGTCGACATGCCGGCAAGCCCGGACAGGCTCTGGAAGATGATCAAGGAGGCACGCAATTGATTCCCGCCGCATTCGAGTACGCACGCGCCTCCTCGGTCGACGAGGCATCGAAGCTGCTCAACAAGTTCGGCGAGGACGCCAAGGTCCTGGCCGGCGGACACAGCCTCATCCCGCTGATGCGGCTGCGGCTCGCCCAGCCCGCGGCGCTCGTCGACATCAACGGCATCAAGGACCTCGACCAGATCAAGGAGTCGGGCGGCAAGCTGCACGTCGGCGCGCTGGCGCGCCACGTGGCCATCCACGGCTCGTCCGTGGTCAATGAGAAGCTGCCGCTGCTCGCCGAGATCGCCGGGGAGGTCGGCGACAACCAGGTTCGCAACATGGGCACGATGGGCGGCGTCATCGCCCACGCGGACGCGGCGGGCGACTATCCCACCCTCGCCCTGATGCTCGACGCGGACGTCGTCACCAACCGGCGCACGATCCCGGCGCGCGACTTCTTCAAGGACCTTTTCACGACCGCGCTGGGGCCGGACGAGATCGTGACCGAGGTGGTGTTCCCGGTCGCGAACGGGCCGCACAAGTACGTCAAGTTCCGCCGCCGGCTGTTCGACTGGGCCATCGTCGGCGTGGCCGCGCAGAAGATGAACGGCGGCTGGCGCATCGGCCTGACCAACGTCGGTCCGACGCCGGTGCGCGCGACGGCGGTGGAGAAGGCGCTGCACGATGGCGCCAAAGCGGAGGAGGCGGCACAGCACGCGTCTGACGGGCTCGACCCGGCCGGCGACCTGCGCGCCAGCCCGGAGTACAAGAAGCACCTGGCGCGCGTGCTCACGAAGCGCGCCGTTTTGCAAGCGTCAGGGCAGGCCGAAGGAAAGCAGTAAAGGTTCGGGGGAGGCGGGGGCGCTTGCACCTGCCTCCCTCGTACCCTTTGACACCGTGAGCACGCCGGCGACGATCGAGGACGTCGAGCGCCGCCTGCGGGAGCGGCGCTATATCGGTGACCGCTCGCTCGCGACCTCGATCTTCCTTGCCCTCAAGCTGCAGAAGCCGCTCTTCATCGAGGGCGAAGCGGGGGTCGGCAAGACCGAGGCCGCCAAGGTCATGGCCGAAGTGCTGGGCGCGCGCCTGATCCGCCTCCAGTGCTACGAGGGCATCGACCTCGCCCACGCCGTCTACGAGTGGAACTACCCGCGGCAGCTGCTGCACATCCGCCTGCTCGGTGAGACCGAGGACCGCCGCGCCGCCGAGCGCGAGATCTTCAGCTCCGAGTTCTTGCTCCGCCGGCCGCTGCTGGACGCCATCGACAACGACGACCCGACCCCGCCGGTGCTGCTGATCGACGAGATCGACCGCTCCGACGAGGAGTTCGAGGCGTTCCTCCTCGAGCTGCTGTCCGACTTCCAGGTCTCGATCCCCGAGATAGGGACCATCAGGGCGCGGCAGGTGCCGTTCGTCGTCATCACCTCCAACCGCACGCGCGAGGTGCACGACGCGCTGAAGCGCCGCTGCCTCTACCACTGGATCGACTATCCGGACCTCGACAAGGAGGTCGAGATCGTGCGCGCCCGCGCGCCCGAGGCCGCGGACGGACTGGCGCGCGAGGTCGCGGCCCTCGTGCAGGGCCTGCGCGGCATGGACCTCTACAAGGTGCCGGGCGTGGCGGAGACGCTGGACTGGGCGCGCTCGCTGGCGGCGCTGGGCGCGACGCGGATTGACGCCGGGCTGGTGAGCGCGACGATGGGCGCCGCGCTCAAGTACCAGGAGGACCTCGACCGGGTGCGCGAGCAGGTGCCGGCCCTGGTCGACAAGGCGAAACGTGCCTGAGGTCGACCTCCTGCCGCGATTGGGGGCGTTCGCCAGGCTCCTGCACGACGCGGGCCTCGAGGCCGGGCCGCGGCGGCTGACCGACGCCACGCGCGCCCTGGTCTACATCGACCTCAAGGTCGAGGACGACTTTCGCACCGCGCTGCGGTCGGTGTTCGTCAGCCGCAAGGAGGACATCCCGGTCTTCGAGGCCGCGTTCGACATCTTCTGGGCGCCGCCAGACCCACGCGCGCCGGCCGGGATCATCCCGGGCCGGAGCCGCGCCCTGCCGCTCTCCCCGGAGCGGGCGAAGGCCTGGGCCGACGCGCTGGGACTGAACGCGTCGCAGATGAACCGCGAGCAGGACCAGAACGAATTCCCCGCCAGCTCGAGCGGTTACAGCGCGGAGGAGCTGTTGCGGCACAAAGACTTCGAGGACATGACTTGGACGGAGACCGAGCAGGTCAGGCGTTTGCTGGAGCAGGCCCCCTGGCGCGTGGCGGAGCGGCGGACGCGCAGGTTGCGGCCGTCACGGGTTGGGCGGATCGACCTGCGGCGCTCGGCGCGGCACGCGATCCGCTCGAGCGGCGAGCTGATGATGTTGTTCCGGCGGAAGCCGCGCGTGCGCAGGCGGCCGCTGGTCCTGATCTGCGACGTCAGCGGCTCGATGGAGCGTTACTCGAGGCTGCTGATGATCTTCGCCCACGCCATCGCGCGACGCGAAGACCTGGAGGCATTCGTATTCTCGACGCGGCTGACGCGGATCACTCGCCTCCTCCGCCACCGTGACCTCGACCGCGCGCTCGAGTCGGTGAGCAAGGGCGTGCACGACTTCAGCGGCGGGACGCGTATCGGCGACGCGCTTGGCGACTTCAACCGCAAGTGGGCGCGGCGCGTGCTGGGCCACGGCGCGGTGGTGATCATCGTCAGCGACGGCTGGGACCGCGGCGATCCCTCGCAGCTGACCTCGGAGCTCATCCACCTCCGCCGCTCGGCGCACAGGTTGATCTGGCTCAACCCGCTGCTCGGCTCCGAGGGCTACGAGCCCTTGACCCGGGGCATGGCGGCCGCGCTGCCGCACTGCGACGACTTCCTCGCCGCGCACAACGTCGCCGCGCTCGAGGACCTCGGTCGGCTCCTGGCTTCGCTTGATTCGAGGACGACGCGATGAGAGAGATACTCCACGAGCTGATCGAATCCATTGGCGACCGAGAGGACATCGCCATCGCCACGGTGATCGAGACCTGGGGCTCGAGCCCGCGACCGCTTGGCTCCAAGATGTTGGTCACGGCTTCGGGCAAGATGGCGGGCTCGGTCTCCAACGGGTGCATCGAGGGCGCGGTGTTCGAGGAGGCGCAGAAAGTTCTCAAGAGCGCCAAGCCGAAGATCGCCGCCTTCGGCGTAGCCGACGACGTGGCGTTCGAGGTCGGCCTGGCGTGCGGCGGACACATCGAGGTCTTCATCCAGCCACTGGGGAAGGCGCACCGGCAGCTGGTCGCGATGCTCAACCGCGATCAGCCGGCGACGTTGACGACAAACCTGGTCACTGGCGAGGCGGAGGTGACAGAGGGCACGCCCACGGGCTCCGAGCTCGCGCGTCGCGACGGCGACGTTTTCATCGAGCCGTTCCGCCGGCCTGCGCACCTGGTGATCATCGGCGCCATCCACATCGCGATCCCGCTGCACCGCCTCGCCAAGCTCATGGGGTACCGCGTCACCGTCATCGACGCGCGCGCGAAGTTCGCCACCAGAGAAAGGTTCCCCGAGGCCGACGAGCTGATGGTGGCCTGGCCCGACGAGGCCATGAGCAGCATCACTGTCGACAGCTCGACCTACGTCGTCATCCTCACCCACGACCCCAAGTTCGACCTGCCCGCGCTGCGCTCGGTGCTGCGCAAGCCGGCGGGCTACATCGGCGCGATCGGGAGCCGAAAGACGAACCAGAACCGCTTCGACGCGCTGCGCAAGCAAGGGTTTCGAGAGGAGGAGCTGGCGCGGGTCCACGGGCCGATCGGGCTGGACCTCGGAAGCCGCGGGGCCGAGGAGACGGCGCTCGGCATCCTGGCCGAGATCACGTCGGTCCGCTTCGGCGGATCCGGCGCGTCGATGCGGCAGGTGAAGGCGGCCTCGTAGCGCTCGGGCGGCCACCTCGCCGGGCGGGCCGCCTCGCCCGCGATAGTCGCGACTATCCACACATACCACGCTCGAAGACCCGCGATAGTCGCGACTATCCAGCTATTCCGCGCTCGAAGACCCGCGATAGTCGCGACTATCCACCCATTCCGCGCTCGAGGACCCGCGATAGTCGCGACTATCCATACATACCACGCTCGAAGACCCGCGATAGTCGCGACTATCCAGCTATTCCGCGCTCGAAGACCCGCGATAGTCGCGACTATCCACCCATTCCGCGCTCGAGGACCCGCGATAGTCGCGACTAACCGAGCTACTGCTTCGCCTTGGCCCTGAACCGCCGCGCCTTCTCGCGGTTGCCGCAGGACGCCATCGTGCACCAGCGGCTGGAGTGGTTCTTGGAGCGGTCGTAGAACACCCACCGGCACGAATCGGAGTCGCAGAGCTTGAGCCGGTCCCACTCGGGGCTCTGCATGGCCACGTAGAGGGTCGCCACCAGCCGCCCGAGCGCGCCCAAGGCGCCGGCGGCCTCGGGCTCGAGCCTCGGCCGCCCTCCGGAGCCGAAGCGCATCCGCAGCCCGCTCTGTGTCGCGGCCTGGTTGAGGGTCGCCAGGTCGACGGGGTAGACCTTCAAGCCGGAGTTGCCGCCGATCACCCCGCGCATCGCCTCGCGGAGCGCGATCGCGTGCTTGAGGTCGGACTCGTCCACGCGCTGAGAGCTGTCCATCAGGCCCTTTGCAACCAGCCAGGCCTGGAGCGTGTTGGGGTCTGTGAGCTCCTCGTGGCCGGGCATGAGATCGACCGTGTTGACGAAGGCCTGGATCAGGCCGAGGTCGCCTGTCGCCGTCTCCCGTTCAGACACTGAGGCTCAGTCTACCCATAACCACAGAACCTGCAACATCGGTTATAATAACTGACGTAGGGATATAGTCGGTTAGGAGGAGGTGAGCACTGTGAATCCATATGTGAACGAGGACGTCATGTGGCAGCGGCTGAAGGACATCCAGCTGGAGGCGGAGAACCGGCGGCTGTATGGCCCCCGCGTGCCGAACGTCTTCGATCTGGTGCGGATGCTCGGACGGCGCGCCTGGCTATTGGCCGGGCTCGCGATGCGCCGGTCACCGCGCCGCAACTGGGTGGACGACGCGGCGTCCAGCGAGAGGCGCTCCAGGATCGCCTGAGGTCCTAGGCAGTGAGCCTCTTCAGGATCGCCACCTGCTCGGCGTCGGGCCCGCCACCCGCGCCCGGGACCTCGAGGATGAACGGCAGCTTCGCGAGCCGCGGCTCGTGCAGCAGCGCGCGAAATCCCTCCTCGCCGATCTGACCGTCGCCGATGTTGGCGTGCCTGTCCCGGTTCGAGGCCAGGCCGGTGACCGAGTCGTTGCAGTGAATGACCTCGACCTTCTTCAGCCCGACCACGCGGTCGAGCTCGTCGATCGTCTTCTTAACCTGCGCGGCGTTGCGCTCGTCGTAACCCGACGCGAAGGCGTGGCATGTGTCGAAGCAGACGGAGACGCGCTTGTCGTTGTCGAGCGCGTCGAGCATCTGCCGGATCTCCTCGAACTTCGCGCCCACGCAGCCGCCGAGACCGGCATTGTTCTCGATCAACAGCCTCGCCCTCTTCGGCTCCGCGCGCTCGAGCACGTGGCGCAGGTGCTCGGTGATCTGCGGCAGTCGCGCCTCGAAACCTCCGCCCTTGTGTGAGCCGGTATGGAAGATCACGCCGTCGACGCCGAGCTCATCGGCCGCCTTGAGGTAGCCGGCGAGCGTGCTCTCCGAGCGCTGGCGCAGCGTCGGGTCGTCGCCGGCGAGGTTGATCAGGTAGACGGCGTGGAAGTAAAAGGGCGGCCGGCCGTGCTTCGCCGCCGCCTCCTTGAAGGTCGCGATCCGGTTGTCGTCCAGCTTGGGCGACCCCCAAAAGCCAGGCGGAGTAGGGTGGACCTGTATGGCTTCCGCTCCCATCGCTTGCGCGCGCTCATAAGCCAGGTGAAGACCCCCAGACGAGTCGACGTGCGCTCCAAGAATGGGCATTCAGGAGAGGGTAATTCGGGTCCCATCTGGCATGCTGAGCCGGTTTTGTCGGTGTTCGTCATGGGGGACCTCGACCTCGCCATCCGCGGGCGTACCTACCGCGAGCCGGAGGGTCCGCACTCGATGGTCGTGCGCGGTCGCGACCTGGACGCCGGGCTGCAGCACATCGCCGCTCGCGAAGACTGCCGCTCGGTCGCCGTCGTGGGTCTACCGGAGCAGGTGCCCGACCTTTCGCAACTGACCGGGCGCAGGCTGCTGCTCGTCGACGGCGACAGCGGGCGCCTGCGCAACTTCGCGGAGACGGCGATCCGCGCCGGCATCGAGGTGGAGTGGATCCGTTCGGCGCGTCCGCCTTTCGAGCGCCTCGCGGCGGCGCTCCTTCCCGTCGGCGGCATCGTGCTCGCGGCGGGGAAGAGCTCGCGCATGCCCGGTTCGCAAAAGCTGCTGCTCGACATCGACGGCGTGCCGATGGTGCGCCACGTTTTCGAAGCCGCCTCCGAGGGCGGCTGTCACCAGACGGTTGTCGTCTACGCCGAGGACGACGTGAAGCGCGCGATCAACGGTCGCGCCGAGCTGGTCTACAACGCGAAGGCGGCGTCGGGCATGGCCTCGTCGCTGCAGGCGGGGTTGAAGGCGATGCGGCCGGAGATCCAGGCCGCTGTGATCCTCCTCGGCGACCAGCCGCTGGTCGGGTCGCGCACCGTGGCGACGCTGCTGAGGGCGTGGCGGCGCGAGGGCTCGCGGCCTGCGGTCGCGGTGTCGCATGGCGAGGACGGCTGGGCGCCACCGGTGGTCCTGGCGCGCGAGATGTGGCACGAGCTGTTCGCCCTGAAGGGCGACGCGGGGGCGCGACAGGTGCTGCACGGCCGGCCGGAACTGCTCGACATCATCCCCGCCCCAGGCGGTCCCGACGACATCGACACGCCCGACGACTACGCCAAGATCGTCCGCCTGTTCCCGCGGAAGAGGCCCCGCCAGCGCGCCTAGCGGCTCGCTAGCATTAGTGCTAGTGATCGCTCTAGGAGTGATGACTTGAAGGATTCGGGCTGGGTGCGCTCGGGCGAGTACGAGGACATCCTCTACGAGACCTGGGAAGGCATCGCCAAGATCACCATCAACCGCCCCGAGGTCCGCAACGCGTTCCGGCCGACCACCGTCTTCGAGCTCGGCAGGGCGTTCGACGCGGCCCGCGACGACCCGTCCGTCGGCGTCGTCATCCTGACCGGCGCCGGCACCGAGGCCTTCTGCTCCGGCGGCGACCAGCGCGTTCGCGGCGACGACGGCTACGTCGACCCCAAGGGCATCGGCCGGCTCAACATCCTCGATGTACAGATCCAGATCCGGCGCCTGCCCAAGCCAGTGATCGCGATGGTGGCGGGCTACGCGATCGGCGGCGGTCACGTGCTGCATGTGGTCTGCGACCTCACCATCGCCGCCGACAACGCGCGCTTCGGCCAGACGGGCCCGCGGGTCGGCAGCTTCGACGGCGGCTACGGCTCCGGCCTGCTGGCGCGGATCGTCGGCCAGAAGAAGGCGCGCGAGATCTGGTTCCTCTGCGAGCAGTACGACGCGCAGCAGGCGCTCGACATGGGCCTGGTCAACAAGGTCGTGCCCCTCGCCGACCTGCAGAGGGAGACCGTTGCCTGGTGCCGGCGCATCCTCGAGCTCAGCCCGCTTGCGCTGCGCATGATCAAGGCAGGGATGAACGCCGCCGACGACGGCCTCGCCGGCATCCAGCAGCTCGCCGGCGACGCGACCCTCCTCTACTACATGAGCGAGGAGGCGCAGGAGGGCCGCGACGCGTACGTGCAGAAGAGAAAACCGAACTTTTCCAAGTTTCCCAAGCGTCCGTAGGCGATGAGCGTCTACCGCGTGTGGTGGTCGGCGGTCCGGCCCGCGACTCTGGCGGCGTCGGTGGCGCCGGTGCTAGCCGGCACGGCGGTCGCCATCCACGAGGGCGGCGCGCGGTGGGGCGCGGGCGTCGCCGCCCTGATCGTCGCGCTGGCGATGCAGCTCGGCGTCAACTTCGCCAACGACTACTCCGACCACGTGCGCGGTGCTGACTCCGCGCGCGTGGGACCACTGCGCGCGGCATCGTCAGGGATCGTGTCGCCGCGGCAGGTGAGGTGGGCGGCGATGGCGGCGTTCTCTGTGGCGGCGATCGCCGGCGTGGCGCTCAGCCTCGCCGTGGATTGGCGCCTTCTCCTCGTCGGCGCCGCCTGCCTGCTCGCGG
>VBEK01000126.1 GCA_005889135.1 Chloroflexota bacterium
AGCCGGGCGGCTGGCGGAACTGGTAGACGCGTACGTTTGAGGGGCGTGTGGGGTAACCCATCCGGGTTCGAGTCCCGGGTCGCCCACCTCAATTCGACGGGTCTCTACATCGGGAAGGTGGCAGACGAGGACTCGCGGGTCGCCGAAGATCCCAAACCGGTAGGCCGTGGCAAGAGGCTACCGGCGTAACCTAGCCGGCCGCATAGTGTTAAAACACGCATGAAGGGCAATCTCTTGGCGTCCGTAACGGCCATCGTGCTGGCGACGTCGTGCGACGTCGGACCCTCGAGCTCAGTCCCTAGCACGCCCGGAACGGCCGCTCCTTCGAAAACTGCTCTCTCGTCGGTGTACGCGGTGCTGCAGCAAGCATCTCGGGACGGGCAGTACTCCATTTACCTTGTTGGTATCGATGGCCGCATCGCCGGCCATGCCACGGCGCAAGCGCCGTCCCCGGACTATGGGGGCTACGGCCCCCTCGTCAGCACATCGGACCATAAGGTCTACTTCCTCGACGGGCCATCCACGGTGAAGAGCCTCGAGCCCAGCGGCAAGGTTGCCACGGCCGCCACGCTTCCGTCTTCGGCGACGATTCAGGCGCGTTTTTCCGTGAGCCCCGACGACCGCAAGATCGCGGTCGCCCTGCTGACTTACCACGTCGATGGTCTCGCCATCACTTACGGCGGTATGCAGATGTACGTCTCGGACCTGAACGGCGCCAATCGAGTCGACATCTTCAGCTCGCCAAGCGTCGCTGAGTGGCCCGTGGAGTGGCTCGGCGCGGACCTCGTCGTGGCGGTCGCCATACCATTCGCCAACCAGAGTGGCCACGGAGGATCAATTGCGCCGTTCGGTGCCCTCGGCGGATACCACGTCATAAACTCGGCGACCGGCGACCGAGTTGCCGAGTTATGCCCCGCCAAGGAAGGCCTTCCTTTAGGATTGCCGACCCACGAAGGCGTCTTGTGCGAGAGGTACTCCGACGCGGCCGCGATCCTCTACGACTGGACGGGCGCGGCGACCAAGCTCGGCAACATTCCGCCGAACCCTGTTTACCAGGCCCTTGAGCCCGGCACTCGGAATTTCATCGTTGACAACGTGAACCTCAGTGCAACAAGCATCTACGTCACGGGCGCGACCGGTGACCTGCGCAAGCTGCCAGGACAGGTGGCGGAGCTGGGCTTCATCACAAGAGGCAAGGTGCTCCTTGCGCTCATTGCTGAGTCCAAGCTGGTCGTCTACGATCTCGCGAGTTCATCGTCGGCCCCGGTCGCCCTTCAGCCCAGCAGCGCAGGAGGGTCGCCCTACGGCGCCTATGGTTTGCTGGCGGGTCGGCTTCCCGGTGGACTCTGAGCTCCTGCCGACCTAGCTTTTTCCCAAGGCGCCCGAGCCTAAGAGCTGCGCGGACTTGATGATGTCCCGCGTCGTGCAAAACGCTCCTCTGCCGGCACTCGGCGGTTTGGGGGTGGCAAATTTCACGCATGCGCCGGCACTCGGGTGCCGCGCCCGCCCCGGCCGGTCTGAGACTTGTCCATTACGCCGGTGCTGCGCGCAGCAGCTGGAGGATCTCATCGCCGTACTTGCGTAGTTTTGACTCTCCCACTCCCGACACCCGCAGTAGCTCGGCCAGGCTCGCCGGTCTCGCCGATGCGATGGCCGCGAGCGTCGTGTCGTGGAACACCACGTAGGCGGGTACGCCGGCGGCGCGTGCGGTCTCGAGCCTCCAGCGTCGCAGTCGATCAAGCGTCTCCATAGGGACGTCCCCGGACCGGACTGTCGTCAGCTGGGCCGGCAGCGTGAGGGAAGGGGTGGTCGTCCCGGCCAGCGCATCGCGGCCGGCAGAGGTGATCTCCACCACCGGGTATTCCCCCGAGCTCTGCCGCGCGAGCCCTGCGTTGATCAGCCCTGACAGCAGAAGCCTGATTCGCTCCTCTTTCCAGGCGTTCAACGCGCCGTGGAAGCGCAGCTCCTGTACCCAGGGCTGGGCGGCCGACCATTTGGTTCGCCGGCCGCCGAGGACGGCTGCAACGTTGGCCAGCCCGACCCGCCCACTGAATCTGGCGGTCGCGGCGAGCGCTGCCTGCACCGCCTCGCCTGCGACTGGCTCCTCGGGTGGTGAGGCTGTTAGGCAGTTGTCGCAGGCGTGACACCGGCGCGCGACGCCCTCCTCGCCAAAGTAGTCAGCGATGCGGGCGTGCCGGCATTCGCGCATCTCGGCGTAGGCCATCATCTGCGCCAGCCGCGCGTAGGCGTGCTCTTTGAGCGGCGAGCCTTCCTCCAGGCCTGACTGTTCGATGAAGAAGCTCTGGAGGTCGCGGTCAGACGGGCTGTAGAGCAACGTGCATTCCGCCGGCTTTCCGTCCCGTCCCGCGCGACCTGCCTCCTGGTAGTACGCCTCAAGGCTGCCGGGAACGTGGTAGTGAATCACACGACGAATACCCGCTATGTCGACCCCCATCCCGAACGCCGACGTCGCCACCACGACTTGAACGCGGCCGGCGGTGAAGTCATCCTGCGTGCGGCGCCGTAGGTCTGCATCCTGGCGACCGTGATAGCAAGGGACAAGGAGCTCGGCCGCGAGCTCTTCGGCCGCGGACACCGTGCCGACGTAGACCAGCGCCTGCTGACCAGGCGTCGCGAGCAGGCGGCGCAGTTGATCGCGCTTGGCTCGCTCGCCGCGGCACCGGATGACCGTGAGCGTCAGGTTTGGCCGGTTGAATCCGCTGACCGAGATGAATGGATCGCGGAGCTGAAGGCTGCTTGCGATGTCGGCGCGAACCTGTGGGGTGGCGGTCGCGGTGAATCCGGCGACGGGCGGCCGCCCGCACGCCGCGATCGCCGCGGACAAGAGCCGATAGTCCGGGCGGAAGTCGTGGCCCCAGGTGGAGATGCAGTGCGCCTCGTCGACGACGATGCGGCCGACGCGTAGCCTGGCGAGCTGGTCCATGAAACCTGGACGGGCGAGCCTCTCCGGCGCCACAAACAGCAGCCGGTACTCGACGTCGAGGGCGCGCCGGAGTCTCTCGCGCTGCTCAGCCGGTTCGACTGACGAGTTGATGAATGTGGCCGCGACTCCGCGGTCCGTCAGGCGGTCGACCTGGTCCTTCATGAGTGCGATGAGCGGCGAGACCACCAGGGTCAAGCCGCCATCCACGACGGCCGGCACCCAGTAGCTGATGCTCTTGCCGGAGCCCGTCGGCGCGACGGACAGGACGTCGCGGCCCGCGAGCATCGCGGCCACGACATCCGATTGCCCCGGCCTGAAGGCGTCGAGCCCGAAAACCTCGTTCAGCGTTCGCTCGGCCCTGTCCATCAACATCCCGCCCGAGTGTGACGGAATCTCTGGGCCCAATCAGCGGCTCTTAACCAGGCCTGCTGTCGAATCTGGGTGCTGCCGTTCGTCGCATCGAGTGACGAGCGGATAAAACCCGGGAGAGAAGTGAATGGCGAAATACATGTTTCTTCAATACGTCGACGAGTCGAAGGCGCCGCGACCCGGAACGCCTGAGCTTCAGCAGCAGATCGACGCCTTCGCGAGGTACCTGGAAGAGGTCCAGGCGGCGGGCGTGTTCCTGAACGGCGATCCCTGCCAGCCGTCGGCGTCCGGCTTCAGCGTCACCGCCCACGACGGCCAGGCGAAGACCACCAACGGTCCGATGCACCCGCAGTCGCCCTGGCTGAATGGCTACTTCGTCCTCGACTGTAAGGACAGGGAAGAGGCGGGGAGGTGGGCGGCAAAGAACCCGGCCGCGAAGGGTGGCACAGTTGAGGTTCACCCGATTCTGTCCCTGATGTAGTCCCGCGAAAACAAAGTCGCGAGCCGGCCTGCCTCGGAGGCACCGGCTCGCGCTCGGACTAGATGTCGTGGACCTCGACTGTATGGTTCGAGTCCCCTGCGGCCCACCACAGGGCCGCTGCCTTTCCATAGCGCGAACCGCGTCTACAGGTCCAGTACCCGCCTCAACCCAGAGTCGACGTCCTGCATCAATGCCCGAGGCAACTTGCCGACCCTGGAGTCCAGATCGGATCGGTCAATCGTCTGGACTTGAGTCACATTGGCAACCGATTCTCGGGCCAACCCGGCGACCCCCTTGGTAATCAACACATTCCCGGGGGCCGCGGCCCATTTCACGTTGGGGGTGATATCAACGACGGAGACGGTTCGCAAGGCAGAGCGGTTCACGAAGTCAGCGGATATAACCAGGACCGGACGTCGCAAGGCCGGCGCCGAGCCTCTTGGCGAGCCGAGGTCGGCCCACCAGATCTCTCCCCGGCGGACTACCAATCGGACGGAGCCAAGGTGCGCCTCGACGCGGCTCTACCGAATTCGTCCAGGCTGGTATCCACTTCTTGGCAAACGCGGTTGAGTACGGCGGTCAGGTCCTGGTCCGATTCCTGTTCGGCCATGAAGCGCGCAAGAGCCTCGGCATACACCTGGCTGCGAGGGATTCGTCGCTTCCGTGCGTACCGCTCCGCGGCCTCATAGATCCGGTCAGGAATTGAAACGGCAGTCTTCACATGGTGAGTATAACTCTTCCTACCAGCGGCCGTCAGCGCCATAGCGGATCAGGACAGCGACGACCATTGGCTGGTGCGAGTCCACCGCGGCCACACCGCTTCGCCGGATGTGAGAGCCCGACACATGCACGCCCCGGCTCGGTGGTTCGATCATGTGGGTTATGGAATTTGACCACTACACGATTTCGTTGTTAATGCTTCGCCCCGACGCCCCGGCATTCAGTGAGCAAGAGGAGGCCGAACTTCAAGATGCCCACATGTCGCACCTAGCTCAATTGCACCAGGCCGGTCAATTGCTTGCCGCCGGTCCAGTGCTTGGAGCGCCTGATCGTGACCTTAGGGGTTTTTCGATTCTCAATGTCGATCCGGAGCGAGCGCGGAAACTCAAAGAACAAGATCCCGCCGTCCGCGCAGGTAAGTACCGCATCGAGGTATATCCGTGGTTGCTTCCTGCGGGCCTTGTTGCGTTCTCAGCTGGGCGCCTTCCGCGGTCTATGGCAGAAGCTCAGGCCGACTGACCCGGGTAGCTCCGGCATGATCAGCATCGCTTGTCAGGCTTCGACTTTCCCTTGAGTGGGCATCGAGGCGGATGGACCGACCCTGGAGTACCAAGGATTGGTTCGCGTTACGGAAACTACTGCCCATCACGGAAATCCGCGGAAACGGGGCTTTCGCTCGCCTGCATGTGTTGAGCCTCTTCCGCAACAACTTGGGTGGCAACAGATCAGCAACAGCGAACCCTGGTCACGGCCGGAATTCTTTGACTCCGGCACGTTGGTCAGCCCGATATGGAAGATCCCGCGATTTCCACTTGCGCGAGCACAATGTCCGGTGTGGCTCGTGCGAAAGCCGCGTCTGCGCTCCGCGGGATCCTCGCGATCGGATGCCAGCCGATCGACTCAGACCAGGAAAGGGTCGCCAAAGAAGTCTTCGTCGTGATCGGTCTGGGTGCCGCGCTGGCCGGGCTCGCGTGGGCTGTGATGTACGCGGCCCTCGGTAAGCCGCTGAGCGGCTCGATCCCGCTCGTCGTCAGCATCGTCGTGGGCGCCGTTTTTCTGAGGTTCGTCAGCACCAAACGCCTCGGCAGGCTGCCCGTTCCAGTGCTCGGGCTGATGATCGTGCTCCCGATGCTCCTTCAGTTGAGCCTCGGCGGGTTCGTCCATGGCAGCGCGGTCGTGGTATGGGCGTTCGCGGCCCCGCTCGGCGCACTCCTTCTGCGGCCCGCTCGAGAGACGACCATCTGGCTCGCCGCGTTCTTCGCCGACCTTCTGATCGCCGCGCTGCTGGACGGGACGGTGGCGCAGCAGGTGAGACCGTTGCCGGCGGCCGCGATCAACGCACTTTTCGCGCTCAACATCGCCGGCATCGGGACACTCACGTTCGTCGGGCTGATCTATTTCCGGTCGCAGCGCGACGTCGCCGAGCAGCGGTCGCAGGCGCTGCTGCTGAACGTCCTCCCCGAACCGATCGCGGCGCGCCTCAAGAGGGGCGAAGAGCCAATCGCTGACCATCACGACGAGATTTCGGTGCTCTTCGCTGACCTCGCCGGGTTCACTATCAGGTCCGCGCACGAGACGCCAGCCGCCACCGTCGCCGTTCTCAACGAGGTCTTTTCCGTCTTCGACCGGCTGGTCCGGCGCTACGGGCTCGAGAAGATTCGGACGATTGGCGACTCCTATATGGTCGCCGCCGGAGCCCCGATCGCGCGTCCTGACCATGTCCATGCGATCTGCGACATGGCGCTCGATCTTCAGCAGGAGGTGGCCCGGCTGAATCAGGCAAACGGTTGGGACCTGAGCTTTCGCGTTGGCATCAACTGCGGTCCCGCGGTGGCCGGGATCGTCGGTCGGGAGAAGTTCCACTACGACCTCTGGGGCGACACCGTGAACATCGCGAGCCGTATGGAATCGCATGGAGTGCCCGATCGGATCCAGGTCACGGAAGCGGTTTACGAGCGGATGAAGAACGACTTCGTGTTCGAGTGTCGCGGGCCGATCGAGGTAAAGGGAAAGGGGCCGACCGTGACCTACCTGCTGCTCGGGCGAGCCAGCGAGCACGCGATGCCGGCGGACGGTGTTGCGGTCAGCGAATCGAGATCCTCATCCCGTTTGTCGGGTCAGGCCACATAACAACGAGGGCTTCGGAGCTAGGTCCCGACGCTTGACGCATAGCCGCCACGGAATTGCCGCGGAGGCAGGTGGTTCGAGTCCACCGTAGCCCGAGTGAGAACCATCGCGCACCTCCGACGTGCTCCGTAAAGCCGATGAGGAGCGGGCAGCCTTAAGCTGGTCGCGTGGCCGAGAACGAACTCAGACGCCTGCGGTCCGAAAACGTCGAGTTGCTCCGCCTGCTGACCAAACATCAATGGTCCGGCCTGGCGCCGGTCGGCTCTGTCGGCGCATGTCCCGAGTGCGGCGGTTCGGAACCACCGGATGGTCACGGACATCGTCCCGGCTGTGCCGTCGCGGCTGCCCTGGCCGGGAAGCCGTTACCCACCTCGCACTGACAATCTCGTCGTCACTGCCGAGTCCGGTCATCAGAGGGCTGATCGGCCGACCGACGAGCGTCACCCGGTTCGCGTTTCCCAAACCACGGTTCACCAGGGGCGACTCCTGTTCGGCGACAGTCGTGACCGCATACTTCGCTTGTGCCTTTGTGTCCCAGCTGGCATAAGGCCAAGCTTCTGGTCGCATGGGATTGAGATCTCGCGGCATCGATCAAGGGCCGGTGCACACCGGGGTCCTCGTCCAGGCCGACATCTCCGGCTACACGCGGTACGTCAGCAGGACTGCCATTCAGGACTCTTCAGCCACGGTCCGCGAGTTGCTGGGCGTACTCGTCGACGAGATCGGAGGGCGCCTCGAGCCGGCCCAGTTCGAGGGCGACTCCGTGACGTTCGCCGGTGACCTGGACGCTCCTCAACTTATCGAGCAGCTGGAGCATGCGTACATCGCTTTCAGACGCAGGCTCCGCGACATGCAGAAATGCAACACGTGCACGTGCGAAGCCTGTGCTCGAACCACAGACCTTGCGCTCAAGTTCATTGGCCACCGCGGCGAGTACGCGTGGCAGCCGCTCGGCCACCGGCGGCAGCAGCTCCACGGCCCGGAGGTCAACAAGTCGTTTCGACTGCTCAAGAATCATGTCCCTCTTCACGAGTACCTGCTGCTGACCTCGGCCGTGCTGGATCAGCTCGACACGGATAGTCGCGCCTCGTACACGCCTCACATCGAGGAGTACGAGCACGTCGGACGTGTCGAATGCGGATATCGCCCGCTGAGCCCGGTATGGGAGGCGGCCATCGCCCGCGAGAGGACGCGAGTCTCGCGCGAGGAGGCGCGACTTTACTCGGAGGTAACGCTGCCGACCGGAATCGACCGGACGTGGCGCATGCTCATCGAGCCTGAATCCATCCGCCGGCTGCACGGACTGCAGGACATCAACATTCGAACTGGAGCGCGCGGAACCGAGCTCGGAGCGGTGTACACATGCCAGTACGCCGATCCGCACCGTGAACCGGAGGTGATCCGGGTCACCGAGTCTGACCATGCGGCCGTGCATTCGGTCGTCTACGAAACGAAATCGACCGGGCCGCTGTACATGACCGCTTATCTGATGGCGGATGGTGGGGTGACCCGCGTTGGAACCGCCTGGTTGTGGGAGCCCGGCAAACGCAGGCGCCGGTTTACGAGAAACTCGGTGAAGGACCGCATGAACCAACTGAATGACCGCTTGCTCGAAATGGCGAGGTCTGACCCTCTGGGTTCGGGTTCGGCGAGGAGACCAGAAGACGAGTAAACGGCCGGTCACGATCGCGTTGGCTGGTACCGGTTCGCGGGGTCGCACGTTCTCCAGCTTCGCGGAGCGATATCCGGAGCGGGCTCGTGTGGTGGCCGTCGCCGATCCCCGCACCGCTCGCCGCGAGGCGTTGGCCGACCGGCTCGGCGTGGCGGCCGACAGGCGGTTCGACGACTGGCGGGAGCTTGCCGCATTGCCTCCGTTCGCGGATGCGGTGATCATCACCACGCCGGACTACGAGCACGTCGGCCCTGCATGCCGTTTCGCGGAGTTGGGCTACCACGTGCTGCTGGAAAAGCCGATCGCACCAACCCGAGCGGGCTGCATCCAGGTGATCGACGCAGTCGAGAAAGCCGGGGTCATACTCGCGATCTGCCACGTGATGCGCTACACCGCTTACACCGACAAGGTGAGGCAGATCGTGGCTGGCGGTCGGCTGGGCCAGGTTGTCGGTGTGGATCAGCTCGAGCCGATCGGCTGGTGGCACTTCGCCCACTCGTATGTGCGGGGTAACTGGCGCCGGTCGGACCACGCAGGGCCCAGCATCTTGACCAAATGCTGTCACGACCTGGACTGGCTCCGATACATCGTCGGCCGGCCGGCGGTGGCGGTGTCCAGCCGGGGCGGCCTGCATCACTTCACCGCGGCGAACCGGCCGGCAGGCGCTGCCGATCGGTGTCTGGACTGTGCCGTCGAGCCGGACTGTCCGTACTCCGCTCCACGGCTCTACCTCGGCTGCCTGGGCGATCCGGCGCTCGAGCGCTGGCCGCTCTCGGTTGTCACGACCGACCTGACCGAGCCGGGTGTGCGGCAGGCGCTGCGCGACGGCCCGTACGGTCGCTGCGTTTACGCCTCTGACAACGACGTGGCCGACCACCAGGTCGTCACGATCGAGTTCGAGGGTGGCGTGACGGCAACGTTGACGATGAGCGCGTTCACGCCCCTCGACCGGCGGCGGACGCGGATCATGGGCACCAGGGGCTTTCTCGATGGCGACGGGCAACGGCTCACGCTTACCGACTTCGTCACCGGAGAGGTCGAGTCATTCGACCTGGTCCACACCGAAGTGGATGCTGGAGACGGCCACGGCGGGGGCGACTACGGCGTGATGAGCGCGTTCCTGGACGCAGTCTCAGCAGGCGATCGATCCCTGGTCCGTTCGGGGCCGCGCGAGTCGCTGGAGAGTCACCTCATGGCATTCGCGGCAGAGCGCAGCCGGATGACAGGAGCTCCGGTAAGGGTCTGGGACTGAATCGCCTGGCAGCTAGGCGCTGCGGTCGGAGCTTTGCCAGACGCGCGGCGTGCCATACAGGTTGACCAGCGCGGCCGGCATCAGGAACTCGCGGTAGGGCAGTCCCACGTGCCACTCGAAAGGCGCGACCACCGCCTCAGGTATCTCGAGCTCCAAGATCACGTCGGGGTCATCGTCGCCGGGGCGCTGCTCGAACGGCTGATCGAACAGCCAGACCCCACTGTTGTCGGTCTCTGTCAGATAGGTGCCGCTCGTCTCGCCGAAGCCGTCTCGCAGGATCGCGGCCCCGTGCTTGGTGGGGTGGTAAAGCTTCAAGGCTCTGAAGGATTAATCGCTGCGGCCTGGCTAATCCTGCTGTGGGTCGTTGCCCTTCACCGCCTTCGTCGAGCACGGGCGTTGGCCTGAGGTGGTCGACATACTCGCCGGGTTCTCGGCCTTGCTCGTCGACCACCGGTATGTCGTTCACTATTGTCTATCTCGGAAGACCGCGGTCGCCGGCACCCGCGCTCTTCCGAACCGGAGATTCCCCGCCACTGCCGGCACTCGGCATTAGAGGCGCCGACCTACGTCCGCCCCACGGCCCGCCACGCTAATCGCCCCAAGGACCTGCGCCCCCGACGATGTCGAAGACGGCACGGGCGGGGTAAACCGACTACGATTCGCGGCATGAAAGTCTCCGCGGACGTCTTCGACGCCGCGGGAGACCTCTAGCCTCCCGGCCCACAGGCCACTTCGCTGGACCTCCCGATTCCTGATGAATTGCCGTGCCTGCGGGCCGGCGGGAGGTCCTTCAGTTGGCTGTCCGTTCCAAAGATCCGACCTTCGTCTACCTCGTCATGCAAGTCGGCGGCAGCCTCTTCTTCGCCATGGTCGCGGCCACCAACCTCGTCTACCAGGTCGAGGTGGCCCATTTCGATGCGCTCCAACTTCTCTTGGTCGGTACCGTCCTCGAGCTCACCTGCTTTGTGTTTCAGGTTCCAACTGGGCTGCTTGCCGACGCCTTCAGCCGGCGCTGGGCCGTCGTTGTCGGCTACGCGCTTGTTGGCTCGGGGTTCGTGCTCGAGGGCCTTGTCCCGCACTTCATAGCAATCGCCATCGCCCAGGTGATTTGGGGCAGCGGCGCCACCCTTTCCGGCGGTGCGGATGACGCCTGGATAACCGATGAAGTTGGCGATGAGCGGGCTGGTCGACTCTTCTTGCAAGCGTCGCAATACTCGAGCGCCGCTGGTTTTGTAGGGATTCTTGTCGGGGTCGGTCTGGCCTCGATTCGGCTCAACCTTCCAATCGTGCTGGGCGGAGGGCTCCTCGCACTGCTTGGTGTCTACCTCCTCTTTGCGATGACTGAGGCAGGCTTCAAGGCGATCCCTCGTCCCGTGGAAGGCAATCTCGCCAGGTTGGCTTCGGGAGCACGTTCGTCGCTCGCGTCGGTTCGCAGCCGACCGGTGATCATGACGATCCTTGCCATCACCATCGTATGGGGCCTCTCCGGCGAGGGCATCGACCGGCTCAACCAGATCCATTTCATCAAGGACGTCGGGTTGCCCACCTTTGCGGGGCTCCCGCCCGTCCTGTGGTTTGGAGTCATTGGTGGCGGCTCGATGCTGATCGGGGTCGCCACCACCCAGATCATCAGACTCCGGTTGGATCTCGCTAACCACAATCTCGTGACGAGGTCACTCTTCGCCTTCACGGCGGCTCGAGCCTTGATGCTCGTGGGGTTTGCTCTCGCCACCAACCTCGCGCTGGCGATTGGCTTCCTGTGGGTTGCATCGGTCATGGGACAGGCTTTCGGACCCGTGCAGCGCGCCTGGCTCAACCGGTCACTCGATTCGTCCAACCGAGCCACCCTCTTTTCAGTGGATGGGCAGGCCGACGCGCTGGGCCAGATCGTCGGAGGTCCTATCGTCGGGGTGATCGGCTCAGGGGTGTCGATTCGCGCCGCGCTGTTGAGCAGCGCCGCTCTCTTAGGCCTAGCACTCCCGCTGTTAGCCAAAGCCTTGGGCCAGGCATCTGGTCGGCCTCCTGCGTTACAACCGGTCCACGCGGTGGGCGAGAACCTGACCATGCCCTCAGGGCCGAGTTCTTGAAGAATCCCCCGGTAAGGGAACCGCGCTCACGATCGCGGCGGTGTCGACGGCGGCAGACAAGAGGGGGACGGCTCGCTCCCTCACAGCTCCTTGCGCATCACCCACGATGGGTGCCCGACCGGCTGCACACTTCCGTCCGGCATCGGCTCGTCGAACACCTCGTCGGTCTCGCCCTCTCGCGTGTAGCCCAGCCGCTCGTAAAGCCTGATCGCCCCGTCGTTGGCCTTCTCCACGACCAGCGTCGCGTGCATAACACCGCGCTCGCGCAACACCCGCTCGCCTTCGACGATGAGAGCGGTGCCGAGACCCTGGTCGCGGAATCCGCCGAGGACGAGGAGATGAGAGAGGACGCCGCCGGTAAGGTCGACAAGCAGATGCCCGATGGGGAAGCGGCCGTTAGCGTTCGCGACGAGAAGCACGCGGTCGTCGCTCGCCACCGCCGGCGCGAACGTGCCTTTCACGTGTCCACTCCAGGTCGAGAGCGCCGGCAGGTCGCGTTCCGTGGCGCGGCGTAGCTCGGCGTCGACGGAAAGCCGCACCTTGCGCGTCATCGTCAGCGTGACGTCGGAAGCGGCGAGCCGGACAGAAAGATGGAGTTCATCTCGACCATGACCCAGAGCGCAAAGAGAGCTGCGAGGCATCCGGCCAGAATCGCCGCGCCCCCGACCGGCGTGAGCGGTGTTTTGGCCGCCCGCCGCATCACCACGCCGATGCGCGCGGTCACGGGCACCGCGAGCGCGCCGGCGAGCAACGCGAGAAAGCCGACGAGGGTCGGCCGGTGCGTGCCGTACAACACCTCCGCCGCCAGAGAGAGCAGCAGGAACACGGCCTCGCCCGCGGCGACCACGATCAAAGCCATGCCGACGACGTTCATGCCCGCACTCTATTCGCCGCCCCGGGCCCAGCCCTCAAACTATCCGCCGTGACCCAGGCCGGGCAGCTCGATCCCAAGACCCAGTTCCGGCAGCTGTACGACCAGGAGTTCAACTCCGTCTACCGCTCGATCCGAGCCGTCGTCCTCGACTCGGCAGCCGCCGAGGACCTGACCCAGGAGACCTTCGTGCGCGCCTACCGGGCGCGTCACCGCTACACGCCGACCGCTCCACCAGGGGCCTGGCTGCGGCGCATCGGCGTCAACCTGGCCATCTCCCACCTGCGGCGTCAGAAGCTCGCCCGCTTTCTGCCCGCCCGCCTGTACACCGCCCCCGACCGGCGCGACTACGACCGTGCCGAGGCGCGCGACGTGGTCGAGAAGGCGATGCTGGCGCTGAGCCCCAAGCTCCGGGCGGCCATCGTCCTTCATTACTACGAGGGTCTGACCCGGGAGGAGATCGCGGACGTGCTCGGCGTGCCGGCCGGGACGGTGGCGTCGCGGATCGCGAAGGCGGTGGCGATCATGCGCAAAACGATCGGGAGCGATCAGCAACGCGATGCCGCGCGTTCGAGAAGTGAAGGTGCCCTACGTGGAAGATAAAACCACCGTAGGAGGGCCGCCCGCGCCCTCCGAAGCTGATGTGAGCCGGATGATCCGGGCAGAGGTTGAAACCTGGAAACCCCGGCGCGGCCCGGAATGGTCGGATTTGATGATCCGTATTGCCGCCGCCGGGCCCTCGCCGTGGGTCGTCTACACCACCGCGAGCGCCGCGCTGGTCGTCATCCTCGTCGCCGCGTTCCTGGTCGGCTCGTGGCTGCAGATCGGCGCCCTGGCGCCGCAACCGGTCCAGGTCCACCTGCCTAAGTGAGGAACTCGATCTCCTCATAGCCGCCGCGCCGGCGGGCCGCCGCGACGACGACCGAGGCCGCAGCCAGGTCCCAGAGCGCAAGCCCGTGTGACTCGAACAACATGATGCCCGGCCGCTCCGGGCGCTCCCAACGGCCCGCGACCACGGCGCCGAGCTCCACGGCCTGGCGCCAGTCGAACTTTCCCGCCTCCGCCGCCTGGATCAGGTCGCCGCTCTCGAGCTGCGCCGCCGCCAGCTGGTCGACGACGACCGTGTGCGCCCGCTCGACGAGCTCGGGTGGCACTTCGGTGCGATTGCGGAAGTTCGAGCCGACGGCGGCGACGAATGCGTGGGGCTCGACCCACTCGGCCTCGAGCACCGGCGCCGGACTGGTTGTGACCGTGACCACGATGTCCGCTCCGCGCACGGCCGTCTCGGCGGTGTCTGCGGCGACGATCTGGACTCCGAGCTGCTCGCTTTGCTCTTCGGCGAACATCGCGCGCTTCTCGGCGTTGCGGCTGTAGACGCGGAGCTGGTCAATCTCGACGACCCGGGATAGGGCCAGCGCCTGGGTGGCCGCTTGCCACCCCGTGCCGATGAGCCCGATCTTGGCCGGGACGGCGGTCCCCAGCGCCCGCGCGGCCACGGCGGTGGCCGCGCCCGTGCGGTAGGCGCCCATGAAGTCGGCCTCGACCAGCGCGTCCAGCGAGCCGTCGAGCTTGAACATCGCGACCATGAACCGGACGTGGCCGTTGCTGACGGTGTAGCCCTTGAGCCCGGTGCACTTGCCGCCGGGATAGGCGGCGAACATGACGTTGAGGATTCCGCCTGGCGCAAAGGCGCGTCGCCGGGGCTCGTTGTGGGCGTCGCCCTCACCCAGCTCGCGCATCGCGTCTTCGACGGCGGCGATGACCTCGTCCATCTCGATCAGGTCCTGGACGTCGCTCTCGCGCAGGATCAGCGCCACGAAACGCGAGAATAGCTCGCTACGGTGTCCCACCCATTGAGCGTCGGCCTTATCGGCCTCGGCACAGTCGGCTCCCAGGTGGCCGAGCGCATGCTTTCCTGGGCCCCTCAGCTGTCGCGGCGGGCCGGCGTCGAGCTCTGTCTGAAGAAGGTCCTGGTCCGCGACGTCAGCAAGAGGCGACCGATCGACATCCCCTCTGACCTGCTGACCGCCGACGCCTCGGAGCTGCTCGAGGACAGCTCGATCCAGGTCCTGATCGAGGTCGCCGGCGGCGACGAGCCGATGCGCTCGTACATCGAGCGCGCCATCCAGGGGGGCAAGCACGTGATCACGGCCAACAAGGTGGTGATGGCCAAACACGGCCCCGAGCTCCTCGACCTGGCGGCGGAGAAGAACGTCGACGTCTACTTCGAGGCCGCGGTCGGCGGGGGCATCCCGCTGATCAGCACCTTCCGCGTCGACCTACAGGCCAACCGCATCGAGCGCGTGTCGGCGGTGATCAACGGCACGACCAACTACGTCCTCGGCCGCATGTCCGCGGGGGGCCTGACCATGGCCGACGCCGTGCGGGAGGCGCAGGAGGCCGGATACGCCGAGGCGGACCCGACCGACGACATCGGCGGCTTCGACGCGACGTACAAGCTCGCCATCCTTGCGTCAATCGCCTATGAGATCAAGGTCCGGCCCGAAGAGATCTACCGCGAGGGCATCGATGGCGTGGAGCCGGTCGACTTCCGCTACGCGCGGGAGCTCGGCTACGCGATCAAGCTCGTCGCCCACACGCAGCGGCACACCGGACGCGTCGAGGCGCGCGTCCATCCCGCAATGGTCTCGCTCGACCATCCGCTCGCTCGCGTCGAGGGGGCGGAGAACGCGGTCTTCGTCGAGGGCGACCTCGTCGGCCAGGTGCTGCTTGTGGGCCAGGGCGCGGGCGGGCGTCCGACCGCCTCGGCCGTAGTGGGCGACCTGATCGACCTCTCGCGCTCCATCCGCCGCGGTGTCCAGAGCCGGCCCTCCTTCAGCTTCGATGACCGCGTCGGCGTCGTCCCGATCGGAGAGGTGAAGACACGCGCCTACTACCGGATCCAGGCCGAAGACAGGCCGGGCGTGGTCGCGGCGGTTGGACAGGTCTTCGCGGAAGAGGGCGTCAGCATCTCGAGCTTCATCCAGAAAGACGCTTTCTCACACGACCAGACGGCCGAGCTCGTGGTCACCACCCACCCCTCGCTCGACGCGAGCCTGCAGAGGGCGCGTGAGCGGATGGCCCGGCTCGAACCGATCCGTGCCGTCTCCTCGTTCCTTCGCGTCTTCTAAGAGGAATCACGTGGGCGTCATCGCGCGCTATCGCGAGCACCTGCCCGTCGGACCCTCCACGCCGGAGGTCGACCTCCACGAAGGCTCGACGCCGCTGGTCGCGAGCCGCAACATCGGCCGCGCGCTGGGCCTCAAGCACCTCTACTTCAAGTACGAGGGGCTGAACCCCACTGGCTCGTTCAAGGACCGCGGGATGGTCGTGGCGGTGGCCAAGGCGCTGGAGGACAAAAGCCGCGTGTTCATATGCGCCTCGACGGGCAACACGTCGGCGTCGATGGCCGCGTACGCCGCGCGCACGGGTGCGCGCGCGATCGTGGTCGTCCCCTCGGGGGCCGGGCCCGCGCAGGGCGGTCCTCCAGAGATCGCCATGAACAAGCTCTCCCAGGCGCTCATGTATGGGGCGAAGGTCGTCGCCCTGAGAGGCAACTTCGACCACGCGTTGGAGACGGTGCGCGACCTGACCAGCCACTACCCCGTCGCGCTCATGAACTCCGTCAACCCACACCGCATCGCGGGCCAGAAGACGGCCGCGTTCGAGATCGTCGACGAGCTCGGCGACGCGCCCGACTACCTCGTCCTGCCGGTCGGCAACGCGGGCAACATCACCGCCTACTGGAAGGGTTTTCGCGAGTACCACGCCGCCGGCCGGGCGACGCGGCTGCCGCGCATGGTCGGCGCCCAGGCGGAGGGCGCCGCGCCCATCGTCACGGGGTCGCCGGTGGCCAACCCGAAGACCGTCGCCTCGGCGATCCGCATCGGCAACCCTGCCTCCTGGGAAGGGGCGACCTCGGCGCGGGACGAATCCGGTGGCATCATCGCCGCCGTCACCGACACGGAGATCCTCTCCGCCCAGATCCGGCTGGCCAACAGCGAGGGCCTGTTCGCCGAGCCGGCATCCGCAGCCCCGCTGGCCCTGCTGTTCCGGCTGGTGCGCGACGGCAAGGTCGACAGGGAGGCGGTCACCGTCGTCGTGCTGACGGGCTCCGGCCTCAAGGACCCCGACGCGGCGCTGAAAAACGTCGAACCGCCCATAGAGCTGGACGGAGACGCCCGCACACTCGCTAAGGTCTTGAAGCTGTAAATGCGGATCAAAGTCCCCGCCTCGATCGCCAACATCGGTCCCGGCTTCGACTGCATGGCCATGGCCATCGACCTGTGGCTGGAGGTCGAGGCCAACGAGGCGGAGCGGCCCGCCTGGGACTATGAGGGCGAGGGCGCCGACTACCTCTACGCGCACGAGAACCCGTTCACCCGCCTGACCATGAAGGGACGCGTCCGGAGCGAGATCCCGATGGGCGTCGGGCTCGGCAGCAGCGCCGCCTCGCGCCTGGCAGCCTCCGCGCTGATGAGCCCGTGGGACGTGAAGAGCCACGTCGTCGACGCCGGCGCCGACGAGGGCCACTACGACAACGTCGCCGCCTCGGCGTCGGGAGGCATCCGCATCGTCTCCGAGAAGGTGGACGAGAAGCTGCCGAACCCCGGCTGGGGGATCGCCCTGTTCATCGCCCACCAGCCGCTGCCGACGGAGAAGGCGCGCTCGGTGCTGCCCGACGAGGTGCCCCTGGGCGATGCGTCGTTCAACGCCTCTCGCACCGCGCTGCTCGTGCGCGCCATCGTCTCCAAGCGGGCGTCCCTTCTGGGCGAGGCGCTGCGTGACCGGCTGCACCAGCCGCACCGCCTCCACCTCTACCCGTGGGTGGAGGAGGTGATTCACGTCGCGGAGGCCGCGGGCGCTTACGGCGCGGCGATCTGCGGCGCAGGACCGAGCGTGTTCGCCTTCTGCGCGCCCTCGCAGGCAAACAAGATCGCCAAGGCGATGGAGGAGTCGCACCCGCTGCGTGGCCGGGCGCTCGTGACCAAGATCACCGACAAGGGCATGTTTCGTACGTTGTGATCGTCCAGAAGTTCGGGGGAACCTCGGTTGGCTCCGCCGCGCGCATCCGCCGGGTCAGCCGCCGCATCGCCGACACCGTGAAGACGGGCGAGAAGGTCGTCGCCGTCGTGTCGGCGATGGGCCACACGACCGACCGCCTGATCGCGCTCGCCGAGAGCGTCAACCCCGACCCGCCGGCGCGCGAGCTCGACATGCTGGTCGCCAACGGCGAGACGATCACCGCGCCGCTCGTGGCGATGTGCCTCCAGGGCATGGGCGTGCCCGCGGTGTCGCTATCGGGCGCTCAGGCGGGGGTGCGCACGAGCGGGCACCACTCGCGGGCGCGCATCCGCGACATCAAGCCCGACCGCATCGTCGAGGCCCTCGAGCGCAAGCAGGTGCCGGTCATCGCGGGCTTCCAGGGTGTGACGGAGGAGCTCGAGATCACCACCCTCGGCCGTGGAGGCTCGGACACCACCGCCGTCGCGCTGGCCGCCGCCCTGCGCGCCGACGTCTGCGAGATCTACACGGACGTCGACGGCATCTACACCGCCGACCCGCGGGTCGTGAAGTCCGCGCGGAAGCTGAGCCACATCCAGTACGACGAGATCCTGGAGCTCGCCGCGGTCGGCGCTCGCGTGATACACCCGCGCGCGGTCGAGATCGGCGAGCTGTACGGCGTGCCGATCCACGTCCGCTCGAGCTTCAACGACCGCGTCGGTACGATGATCGTCGCCCACGTCCCCATGGAAGATCGCCAGCGCGTGCGCGGGATCGCGCAGGAGAAGAACGTCGCGAAGATCACGGTCGTCGGCGTGCGCGACCGCCCCGGCGTCGCGGCGACCATCTTCGAGCCGCTCGGCGCGGCGGGCATCTCGGTCGACGTCATCGTCCAGAACATCGGCCGCTCGGGCCACACCGACCTGACGTTCTCGGTGGCGGAGTCGGACCTCAAGGCGGCCGAGAAGCTGGTCAAGGCGGCCGCGAAAGAGGTCGGCGCGAAGCGGGTCTCCTCCGCGGGCGGCATCGCCAAGCTGTCGATCGTCGGCACCGGGATGCTCGGCACACCGGGCATCGCCGCGCGCATGTTCCGCGCCCTCGCCGACGGCGGGGTCAACATCGAGATGATCAGCACGTCGGAGATCCGGATCACCTGCCTGGTCGCGCGCGACCAGGTGGACAGGGGCGCGCGCATCCTCCACCAGGCGTTCGAGCTGGACCAGGACCTCGCGTAGCCGGTGCCGGTAAACGTCGCCATCGTCGGCCCGGCCGGGGCCGGCAAGACCACCCTTTTCCGCGCCCTGACCGCGGGCCGCGGCGCCGACGGCGTGGGCATGGTCGACATCCCCGACGAGCGTCTCGACCGCCTCGCCGAAGCGGTGAAGCCGGCGAAGAAGACTCCCGCCCAGGTGCGGGTCGAGGACACCCCGCCCGGCAGCCGCGCCCAGCGCGTCGCGTTCGCCCGCCAGGCCGACGTTCTGCTCAAGGTCGCGCGCTGCTTCGGCCCCGACCCTGAACCGGCCGCAGAGCTGGAGGAGTTCGCCCTCGACCTCGTCCTCGCCGACCTCGCGTCGGTGGAGCGCCGGCTCGACGTGGTCGGCAAGGAGGCGCGGGCGGGGAAGAAGGACGCGGCGGCGGAGGCGGAGGTTCTAACCGTGGCCAAGCAGCATCTGGACGCGGGCCAGCAGCTGCGCACCCTGGCGCTGGAGCCCGAGCAGCGCGCGACGCTGCTGGGCATCTTCCCCGTCACGCTCAAGCCCGCGATCTATGTGGCCAACGTCGCGGAGGAGCTGCTGCCGAGCGGAGGCGAGCCGGCGACCAGGGTCGTGAAGCTGGCGGATGCGGAAGGGGCGCCTTCGATCGCGCTGTCGGCGCGCCTCGAGGCCGAGCTGGCGGAGCTCGATCCCGCCGAGCAGGCGGAGATGCGCGCGGGCTACGGCATCGACGAGTCGGGGCTGGGTCGGATGGCGCGCGCGGTGTGGGCGGCGGGAGGACTGATCACGTACTTCACCGCGGGCGAGCCCGAGGTGCGGGCCTGGCCCTGCGAGCGGGACGCGCCGGCGCCGATCGCCGCATCGAAGATCCATACCGACTTCGAGAAGCACTTCATCCGCGCCGAGGTCACGTCGGTCGACGAGCTGGTGGCCGCAGGCTCGATGGACGCGCTGCGCGCCGCCGGAAAGCTCCGAGTCGAGGGACGGGACTACCGGGTCCAGGACGGCGACGTCGTCTTCTTCCGCATCGGTCGCTAGGGAATCCCGTACGCCTGCCGCGTCCGGCGGCGGAGGAGAAAGACCAGCACCGGGATCCCCAACAGGATCACCGACCACGCCGCCGCGACGATGGTCGCCGCGATCCAGCCCCACGGGCGGAACCTTCTTAGGCCGTAGTACGCGGCCGCGTGCAGGGCGATCGCGCACAACTCGAAGAAGACGATGATCACGGACTCGACGACCAGCATCTGCTCCGGGTCGGAAGTGAAGCCCGCTTTGACCAGTGCCTGCTGCAGCTGCTCGCGTCCCGCGGGGGCGGCGAGGATGGCCGCGAACTGGGTCAGCTGGACCAGCCACAGGACCGCGCCCGCGGCGAAGAGCCAGGGGAGCCACCGCAGCCTGCTGCCAGGCGGTGATTCAGCCAAAGGCCTTGACACCACCTACATTCGGGGTTATAACTTGCGGTGGGACACAACATATCGTAGCCAACGTCTCAGCCGGTTGAGTCCCACGGCCCAACGACAGGCAGGCGGACCCCTTCCCGAGTCGCACCCCACGACCCAGAAACAGCTCCCCCAACCGCCTGCCTGTCCTCACCAGATCCCGGGCCGCGCGCAAAGCCCCACTAGACTTGCAGATCTATGGGGCGCAAGGGCAAGAAGCGAGTCAAGGCCAAGTACCGGCAGCCGATGCGGCCGGCGGGGCCACTGAGCGCCGTCGGGGCAAACGCGACCGGGGCGCAGGCCCCGCAGCGCAGCGTTTCCCAGGCGCGGGTGGGCGGCGACCAGGCGCTGGTGCGCGCCGTCGAGATGTCCCTCGGCGCCCGCAACCAGATCATCAAAGGCCGCGGCGGGCGCTACGTCGTCGAGTCCGCCGACCCCTCGATCCCGCTTGACCGCGTGCCCTACTTCACCAAGGACCTGAAGCGTCTCGGCTTCGTGGGCGTGGTCACGATCGTCCTGCTCGGAGCCGGCTCCGTCGTGCTGCCCTCGATCGTCAGGTAAGGGAGTAGAAATCCGGAGTCGAACCGGTAGAGTTTCGACCCGCCGTGTCGGTCCGCACCAGCGACTCCGCGAACGCCTCGCTGGCCAAGGCAAGCCGCCGCCGTAGGTACGCCGCCGACTCCCACAAGCACCCCGTCAACATCCTCCACCACGAGCAGGCGACGTTCGGGGAGCAGCTCGCCGACGGGATCGCATCTTTCATCGGCTCGTGGCGCTTTCTCATCGTGCAGACGCTGCTCGTCGCCACGTGGGTGACGATCAACTCCCTGCAGGCGACCGGCCGCATCCACATCGACCCTTATCCCTACATCCTGCTCAACCTGGCTTTCTCGACCCAGGCCGCATACACCGGTCCCGTGCTTCTGCTCGCCGGCAACCGGCAGGCGCAGAAGGACCGGCTCACGCTCGAGCACGCGGCCGCGGAGGCGGACAAGGCCGACCAGCAGAACGTGCAGATCCTCGAGGCGATCAAAGATGTGACCGAGATGACAGAAAAGAACACCGAGGTCACGATCCAGGTCCTCAAGCACGTCGAGACCCTGGTCCAGGAGAACGTCGACGAACTGGTCGCGGCCGGCAAACGGAGGAAAACCCCCCGCACGTAGACGAACGTAGACTCTCGGCGTGCGAGTCGTTCTGTTTACCGGGAAGGGTGGGGTGGGCAAGACCTCCGTCGCCGCCGCCACCGCCGTCCGCTGCGCCGCCGCCGGCTACCGCACCGTCGTCATGAGCACCGACCCCGCGCACTCCCTCGGCGACTCGTTCGACATCGAGCTCGGGTCGGAGGCCACGCAGGTCGGCAAGAACCTGTTGGCGCACGAGGTTTCCTCACTGCACGAGATGCAGCGGCACTGGGCCAAGCTGCACGAGTACGCCGTCGAGGTCTTCTCCACGCAGGGCCTGGACGAGGTCCTCGCGGACGAGGTCGCCAACCCGCCGGGCATGGACGAGGTCGCGTCGCTGATGTGGATCAAGCACTACGCCCAGCGCGCTGAGCACGATGTCCTGATCGTCGACTGCGCGCCCACCGGCGAGACCTTGCAGCTGCTGACTTTCCCCGATGCCGCCAAGTGGTGGCTGGACAAGATCTATCCGTGGTCGCGCCGGGCGATGCGGGTGGCGCGCCCCGTGCTGCAGCCGATGATGAACATGCCGCTGCCTTCGGACGAGGTCTACGCGTCGCTGAAGGACCTGCTTCTCGACCTCGATGGCATGCGCAAGGTCCTGACCGATCCGGAGATCACGACCGTGCGCATCGTCCTCAACCTGGAGAAGATGGTCGTCAAGGAGGCCAAGCGCGCGTACACGTACCTGAGCCTTTTCGGCTACGTCACCGACGCCGTGATCGTGAACCGGCTCCTGCCCCGCGACCTGCACGACGAGCTGTTCCAGAAGTGGCAGCGCATCCACCATCGCTATCAGGCTGAGGTCGAGCAGTCGTTCTCGGGCATCCCGATCTTCAACGTGCCCCTTTTCGACCGCGAGGTGGTTGGCGAGACGATGCTCGCGCGCATGGCGCAGGCGATCTACGGCGACGAAGACCCATCGCGCCGGTTCGCGACCTCCAACCCCCAGCGTATAGATAAGGAAGGGAGCGACTACGTGCTGGCGTTGAAGGTGCCTTTCGTGGACAAGTCGGCGGTCGACCTGAGCAGGCACAACGGCGATCTCTACGTGACGGTCGGCAACTACCGCCGCGAGATCACGCTGCCGCGCGTGCTGGAGCGTCGCGAGACGGCGGGGGCCTCGATCGAGGATGGAGAGCTGCGTGTCCGCTTTGCGCCGAAGCCCGAGCAGGTGGAGAAGGGGAAGGCCAGGCGTTGAGCCGCGATGGCGAGCGGGTGATCGAGCTGATCAACGAGCTTGGCTCGCGGGTCGGGAACGTCCTGTCGGACATGGTTCCGCCGGCGGCTCAGGTGCACCTGCTCAACGCCCAGCGGGAGCTGATCACCGCGCTCATGCTCATCTACGAGAACCGCGTGGCCCCGGAGCCCGTGGCGCGGCGCGCGCGCCGCGGCCGAGCGGCACGGCGGACGAGCCGGCGCGACCGCAAGATCCCGGTCGAGTGAGGTTCACCGACCTTCTCATCAGGCTGCTCCTGCTGGTGCCGGCGGTGGTGGTCGCCATCCCCGTCCACGAGATGGGCCACGCCGCGGTCGCGTACCTCCTCGGAGACCGCTCAGTCCGGTACTTCGGCGGGTTCAACCCCGATCCGAGGCGCTATCTCGAGCCGGTCGGCGTCCTCGCCGTCGCGCTGGCGCTGGTGGGGTGGGGGAGGCGCGTACCCGTGCAGTCGAACCGGATCAACACCACCCTCCAGAAGGTGCTCGTGGAGCTTGGCGGGCCGGCCGCCAACCTGGCGGTAGCGATCGTCCTCGGGTTCGTGTTCCTGGCGGGCAGGCGGGCAGGTCTCCCGGCCTACTACGACTTCGGTCCCGGGCTTCTCCTCGCGGCCATCTACGTGATCATCTTCCTGAACCTGTCGATCCTCGCCTTCCAGCTGTTGCCCATTCCCGGGCTCGACGGATGGAACATCATCGAGACGCTCTTTCGCAGCCGAAACCCACGCTTCTTCTTCGACGTCAGCGTGCGCCGGCGCGAGGTCTGGGCCGGTTGCTTCATCGTCCTGATCGCGTTCCAGTTCCTCGGCCACGTGAACCTGCTCTGGTACGTGATGGCGCCGTTTTACGAGCCAGCGAGCCTAATCTCATTGCACACATGCGACGGGTACCAAACCGGGATCTCCGCGCTGATTCCCTGCCTGGTGTAGGGACGCTCGTCAACGAGCCGGCGTACGTCGCGCTCGTCAAAGAGCACGGGCGCGAGCGGGTGGTGGAGGCGATCCGCGCCCAGATCGCGCGCGAGCGCGCGGGCGGCGGCGACGAGTCCTCGCGCCGCGACGCCGTCGAGGCGAGGCTGAGGGCGGGCGTGGCGCCGCGGCTGCGCCGCGTGATCAACGCGAGCGGCGTGATCCTGCACACCAACCTCGGCCGCGCGCCTCTGTCGAAGGCTGCCCTCGACGCGCTCGCCGTGGCGGCCGGATACAGCAACCTCGAGCTCGACCTGGAGACGGGTAAGCGGGGCGAAAGGGCGACACTTGTGTCCGGCCTCCTTACAGCGCTCTTCGGCGGCGAGGCCGCGCTCGTCGTCAACAACAACGCCGCAGCGGTCCTGCTGGCGCTGACCGCGCTTTGCAGGGGCCGCGAGGTGCTCGTCTCGCGAGGCCAGCTCGTCGAGATCGGCGGCGCGTTCCGAATGCCGGACGTGATGCGCCTCTCGGGGGCGCGCATGGTCGAGGTCGGCACGACCAACCGCACCCGCGCGTCCGACTATGAGGAGGCGATCACGCCGCGCACCGCGGCCATCCTGCGCGTCCACACCTCGAACTTCCGGGTCACCGGCTTCACTGAGTCGGCCTCGCTTCCGCAGCTGGCGGAGGTTGCGCGCCGGCGCGGCGCGCTGCTGATCGACGACCTCGGCAGCGGCGCGGTGGCCGCCCTCGGTGACGAGCCGACGGTCGGAGAGTCCGTCGCACACTGCGACGTGGTCGCGTTCTCCGGCGACAAGCTCCTGGGCGGCCCACAGGCGGGGATCGTCCTCGGCAAGGAAGAGGTCGTGCGCAAGATGTCGCGCCATCCGCTGGCGCGCGCCGTGCGGGTCGACAAGCTCACGCTCGCCGCCCTCGAGGCGACGCTGCGCCAGCGTCTCACCGGGCACGAAGAGGAGATCCCGGTCGAGCGCATGCTGCGCGCCTCGGTCGAGGATGTGCGCCGCCGCGCGGCGTTCTGGTCGGTGAAGCTGGCCGACCGCGGGGTCGAGACCGAGCTCGTCGACGGTACGTCGGCGGTGGGTGGAGGCTCGCTGCCGGAGCATCCTCTTCCGACCGTTCTGCTCGCTCTTCGCGGCCCGGCGTCCAAGCTGGCGACCGCCCTGCGCCGCGGCGACCCGGCCGTGATCGCCCGGATCGAGGGGGACCGGTGCTGCCTCGACGGGCGCACCGTGCTGAAGGGTGAGGACGAGACGCTGCTAGACGCCGTCGAGGCAGCAGCGTCAACCATCAAGAGATGAGCTTCGTCGTCGGCACCGCGGGCCACATCGACCACGGGAAGTCGACGCTGATCACGGCCCTGACCGGCATCGACCCGGACCGCCTCGCGGAGGAGAAACGGCGGGGCATGACCATCGACCTCGGCTTCGCGCACATGACGCTGCCGAGTGGTCGCGAGGTAGGGATCGTCGACGTGCCCGGCCACGCCCGGTTCATGCGCAACATGCTGGCCGGCGCTCATGGCCTCGACGCCGCGCTGCTCGTGGTGGCGGCGGACGAAGGCCTGATGCCCCAGACCCGCGAGCACCTGGACGTGCTCGATCTCCTGGAGGTCAAGCGCGGCCTGGTCGTGCTGACCAAGCGCGACCTGGTCGAGGCCGACTGGCTGGCTCTGGTCGAGCAGGAGGTGATAGCCGCGCTGCGGGGGACGTCACTCGAAGGCGCCCGAGCGCATGCGGTGTCGGCGCTCACCGGCGAGGGACTGACTGAGCTCGTGGCGGCGCTCGACGCGCTCCTGGACAGCGCCGAACCGCGTCCCGACGTCGGGCGCCCGCGGCTTCCCATCGACCGCGTCTTTCTGATGAGCGGCTTCGGCACCGTGGTCACGGGCACGCTGGTCGACGGCTCGATCAAGGTCGGCGACGAGCTCGAGGTCGTGCCCGGCGCCCGGCGCGTCCGGGTCCGCGGCCTGCAGCGGCACAACGAGAAGGTCGAGAGGGCCGGACCGGGCAATCGCGTGGCCGCGAACCTGGGCGGCGTCGAAAAGAGCGACCTCGCGCGGGGCGACGTCCTCGCCGCGATCGGGGCGCTGCGGGCGACACGCAGGGTCGACGCAAGGCTGCGAGTGCTCGCTTCGGCGCCGCAGCCCGTCCGGCACGGCGCGCTTCTCCAGCTTCACTCCGGCACCGCCGAGGCTCCGGCTCGGGTGATCGTGCTCGAGGGTGACCAGGTCGCACCCGGACACGAGGCGTGGGTGCAGCTGTACCTCGAGCGCCCGATCGCCGCGGCCGACCAGGATCGGTTTGTGCTCCGCGTGCCCAGCCCACCCGCCACGGTCGCCGGCGGGACCTTCGTCGACGTGGCGCCGCGCCGGCACCAGCGCCAGGACTCGGCGGTGCGCCAGTCGCTCGAGCGTCGCGCCACGGGCGACGTCCTCGCCGAGGAGCTGCGCAAATACCCGCGCGGCGTGACGGTCGCCGCCCTGCTCAAGGCGACGACGGCCGTCCACGCCGACGTCGACCGGCTGCACGCGCGCAGGGTCGGGGACTGGATCTTCAGCGACGAGGCGTGGAGGTCGATCGCGTCGCGCGCGGGTGACGAGCTGGCCGCGTATCACCAGGCCTACCCCTTTCGCGCGGGGATGGCGCGCGAGGAGCTGCGCAGCAAGCTCAGCGTCTCGGCCGCTTCCTTTCCCGCCGTGGTGCAGGGACTGGTCGAAGACGGCCGCCTGGTGGAGCGAAACGGCTCGCTTTCGTCGCCCGCACACAGCGTGGCCCTCGACACCGAGAGCGGCCCGGCGCAGGAGCTGATGCGTGTGCTGGCCGAGCAGCCTTTCGCCCCGCCGTCGCTGTCCGAGGCCGCGGCCCGGGCCGGGGCCAGCGAGGAGCTGGTCCGCGCGCTGGCACTTCAAGGCGACATCGTCCGGGTCGCCGATGACGTCGCGTTCAGCCGCGATGCATACGAGTCGGCCGTCGCCCTCGTCAAGGAGATCGTCGCCGCGAGCGGCTCGGTCACGGTCGCCCAGCTGCGTGACCGCATGGGGGCGAGCCGGCGTCCGGTGCTTGCGCTCCTCGAGCACCTGGACGCACGGCGCGTGACGCGTCGCGTCGGGGACGCGCGTGTCCTGAGGTAAGCTCCCCGAACCATGCGGATAGCCGAGATGCTCACGCGCAGCAAGCCGACGATCTCGTTCGAGTTCATGGCGCCGCGCAACGAGTCCGAGGTCGACGTGCTGGAGCAGACGGTCTCGACGCTCGCCGGCCATGCGCCGGACTGGGTCTCGGTGACCTATCGCGTGCGTACGGGCGACAAGACGCTCGAGCTCGTGACGCGGATCAAGCGGCAGTACCACATCGAGGCCATGGCCCACCTCACCTGCGCCAACAGCGCCGACAGAACGCGCCAGATCCTCAACTGGATGGAGCGGGAGGGCGTGGCCAACGTGCTCGCTCTGCGCGGCGATGATCCCGCGGCGGGGCAGCGCTTCGTCCCCGCCGACCCCCAGCTGGCGCACGCGAGCGACCTCATCACCCTGGTCAAGCGCAGCGGATATCGATTCGGAGTCGGGGCTGCGTGCAGCGCCGAGAAACATCCTGAGAGTCCGACGCTCGACCACGAGATGCGCTACATGCGGCTCAAGGTCGAATGCGGCGCGGACTTTCTGATCACGCAGCTGTTCATGGACAACGCCTTCTACTTCGACCTGGTGCGCCGAGCGCGCGACGAGGGCATCACCGTGCCGATCGTGCCGGGACTCATGCCGATCGCGAGCAGGCGCTCGCTCGGCGTCATGACGGCGATGTCAGGGGCTAGCGTGCCGGCGGCGCTGCAGGCGGCGATCGACGAGGCGCCCGACGACGAGGCGATTCGCGCGCTGGGCGTGCGCCACTGCATCGCGCAGTGCGCCGAGCTGCTCGAGGCGGGCGTCCCGGGCCTGCACTTCTACACGTTCAACCGCGCCCGGGCGCCGATCGAGATCCTCGAGGCGCTGCGAGGGCAGCAGCTGCTGGCTTCCTAGCTGGTGGCAATCTCCCTCTCCCTTTCAGGGGATAGGGGTGGGGGGTGAGGGGCAAAGGGGCGGTAACAGAGGCGTTGTTACCCTAATCCCGCCATGCTGGCGGGAATCGATCTCGGAGGCACCCAGGTCCGCGTCGCCCTCGCGCGCTCGGACGGCCGCCTGGTCGCCAGCGTCAAGACCCGCACCCACCTCCTCGCCACCCCCCAGGCGATGGTCGACTGGGCGGCGGCGGAGATCGACCGCCACCGCGGCCGGGAGAAGGTGCGCAGCATCACCATCGCCGCCCCGGGACCGATCGACATCAAGCGCGGCGTGCTCGTCAACCCGCCCAACCTGCCCTGGCAGAACGTGCCCCTGGTGGCCATGATGGCCCGCGCCACGGGCGCCAAAGCCCATCTTGCCAACGACGCCGACATGGCCGGGCTGGGCGAGTTCCATCACGGTGCCGGCCGCGGGACCCGGAACATGGTCTACATCACCTGGTCGACCGGTGTCGGCGGCGGCCTGATCATCGACGGCCGGCTCCACCGCGGCGCTCACGGCACCGCCGGCGAGATCGGGCACATGATCATCGACCCCAACGGGCCGCTCGACAACTGCGGCCAGCGAGGCTGCCTGGAGGCGTTCGTGAGCGGCACGGCCCTGGCGCGCGAAACGGGCAAGCCCGCCGCAGAGCTGTTCGCCAGCGCGGCTCTTGGTGACCACCGCGCGCGCGCGGTGGTGGAGAAGGCGGCGCGTTACATGGGCATCGCCCTGATCAGCCTCACCAACGCCCTGGACCCTGAGATGTTCGTCATCGGCGGGGGCGTATCCCGCTCGTGGGCGCTCGTCCAGCCCACCATGCTGGCGACGCTCCGCTCGTCGCCCTTCATCAAGCCGGCCCGGCGGCCGAGCCTGCGCCGCGCCCGACTGGGCGACCGGGCAGGGCAGGTCGGAGCCGTGGAATGGGCGCGCATCAACCAGTAGAGGAGAGTCGGCTTCTAGACCTCCTCAAGCGCGCTGCCGGCGAGCTCGGCGCCACCGCGTGGGTGGTCGGCGGATACGTGCGCGACAAGCTGCTCGGCCGGTCACACCTGGACCTCGACGTGGTGGTCGAGGACGGGGACTCCCTCGCCGTCGCCCGGCGTTTTGCCGCGCTGGCGGGCGCGTCCCCGCCGGTGACGTTCGAGCGCTTCGGCACCGCCCAGGTGACCCTGCCAGGGCGCCTGGTCGAGTTCGTCACCGCCCGCGTCGAGTCTTACGCCCCCGACTCGCGCAAGCCCGACGTCCGCCAGGCCACGCTCGACGAGGACCTCCGCCGGCGCGACTTCACGGTCAACACCCTGCTCATGGACCTGGACGGAAACGTCCACGATCGCCTGGGGGCCCGCCACGACCTCGAGGGCAGGGTCCTGCGCACGCCAACGGATCCGGAGAAGACGTTCACCGACGACCCGCTGCGCATGCTCCGCGGCATCCGCTTCGCGGCCGAGCTCGGCTTCGAGCTCGCGCCGGACCTGCTCCCGGCGATGCGCCGCCTCCGCTCGCGGCTGGCGCCGCCGGTCATCTCGGCCGAGCGCATTGCCGAGGAGCTGCGCAAGATGCTCGTGTCGCCGCGCCCGAAGGGGGCGTTTGAGCTCCTAGACGAGGCCGACCTCCTCGCGGTCATCCTGCCCGAGGTCGCCGCCTGCAAGGGCGTCGCCCAGACCGGATACCACACCCACGACGTCTTCGGCCACACCCTGCTGGCGGTCGAAGCGACGCCGCCGGACCTGCTGACGCGCCTGGGCGCGCTCTTCCACGACGTCGGCAAGCCGTCTACGGCCAAAGGCGACGGCACCTTCATCGGCCACGAGGAGATCGGCGCGGCGATGGCCAAGGCGGCGCTCGAGCGGCTGCGCTTCTCACAGCGCGAGACCGACGTGGTGAGCCGGCTGGTGCGGCTTCACCTGCGGCCCGTCTTTTACCGCTCGGAGTGGACGGACGGCGCGGTCCGCCGCCTGGCGCGGGACGCCGGGCCGCTGCTCGACCGGCTGATGGCCCTGGCCCGGGCCGACATCGCCGCCTCCGCCTATCCCGAGCCGGAGAAGCTGGACGAGCTGCAGGCGCGCCTGGACGCCGTCCGCGCGGAGCGTCCTTCGAGGCTCCAGCCCCTGATCACGGGGGAGGAGATCATGCGCGCGCTGGGCATCGGGCCTGGCCCGGAGGTGGGCCGGATCAAGCAAAAGCTTGAAGAGCTGGTGATCGACGGCGAGCTGCCACCCGAGAGGCAGGCGCTTATCGATTACTTGTCGGAGCACCAAAACCTCTAGCGAAAATCCCAGCAGCAGCTATGCTGCGACAGGAGGGACCGCCCGATTAGTGAGGGGAAGGGCGGGCTACCGGGGAGGTTCGACATGCCTGAGAGTGCGGTGGAGACTGTCGGAGCGACGGCGCCCAGCGCCAACGGGGACTCTGACCCGCTCGGCCTGGAGACCAGGGCCACGGTGCTGGCAAAGGAAGACACTCTGTCCGGCAAGCTGGCGCTGAGGGGTCCGGGGCACATGCTCGGCAACTTCAGCGGCCAGATCGAGTGCGACGGCGACCTGCTCATCGGGCCGGAGGCCCATGTCGAAGCCGACATCAAGGGCCACCGGATCACGATCTCAGGGCTCGTTCGCGGCAACGTGATCGCGAGCAACCGGCTGAAGATCACGAGCACCGGCCGGCTGGAGGGAGACGCCACGGTCGGCGCCCTCGTCGTCCAGGAAGGCGGGGTGCACTATGGCGTGATCCGGGTCCACCCGGAGGGCATCCCTGACACGCCGATGGAGCGCATGTCGCAGGTGCCCGCCCAGTCGACCGTCGTAACTTTGAGACCCATGCCCAACGCTGTCGGGAGGGTCCGAAAATTCTGGGGTGAGTTCTTCTAGTCGACCGTCGAAGAAGCCGTCCCGGGCCCGGGCTCAGGAACCCAGGGCCCGGACGGCGTCCTCCCGGCCCGCCGCGAAGGCGGCCGAAAGGATTCCGCCCGCGCGCCGGCCGGCGCCGAAACCTGCTCCGCCCCGGCCTGAGCCACGGTCGTACCAGCTGCCGACGCCCAAGCCCCTGCCGGCGAAGCCGGCCGTGCCTGCGCCGCGGCCTGGGATCCGGCTCGCCGGCTCGGCGTCCTCCCGACTGACGATCAAGCCCAGCCCGCCAACCGGCCCGCGCCCGCAGCTCCAGCTGTCGACGAAGGTCCGTCCCGGCGGGCCGCGCCGGCTGAGCGAGGTGGAGCTGGACGAGGACGAGGTGCTGATCGACGGCTTTGAGGCGGTGCTCCGAGACGAGAAGGTGCGGGTCACCGCGGTGCTCGAGCGCACATGCGTCTACGTCGACCGCGGTGGCGACCGCCGGCTCGCGCGCAAGGAAGACCTGTGGGTCGAGGCCGACAAGCTGCCGATCCGCCGCCGCGGCCTGAGTTAAGTTCTCTCTCGACGTGATCGAAGAACCCAAGATCAATCGCAACCTCGCGCTCGAGCTGCTGCGGGTGACGGAGGCCGGCGCGCTGGCGGCGGCCCCGCTCCAGGGCCGCGGCAACAAGGAGGCGGCGGACAAGCGCGCGGTGGAAGCGATCCGCGAATCGCTCGCGTCCGTCGACATGAAGGGGACTGTGGTCATCGGCGAGGGGGAAAAAGACCAGGCGCCGATGCTCTTCTTCGGCGAGGAGATAGGCAACGGCCTGGGGCCGGAGGTGGACGTCGCGGTCGATCCAATAGAGGGCACGAGCCTTACCGCCTCCGGGCTGCCGGGGGCCATCTCCGTGGTCGCGCTCGCCGAGCGCGGGACCATGCTCACGACCCACGTCCACTACATGGACAAGCTCGTCGTCGGGCGCAAGGCGCGTGGTGTGATCGACCTGGAGATGCCGGTGGAGTGGAATCTGCGCCGGATCGCCAAGGCCGAAGGCCTGCCGGTGCAGGAGCTCACGGTCGTCGTCCTCGAGCGCGACCGCAACACGGACGTCATCGCCCAGATCCGGGCCGTGGGGGCGCGCATCAAGCTCATCTCCGCCGGCGACGTGGCTGGTGCGCTGGAGGCGGCGCTGGAGACTCGCTTCGGGATCCACTGCATGATGGGCTCGGGCGGGGCGACCGAGGGCGTGCTCGCCGCGTGCGCTATCAAGACCATAGGCGGCGACATGCAGGCCAAGCTTTACTTCCGCGACGACAAGGAGCGGGAGATGGCGGTCAAAGAGGGCCACAAGCCCGACCGGGTGTTGTGCATCGACGACCTTTGCTCGGGCAAGGACGTGTTCTTCGCCGCCACCGGGATCACTACCGGCGAGCTGCTCAAGGGCGTGCGCTACGAAGACGTCTATGCGTACACGCAATCGATGGTTTTGCGCTCCACTTCAGGCACGATGCGCATCGTGGACGCGTACCACCCGATCGACAAGCTGCGGGTCAAGGGGCTGCTGCCAGAGCAGGTCAGGGTCCGCTGAGCGCTACGGAAGCCGGGCAGTTCCTCACTGTCGCGGCGAAGTCGCTGGGACCGGCGCAGTGGGAGTGGATCGCGACGGCGCGCATAGTCTCGCGTCAACGCGGCTCGACCGGCGCGGTAGAGGATGTGCTCGACGACCTCCTCTCCGGCGCCGACCAGGCGATGGTGAACGCCTTCACGAGCGGGTTCCGGGTGACACAGGTGCAGACCGCGATCAGCAAGTCGCTGCCCGACGCGGCCGCGACCGCCGCCGCTCTCGAATCAGCGCAGGTCGTGGCCCTCGGCATCCTCGTCCGCGAGCAGATGACGCCAGAGCAGTTCGACGCCGTCTACAGGCCGTTTGCGACCGTCCTGCCCGGGCCGACCTACAGGCCCGCCGCGTCGATCGACCGCCAGATCGCCGCTTTCCTGCGCCTCCTGCCGACGCTCAAGGGTGAGGTCGAGGCGGAGGTCGCGGCGGTGGCGAAGACGCTGAGCCAGCCGCCGAAGGTGGCCGCACCGACCGCCGCCGGAGCCGTGCCTGGGTTCGCGGCGCCGGCGGGCTTGAACCCGGCGGCCAACTACACCGCCGCGTGGAAGCAGGCCATCTCGACCGCCAACCAGATCGGGCGCACGCAGGCGTTTCGGGCCATGCAGGACAGCGCCGAGCAGGCGGCGCCGCACGACGGGCTGGGAATCGTCGGCTTCGCGGGGGTGGCCGCGGGGGCGATCTTCATGCGCGACGCGCTGCCGATCGAGAAGGTGCTCGTGCTCTATGAGCCGTTCGCCTCGGCCTTCCCGTACGAGTCGCTGGGTTAGGCGGTTCTGACCCCGGCCGCCTTCTCGAGGCCCAGCTCCTCGACCGCGGTCTCGCGCATCTTGAACTTCTGGATCTTGCCCGTAACGGTCATGGGAAATCCGGAGACGAACTTCCAGTGGCGGGGGATCTTGAAGGTCGCGATCTTGCCCTTGCACCACGCGGCCAGGTCCTCGCCCGTGGCGCTCGCGCCCTCGCGGAGCTTGACCCAGGCCATCACCTCCTCGCCGTACTTCTCCGAGGGGACGCCGATGACCTGGACGTCGGCGATGTCGGGGTGCGTGTACAGGAACTCCTCGACCTCGCGCGGGTAGATGTTCTCGCCGCCTCGGATGATCATGTCCTTGATCCGGCCGACGATGTTGAGGTAGCCGTCGTCGTCCATGGTCGCCAGGTCGCCGGTGTGCATCCAGCGGCCCGCGTCGATCGCCTCGCGGGTCGCCTCCTCGTTGTTCCAGTAGCCCCGCATGACGATGTAGCCGCGGCTGCACAGCTCGCCCGGCGTCCCACGCGACACGACCATGCCGGTGGCCGGGTCGACGATCTTGATCTCGACGTGCGGGTGGACCCGGCCGACGGTGGACACCCTCCGCTCGAGCGGGTCGTCGGTCGTGCATTGGGTGGAGACGGGCGAGGTCTCTGTCATGCCGTAGGCAATCGTCATCTCGGGGATGTGCATCACGGTCTGCACCTTTTTCATCACCTCGACCGGGCACGGCGAGCCGGCCATGATGCCGGTGCGCAGCGAGCTGAAGTCGAAGTCCTTGAAGCGTGGGTGCTCGAGCTCGCCGATGAACATCGTCGGCACGCCGTAGAGGGAGGTGCAGCGCTCCTGCTGCACGGTCTGCATCGTCGCCACCGGGTCGTAGGCCTCGGCCGGAATCACCATCGTCGCGCCGTGCGTCGTGCACGCGAGGTTGCCCAGCACCATGCCGAAGCAGTGGTAGAAGGGCACAGGGATGCAGACGCGGTCCCGCTCCGAGTACTTCAGCGTCTCGCCGATGAAGAAGCCGTTGTTGAGGATGTTGTGGTGAGTGAGCGTGGCCCCCTTCGGGAAGCCCGTCGTGCCCGAGGTGTACTGGATGTTGATCGGGTCGTCGAACTGGAGCGTGGACTCGAGCTCCTCCAGCTCGTCTGCCTTGACCTTCGACGAGTCGCGCTTGAGGGCATCCCACCCGTCCTCCAGCACCAGCGCCTCGCGCAGGGCGGGGCACCTGCCCTTGACCTCGGCGAGCATGGCGCGGTAGTCGGCCTGGCGAAAACCGGCGGCCAGGATCAGGAAGCTGGTGCCGGACTGGTTGAGCGCGTACTCGAGCTCGCTCGTCCGGTACGCCGGGTTGATGTTGACCAGGATCGCGCCCATCGCCGCGGTCGCGTACTGCACGATCACCCACTCGTAGCGATTGGGGGCCCAGATGCCGACGCGGTCGCCTTTCTTGACACCGCGCGCCATCAAGCCGCGAGCGACCTCCTCGCACTGCGCGATGAGCTCGCGGTAGGTCGCGCGGTAGCCCTGATGCGCGACGACGAGCGCTTCGCGGTCGCCGTGCCGCGAAGCGGTGCGGCGCAGGTTGGCGAAGATGGGCTCGCCGAGAAGCGGTTGCTCGCTAGCCCCGTGGACATAGCTCAGCTCAGCCATCGTTCACACCTCGACTGGATAGGCCGGCCAATGAAGAACCCTCTTGACATTGTCCTCGGATCGTCGCAGGCTGGAGGGAGTTCGTTCTCCGTCGGGGACCATCGACAGTTCACGCAAAGGTTGGCCTCCACAAGTAGGCAACGGCCGTAAAGCGGCGCAGAAACCAAAAGCGTGTCACCCGGTGGCCTCCGGGTCGAGGCGGTGTCCGCTGCAGGCGCCGCCTCGTTTTGTGTCCAGGCGAGTCCCCGGATAGTCGCGACTATCCGCGGCACTCGAGGCCCGAACCCCCTCGTTAGTCGCGACTATCCGAGGTGTTGGCGCCCGAAATCCCTTGTTAGTCGCGACTATCAGGGGTGGTCGCGGCGAGACACTCAGCGGACGGTCTTGATGCGGCTCACGAAGACGGTGCCGAGGAAGAGAAACACGACCGCGGTCGAAAAGACGATGCGATAGCCCCCGTTACCGTGCGGGCCGTTTAGCGCGTCGATCAGCGGGCCGCCGAAGAACGGGATGATCGCCTGCGGCAGCGTGAGGGCGATGTGGAAGAGGCCCATATCCTTGGCCGACGCCTTGGGGTCGGGCAGCGTGTCGCAGGCCAGCGCCCAGTCGACGGCGAAGTAGAGCCCGTAGCCCACACCGTAGGCCACGCCCAGCCCGAACACGAGCGCGGTCGCGGTCGGGTAGAAGGCGATGAAGATGATGGCGACCAGGGCCTGCGCCGCGCCGGCGGTGTAGACGAAGACCTTCCGCCGCCTCAAGCGGTCGGACAGCAGGCCGCCGAAGAAACCGAACGGGATCGCGGTCGCGACGACCACCAGTAGCCAGTTGGAGGTGAAAGCCTCAGCCCCCTTGCTCGTCCCGAGCACCACGTCGCGGAAGAAGTTGAGAAGGAAGTAGAGGACCGCGGTGATGCCGGAGGAGACCATCAGGCGCGTGAAGATGACCCAGGCGAAATCGCCCGTGTGGAGCGGCCGGAGGAACTCGCGCACGGCTTCTCCGAGCGGCCGCTTCGGTCGGGGCGGGATCGGAGTCTCGCCTTCGCCGCGCGCTGCCCACACCGTCGGCAAGAGGCTGAGCAGGGCCACGGCCCCGAGGATCAGGTAGATCACGGGGTGGCGGCCGATCAGCGAGGTGACGCCGAGCCCCGCGCCGATGCCGAGCTGAGTCATGGTGGCGAGGAACCCGCTCGCTTTGCCGGTCTCCTGGGCGGGAACTACGTCGGGGATGATGCCGGCGTAGGCCGCGCCGGCCGCGTTGAAGAAGAACTGGATGATCGCGTAGCCGACGAGCACCAGGGGGTAGGTGCCGGCGAACATGAGGATGACCAGGCCGGGGAACGTGAGCAGGGTTCCCGCCACCATGATGGGTCGCCGCCGGCCGAAGCGGCTGTGGATGCGGTCCGACCAGGCGCCCACCAGCGGCGGCACCGTCATCGCCAGAAACCCGCCCACGCCCAGGGCGACGCCGATGCCGGTGTTCTGCAGGTCCTTCTGGGGGACGACTTCGTCGACCTGGGACTGGAGGAGGACGGTGGTGAGCGGGATCCACAGGAAGTTGCTGCCGAACCAGAAGGCGCTGAGCGCGGCGTGCCTGAGGTTGCTGAACCCTGTCGCGGTGCTGGTCGGGATGGCGGCGGCCGTGGCCACGCCGGAAGGCTACTGTTAATCGGGTTTCCTGCGGAGCCGGTCCTGGTGTACTGTTTGCCGGCCTAGCCCATGCCATCCATCCTTTCGCGGGCAAAAACAGTTCTGCTCGACATGCCGGGACGCGGCAAGCTGGCCTACTGCCTGCTGCGTGACGAGCGCGTCCCCAGCGCGCCGAAGGCCGTGCTGCTCGCGGCCCTCGGGGTGATCGTCAGCCCGCTCGACTTCCCCGCCTGGATCCCGGTGCTCGGGGAGCTGGACGTGCTCGCTTTGGGGCTTTTGGCCGTGGAGACGTTCATCGAGGCGTGCCCGGCCGAGATCCGGCGCGAGCACGAGGCCGCGCTCAAGGCGCAGCGGAGCATCTGGGACCGCGACGTCCGCGATACTGTTGCCATCGCACGGCACGGGGTGAGTCGTCTGTTCAGTCGAATCCGTTCGCGAGTCCGCCACCGCGACGATTACGAATCCATTTCGGAGGTCGGGTGAATTGCGGGTCTTGCTGACTAAGGATGTCGAGAACGTGGGCCGCGCCGGCGACGTCAAGGAGGTCGCGGACGGGTACGGCCGCAACTTCCTGCTGCGGCGCAAGCTTGCCGTCGCGGCGGGGAAGGGGGCCGAGGCCGAAGCCCGGCGGTTGCGCGAAGCCGCGCAGAAGCGCGAGACGAAGGATCGCACCGATGCGCAATCGGTCGCGGACGAGATCGACAACAAGACCGTGGTCGTGCGCCTGAAGGTCGGCGCCGAGGACAAGGCGTTCGGCTCGATCACCAACCAGGACGTCGCCGCGGCGTTGAAGGCGCAGCACCGCGTCGAGATCGACCGGCACAAGATCGACCTCAGGGAGCCGATCAAGACACTTGGTGAGCACCAGGTGGCGCTGAAGCTGCATCGTGACGTGAGCGCCCACGTCAACGTGATCGTCACGCAGGACCGCTAACACGCAGCGCATGGCGACCACGCTTCCACTCGCCGCAGGGCGGATACCACCGCACGACCTCGACGCCGAGATCTCGGTCATCGGGTCGGTCCTTCTCGAACCGCTCTCCATCGCCAAGGTGCTGCAGTTCCTGCACCCCGAGGATTTCTACCGCGAGAACAACGGGCAGATCTACCGCGCGGCCCTGGACCTGTTCGCCGCCGGAGAGCCGATCGACAACGTCACCCTGGCGGCGCAGCTGCAGCAGATGGGCCTGCTGGAGCGGGTCGGCGGGCGGGCGCAGCTGGCGTCGATGCAGAGCGCGGTGCCGACCGCGGCGAACATCGAGTACTACGGCCGGATCGTCAAGGAGAAGGCGTACAAGCGGCGGCTGATCTCGGCCGGCGGGAACATCGCCGGGTTCGGGTACGACGACTCGGTCGAAGCCGAAGACGCCATCAACCAGGCCCAATCGCTGGTGTTCGGGGTCGCCGACGACCGGGACCAGCGGGAGCTGGCGCGGCTGTACGACCTGCTCGGCCCGGCGATGGAGCGGATCTCGATCCTCATGGAGAGCGGTCAGGGCGTGGTCGGGATTCCGTCGGGTTTCCACGACCTGGACCGGATGACGGGCGGGTTCAAAGACAGCGACCTGATCATCGTCGCGGGCCGGCCCTCGATGGGCAAGTGCGCCCGCGACACCACGCTTATCGACGATCCGACAACCGGTGAGCGGATGACTATCGAGGAGGCGGTCAAACGAGAGATCTCGAGCATCCACGGGCTTTCCTGGGATGGCCGCATCACGCCGACTGAAATCGGCGCTTGGGTTGACAGTGGCATCAAGCCGTGCTTCAAGGTCACAACCCGCAGCGGCCGATCGGTCGAAGTCACTGGCCACCATCCATTTCTGACCGTCCGTGGTTGGCAGCCTTTGCACGACATCGTCGTCGGCGAAAAGATCGCAGTCCCGCGCAGACTCAACTGCTTCGGTAATGACACCACCTGGAGCCTTGGTCTCGTTCGCCTGCTCGCGTATTTCATCGCTGAAGGATCACTGACTCATGGAACACCGGGGTTCACGAACACCGATCCGGTGATCATCGAAGACTTCCACGCCGCGGTCGCCGCCGAGTTTTCAACTCTTCACGTGCGCCGTCACGACATCACGTACTACCCCTCGGCGGACCGTGGCCAGCCGAATCCGTTGAAGGATTGGCTCCGAAAGCTAAACCTGCTGGACAAGCTCGCCGACGCCAAGCGTTTCCCGGCGTGCGTTTGGCGGTGGGATCGCGAACGATTGCGAGAGTTCGTGAAGGTCTTGATGAGCTGCGACGGAACCATCTACTCGATGGCGGGTTACCCCCGGATCGAGTTCGCCGTCGCGTCTGAGGGACTCGCACAGGACCTCCACCACGCGTTCGTTCGGTTCGGGATCGTCTCGAAACTGTGGAAGAAAAAGGACCGGTGCTGGCGGGTCGAGATCACCGAGCCGGCCTCGGTCGACCGGTATCAGAGGGACATCGGCTGGATCGGGGAGAAGGCAGTGCGCTTCGAGCGATTTGACGAGCCGCGACGCAGCAATGTCGGAATGCTGCCGAAACAAATCTGGCGGGAAATCCGGTCGGCGACGAGGGCGCGCGGTCTAACCATGACTGAGCTTGCCTTCCGCGCGGCTGAAAGGGGCGCAGGTGACCGAGGGTTCAATCCTCATGTCTCGCGTGGTCTACCACCAGGTCGCTTGGCGAACTACGCCGACGTCTTGCGAGATCGCCGGCTGTCGCAGCTGGCAAGCGATCAGATCTACTGGGACG
>VBEK01000192.1 GCA_005889135.1 Chloroflexota bacterium
GAGTTGGGTGTGGCCCTGGAATGGGCCCGGCGCAAACCTTACTGGAGGCCGGATCGGCGCCCGGCGAGCGCTTGGCCTGGTCGCGTGCCCAGGGCCACCCTAGTCAATTTTTCCTTGGGCAAAAGGCCGGTGTCAAGAGCATCGCCTCGGATCAGCAGACTGTAAGAGTGGAGATCCTGAAGATCTGACCGTCACAATCGAACTGGCCAAAGGGCGCCGTCTCGCGAGCCTCGGCTCGGGGGCTCACAAGCCAGCCGCCGGATCTGGGTCATCAGCTCAGCACCCGCATCGGTCACCAACCAGGCGGCGAGCCGGCCGCGGGGATCGCTTCCTGGGCCACCGTCCCTCGTCACCACGCCCGATCTCCAACGGATCAGCACGCCCGCCGGGGCAAATCGTGGTGCGTTGGCCGCACCAACACCCCAGGGTCGTCAACATCGGTGCCGCGCCCATCTGCACACTCAATCCTGGGTGAACGTCGGGTGGCCCGAGCTCGGATTCTTCAGGACCGGCCGCCGGTCGGGGTGCGTTTTTTCGAGCACACCGCCGACCTGGGGATCGAGGTCTGGGCGCCTTCGCTCGAAAGTTGCTTTGCGCGCGCCGCGGCGGGCATGTTTGCCTCCTTTGTTGCTTCAGGCCCGCTCAGGGGCGCGGAGCAGTCGGTCCGCGTCGAGGTGAGCGCCGATGGAGTCGAAGAGCTGATGGTGTCCTGGCTCGAGGAGCTCCTATTCGAATCCGAGGTCAAAGGGATCGCGCTGCATTCATTCGAGGTTCAAAGCGTCGCCGCATCGCACGCCGTGGGTCGGGCCCTGGGCCCGGCATTCGGCCCCGCCTCGACCCAGGTCGGTCCCGTGATCAAGGCGGTGACCAGACATGGGCTCGAGGTCCGCCGCGCCGGCCGACACTGGCGCGCTCGAATCATCTTCGACGTCTGAAAGGGTCAACCTTTGAGGACGCCCACCGGACGCAGCCGCGCCACAGGCCGCGACAGGCCGGCGCCCTCGCACGCGCGCACCACTTCGTCGACGTCTTTGTAAGCTTCGGGACTTTCCTCGGGCAGCGAAGCGACCGACCGTGTCTCCACCAGTATTCCCTGCCTTTGAAGCGAGCGCCGCAGCTCCACCCCGTCGCCCGTACGCATTGCGGCGTGGCGGCTCATCGCGCGTCCGGCGCCGTGGCACGTCGAGAAGAACGCATCGTTGCTGCTCTCACCCACCAACACGTAAGACGCGGTGCCCATCGAACCAGGCACCAGCACCGGCTGCCCGACCTCGCTGTAGACGCCGGGCAGGTCGGGATGCCCCGCGGGCAGGGCTCGCGTGGCGCCTTTGCGGTGGACGCATAGCTCGACACGCGAACCGCCGACTTGATGCGACTCCAGCTTGGCGAGATTGTGTGAGACGTCATAGACGACGGAAATCTGACCGCGGCCTAGCGCGGCTTCGAAAACCCGGCGGACCGCCCACGTCAGCAGCTGGCGGTTGGCTCGCCCGAAGTTGGCTGCGGCGGCCATTGCCGACAGATAGCGCTCACCGTGCGTCGAGCGGACCGGGGCAGCCGCCAATTGCGGATCGGGCAGTTCGATGTGGTACGACTCCAGCGCCTTCAACATCTCCCGTACGTGGTCGCTGCAGATCTGATGGCCTAGCCCGCGCGAGCCGGTGTGGATCATCGCCGTCACCTGACCTTCACGCAGCCCAAATCGCTGCGCGACCTGCGGATCAAGGATCCGGTCAACGATCTGCAACTCGATAAAGTGATTGCCAGAGCCGAGGCTTCCCAGTTCCCCGATGCCGCGAGCCTTCGCACGCTCACTGACTGCGTCGCCGACGCCGGCTGGCAGCCAACCACCGTCCTCGCAACGCTCGAGGTCTTCTGTGAAGCCATAGCCGGCCTCGACGGCGGCGCGCGCTCCGTGCTCGAGCACTCGCCGGAGATCCCTGTCGTTGGCGCGCCAGATACCGCCACGGCCACCGCCCGCGGGTACGTCTCTCTTCAGCGTGGTCATCAAACGGGTCAGGCGCGGCTGGATATCGCCTTCGTCGAAGGTCGTGGACAGCAGGCGTATGCCGCACGAGATGTCGAAACCGACGCCACCCGGAGAGACGACTCCTCCACGCTCTACGTTTGTTGCGGCCACGCCGCCGATCGGGAAGCCATAACCCCAATGCACGTCCGGCATCGCGAAGCTGGCCTTTACGATGCCTGGAAGGCAGGCGACGTTCTCTACCTGCGACAGTGAACGATCTCCGAGGGCAGACGGGAGCAGGGATTCGGACGCGAACACAACGCCCTGTACCCGCATGTTCCCGTGGCGCGGCAGAATCCAGCGATGCGCCGACTCACGGACCAGGTTCACGGGAGGAAAGGAGTGCTGCCGAGCAGGGGCACCCATAACCATTAGATCTGGCGAAGCCGCCTACTCGGGCAGGCGAGCGGCGACCTCGAAGTCCTTCTCGGTAAGGCCGCCGGCATCGTGGCTCGTCAGCTCGACGACGACTTTGCCCCAACCCACCTGCAGGTCGGGGTGATGGCCTTCCGCTTCGGCTAGCGGAGCGATTTCGTCGACGAAGCGGACGGCCGACATGAAGTCCTTGAACTTGAAGGCCTTAACCAGCCTGCTGTCCCTCACCTCCCAACCCTCCAGCGACCGCAGCCGGTCGGAGATCTCGGAGTCGGTCAGCCGATTCATCAGGCGACCTCTGCACGATCTTTGATTGCTTTTGTTCCAGAGCCCTCACGCGCGCAGTGCGCGCAGCAGAAGAAGTGACCTTCGACCTCGACGCCGTGACCGATCACCTTGCACCCGCAGTGCTCACAGTCCGGCGCCATGGCATGGACGGCGCACTCAAAGCAATCGAAGACGTGCTTGCGGCCAGCCGCCGCCACGGTGATCGGCTTGTCGTATTCGTTACCGCAAACTTCACATCGGGCCATTGTTAGCGGCTCCGCGCCTTTGGCTTGGCGATCGAGATCTCGATGCCGTATTTCTTGGCTGCCGATTTGATGCGCCGCCAAGCCGCGTTTCGCTCGGACTGGCTGACACCCTCGACCTGATTGAATCGCGCGACGGCATTGCGAACGTGTCGCGCGTCAGTCAAAGGCTCCTTGCGTTCCTTGGGGAACGCAAATTTCGTCGACGGGATCTCGCGCTCAGCGTGCGAGCTGAGCGGATGCTTTCCGCGCTTCGCTTCCAGGCCGCGGCGACGACGCGATGCTGACACCGCTACCGCTCGCTTGATGTTGCGTCGGGCAGCCGACTTCTGCCGCGTGGTTGCCATGACATTACCTCCCTGAACAGGGTTCCTGAGTCAGATAACGCCTGAGGCGCACACGAGACTGAGGTGAATTACGAGGCTACGCCGGCAGTGATGCTCCTTGCCTCTGGTTCCCAATCCCAATCGACTGCCCGACACGCGTCCTTCACCAGACGAATCGCCTTTGTCCGAGCGGTGTCCTCATCGTTGGCCTCAACACTCACGGCGACGACTCGAAGAGCCAGATCGTCGCCAAATCCGATGTAGGCAGGCCGGCTGTCATCGGGAAGTCGACGGACGATGTCTTGTGCCTTCGCCTCATCAGGAGCGCCCGTAGTCACGTTCACGCGCCACTTTTGAGCCATGCATCTAGCTTAGTTCGACATCAACGCGACGTGGGATCCTTGAACCGGCCCGGATTTGATCAAGCCTGGGTTGGATTTTCGAACCTCGGCGGCGCACGGTCCCGGTATCAGCGGATTACGGCTGAATGTTTTGGTTCAAATGGAAGAGGTTGTCCGGGTCGTACTTTCGCTTGACCTCGACCAGCCTCTTGTAGTTCTTGCCGAAGTTCGCCGGTGCACGACCTTGGTCGTCGTCCGCCGCGAAGTTGATGTAGCCGCCCTCCTCTGAGAGCGGCGCCGTCGCGTCGTAATAATCTCGCACCCACTTGATATTGGCCTTGTTGTGAGTCGGGTCAGGCCACATCCCGGCGATCACGGTAGCGAAATTCGCATCGCCTCAATCGCCTTGTCGCTCAGCTCCTTGACGAAGTTTGCCTTCCAGTAATGCTGAAGGCCCGGCGGGACCAACCCGTCGAACGCGCTGTTCAGCGCCGGGTATGGCATCGGGCCGACAAATTCAGCGACAACGTTTGCGACATCGTGGAACGGCTTGAACTCCCTCTCGCCCTTGTCGAGAGCTCCTGCCCAGCAGCCGACCAGTGCCATGTGCGTAACGCCGTGCCGCTGCTCAGGAATGAACGGCAGCGGGGGCGCGATCTGCCAGGCGGGGAATACGCCCATCTCTTCAGGAGCGTCCTTGATGTAATCGCGATAGAACTTGAGGACGGTCTCGGCGTCCTTCATGTCGAAAAACATCGGTCCGCCGTAGATGTCCTTGATCG
>VBEK01000193.1 GCA_005889135.1 Chloroflexota bacterium
CGGATCGCGTGCGGCGCCTGGCTCGTCATGTAGATGGTCGCCTTGCCGGTCGCGCCGTTGACGTCGGCGATGCAGCCGCACGTCTCCAGCGGCGCCGGGTGACAGCGCGGATAGAAGGTGTGCAGGCGGATAACCTTGTCGGCCTTCGCGAACGCCGCCTGCGTCGTCTCCTGGTTGCCCGACTCCCAGTGGTAGATGTGGTTGTCCTTCTGGTTCTCCTTGTCGTCGCGGATCAGCGCCGCGCCTTGCGCCTTGGCCTGCTCCGGGCTCGTGACCGCGGGCAGCAGGTCGTAGTCGACGACGATCGCGTCGCGCGCGTCTTCGGCCTGGTAGCGGGTCTCGGCGATGACGGCCGCCACCTCCTGGCCCTGGAAGCGGACCTTGTCTGTGGCGAGGACGGCCTGCGTGTCGTAGCTGAGCGTCGGCATCCAGGCCAGCTTGTGCTGCGCCATGAGCTCGCCGGTGACGACGGCGAGCACGCCCGGCATCTTCGACGCCTCGGCCGTGTCGACCGACTTGATGCGCGCGTGCGCGTGCGGGCTGCGCAGGATGGCCATGTGGAGCATGCCCGGGAGCTCGATGTCGTCCAGGTAGTTGCCCTTGCCGCGGAGGAAGCGCCCGTCCTCCTTGCGCTTGATCGACTGGCCGATGCGGCCGTGGACGTGGACCTCTGTGGCCATCGCTACTCGCCTCCCGCGGCCGCCGCCGCCTTTTCCCGCGGAGCGGTCGCGGACGCCTGGCCCGCCGCGGCCGCGTGCTGGATCGCCTTGACGATGTTCATGTAGCCGGTGCAGCGGCAGATGTTGCCGCTGATCGCCCACCGGATCTCCTCCTCGGTCGGGTTCGGGTTGCGTTCCAGCAGGGACGTCGCGACGAGCATCATCCCGGGCGTGCAGAAGCCGCACTGCAGGCCGTGCTCCTCGTGGAAGCCGGCCTGGATCGGGGACAGGCCGGCCGCGGTGGCCAGGCCTTCCACGGTCGTGATGCCGCGACCGCCGGCCTGGACCGCGAGCACGGTGCAGGACTTGACCGGCTCGCCGTCGACGAGGACCGTGCACGCGCCGCAGCTGGACGTGTCGCAGCCGATGTGCGTTCCCGTCAGGCGGAGGTTGGTGCGCAGGAAGTCGACGAGCAGCACGCGCGGCTCGACGTCGCCCGAGCGCTCGGAGCCGTTGACGATCATCGATACCTTCACCGGCGACCCTCCTTCGCGCGCGCGACCGCGGTCTTCAAACCGCGCTGGACGAAGACCCTGACCATGTCCTTCTTGTAGGCGGCGCTTCCGCGCACATCGTCCTTCGGCTGCGCCGTCTCGGCCGCAATTCGGGCGGCCTCGGCGATGACCTGGTCGGTGGGCTCCTTGCCGTGGAGCGCCCGCTCGGCTTCCGTCGCCTTGACGTTGGTGGGGCCGACCGCCGTCAGGCCGATGCCCGCGGTCTCCACCTTGCCTCCGCCGTCGAGGTGCAGGTGGATGGCCACCGCCACGGTGGCGAAGTCGCCGACCTTGCGCTCGAGCTTGAGGTAGGCGCCGCCGCCGGGCCCCTTGCCGACCGGGATCCTGACCTCGGTGACGACCTCATCCGGCTTGAGGGCCGTCTCGAACGGGCCCTTGAAGAAATCCGCGGCGTGGATCACACGTTCACCCGAGCGGGAGCGGGCGATCACGTCCGCGTGCATGGCCAGCATCACCGAGCCCCAGTCCCCGGCCGGGTCGGCGTGGCAGATCGACCCGACGAGGGTGCCGCGGTTGCGCACCAGCGGGTCGGCGATCCAGTGCGCCGCCTCTCGCATCAGCGGCGCCGACGCGGCGAGCTCCTTGCTGGCCTCGATGTCGACGTGGCGGACCAGGGCGCCGACCGTGACGTGGCCGTCGTCCCGCCCGACTTTGCCCAGGCCGTCGATCCGGGCGATGTCGACCAGCATCTCGGGCCGCGAGAAGCGCAGCTTGAGCAAGGGGATGAGGCTCTGACCGCCGGCCAGTACCTTGGCCGCGTCGCCGTGCTGCGCAAGTATCGAGAGCGCCTCGTCCAGGCTCGTGGGAGCGCGATAGTCGAATGCGGCGGGAAACATATGCGCCTCCTCCCGGAAAAACCCAGCGCGACGCGCTCGTAATAACACCGGCCGGGAGGGATGTCAAACAGCGGTGCGAGTACGATGCGAGACGTGGTGATGGAGGCCATAAAGGCCTTGTCCGCGGAGGAGATCACCGAGCTCTGCCTGCGCCACACGCTGTACGACTGGTCGGCCCAGGCAAGCCTCAAGCCCCTGCCCGTCACGAGCGCCAAGGGGGTCCACTTCCACACCGCGGACGGCCGCCGGTTCCTCGACTTCAACAGCCAGCTGATGTCCGTCAATGCAGGCCACGGCGACCGGCGGATCATCGAAGCGATCAAGCGCCAGGCGGAGACGCTGCCTTACATCAGCCCCTTCATGGCCCACGAGGCCCGGGCGCGGCTGGGGGCCAGGCTGGCGTCGCTCCTCCCGGGCGACATCGACAAGGTGTTCTTCACCCTCGGCGGGGCGGAGTCGAACGAGAACGCGATCAAGATCGCGCGCGCGGTCACGGGGCGGCCGAAGGTCCTGGCCCGCTACCGCTCCTACCATGGCTCGACCGGCACCGCGGTGCAGGCCACGGGCGATCCGCGGCGCTGGCCCAACGAGGGCGCGGGTAGCGGCGGGGTCGTTCACGTCCTGGACCCGTACCACGGCATCCAGCGCGGCTGGGACAGGGTCGAGGAGGCGCTGGCCGACCTCGACGAGACGATCCAGCTCGAGGGTCCGGCGACGATCGCCGCCTTCCTGCTCGAGCCGATCACCGGCACCAACGGCGTCCTGATCCCGCCCGACGGATACCTCCAGGGCGTGCGGGCGCTGTGCGACCGCTACGGGATCCTGATGGTGTGCGACGAGGTCATGACCGGATTCGGGCGCACCGGGCGCTGGTTCGCGGTGGATCACTGGGGGGTGGTGCCGGACCTGATCACGCTGGCCAAGGGCCTTACTTCCTCTTATGTGCCGCTCGGGGCGGTGGGCATGCGGCCGCACGTCGCCGCGTACTTCGATGAGCACCCCTTCTATGGGGGGCTCACCTACAACTCGCATCCCCTTGGCTGCGCTGCTGCGCTCGGCGCGCTGCAGGCGTACGAGGAGGACGACATGGTCGGCAACTCGCGGCGCATGGGCGAGGTG
>VBEK01000194.1 GCA_005889135.1 Chloroflexota bacterium
CTCGCTCCGGGAGCGCCACGGGAAGCCGATCGACCTCTTCTGGACCTGGCTCTCCCCGAACCTCGAGTTCGCGACCGTCTTCGTGGGCGTGCTCGGGGTGGCGGTGTTCGGCCTCAGCTTCGCCGAGACGTTCCTCGCCATCGTCCTGGGAAGCGCCCTCGGATCGCTGACGCACTGGGTGCTCTCGTCGTGGGGGCCGAAGTTCGGCGTCCCCATGATGGTGGAGAGCCGCGGCGCGTTTGGATTCCTCGGCAACATCCTGCCGGCCGGCCTGAACGCTTTCACCGGCACCATCGGCTGGTTCATCGTCAACAGCGTCAGCGGCGCGTTCGCCCTGCAGGCGCTGTTCCTCCTCGTGAAGGTAGACCTTCCCTTTGCAGTCACCTTCTTCATCATCGTGGTGGCGCAGGTCGCGATCGCGACCCTGGGCCACAACTTCATTCACGTCTTCGAGCGTTGGGCCCTTCCCCTGCTGGGCGTCGTCTTCGCGCTGGCGACGATCTTCATCTTCACCAAGGCGAACTTCGGCGCCGGGGCCAAGCCCATCCCGGGCGTGGGCGAGTTCGGCGGATTCACGCTCCTGTTCACCGCGACGTTCGGCTACGCCGCTGGCTGGAACCCATACGCCGCCGACTACACGCGCTACCTGCCGCCTACCACCAACCGGCAGATGGTCGGTTTCTGGGCCGCCATGGGCGTCTTCGTCTCGTGCGTGGTGATCGAGACCGCGGGCGCCGCGCTGGCGACCGTGGCCGGCACCAAGTGGGGACCCAGCGACATCCCGACCGTGCAGCTGCAGCGAGCGATGCCGGACGTCCTCTACTACCTGACGCTGCTGTGCATCGCGGTCGGAGCCGTGTGCGCCAACGCGATCAACATCTACAGCGGAACGATGTCCCTGGTCGCGGTGGGCATCCGCGAGATGGGCATGACACTGCGCCAGCGGCGCGCGGCGCTCGCGATCGCGGCCGGCGTCCTCGGCTACATCATCGGCATCGTCGGGCAGGCCAACGTCGGCCCCGGCAGCAAGTACGAGTTCTTCCTGCTCCTGATCAGCTACTGGATCGGACCGTGGCTGGCCGTGGTGCTGACGGACTACTGGTTGCGCAAGGGCGACTACGGCGACGAGTCGATCTTCTACGACACGAAGAACCAGCGCTGGCAGGGCGCGGCCGCGATGGCGATCGCCCTTGTCATCTCCGTCTGGCTCTTCGGCAACAACCTGCTGTACACCGGCCTCGTGCCGGCCGCCAACCCGGGCATCGGCGACCTGACCTTCATCGTCGGGTTCGGCCTGGCCGGGGCTCTCTACTACGTCTTCAACATGATCTCCCGACGCGAACCAAGCCGCGCCGGGATGGCCGGCTCCCGAGCCGCCTAGTCTCGACCGGCTGAAGAGCGCCGCTGCCCCGCGTGGGCGGCGGCGCTACTTTTATCTTCGCCAATGGACGTCGAGATCAAGGTCGGCAACCTCCGCTTCGTCGCCCGGCTCGAGACCGAGGCGGCGCCGAAGTCGTGCCACGCATTTCAGAACATGCTGCCGCTGGAGGCGCAGCTCGTCCAGGCGCGATGGAGCGGCGAGGCGGCCTGGATCCCCTTCGGCGAGCTCGATCTCGGCCTCGGCTACGAGAACGCCACGAGCCATCCGGGGCCTGGCCAGCTGCTCCTCTACCCGGGCGGGATGAGCGAGACCGAGATCTTGTTTCCCTACGGCGCGACGCAGTTCGGGAGCAAGATGGGGCAGCTCGCGGGCAACCACTTCGCCACGATCTATGAGGGCAACGACCGCCTGAAGGACCTCGGCGAGCTCGTCCTCTGGCGGGGCGCGCAGGAGATCAGCTTTACGGCGATCGAATGAGCCGATGACGGACGCCGCGACCGTCATGCAGCGCTGCGACGTGCTGGCCGCCTGCACGGAAGAACCCGGCTCCATCACCCGCCCGTTCGCCTCGGACGCGATGCGGCGCGCCCACCAGTACGTGCGGGAGTGGATGCGCGAGGCCGGGATGGCGGTGACACGCGACAACGTCGGCAACCTGAGGGCGCGGTATGAAGGCACCGGCAAGGCCACCCTCCTGCTGGGGTCGCACCTGGACTCGGTGCGGAACGCGGGGAGGTACGACGGCCCGCTGGGGGTGATGGTGGCCATCGCCGCCGTCAAGCGCCTGCACGACGCTGGACGTCGGCTCCCCTTCGGCCTCGAGGTGCTCGCGTTCGCCGACGAGGAGGGGCTGCGCTTTGGCAGCACGTACCTGGGCAGCCGGGCGGTGGCGGGCCGGCTGGACGAGGTCGAGCTGCGGCGCACCGACGCCGGCGGGGTGACCATGGCCGAGGCGATCCGCGCCTTCGGCGGCGACCCGGAGAAGCTTGCGGACGACCGCTGGCGCGGCGACCGGCCGCTCGGCTACGTCGAGGTCCACATCGAGCAGGGACCTGTGCTCGAGGCCAGGGGCCTGCCGGTCGGCGTCGTGCCGGCGATCGCCGGCCAGAGCCGCTTCGAGATCGCCTTCACCGGCGAGGCAGGGCATGCCGGCACCGTGCCCATGG
>VBEK01000173.1 GCA_005889135.1 Chloroflexota bacterium
TGGTAACACCCTAACCGGGAAATCTGGCTCCGCGATAATGAGCCGTGATGTATCTCGCGGGCGAGTGGGTGCCGGCCTGGCTGTGGATGAGCATCACCTTTCTGGTCGCGGCGCTAGGTGTCGCGGGACTCGGCTGGTGGGTGCTGCGCGGCGATGCCCGCAACCGCGCCGCCGAAGAGGCGGTCGAAGGCGAAGCCGCCGCGGCCGAGCACCACTAGACGAACTGGCGCGAGTTCGCGGCCGCAGCGCCCGAGCTGGCCAGGATCGCCGAGGATCGGATCGAGGCCACGGGAATCCTCCTACTCGGCACGATTCGGGCTGACGGCCGCCCGCGGATCAGCGCCTGCGAGCCCTACGTCGTCAACGGGGACCTCTTGCTCGGGATGATGTGGCGATCCAAGAAGGCGCTGGACCTGCTGCGCGACCCGCGCCTGACCCTGGCCACGCCGCGGTCGGACCGCGAGGGCGCGGACGGCGACCTGAAGCTGTACGGGAGCGTGGTCGAAGCTCCAGACGCTGGGCGCCGTAGCGCCTACGCGGACGCGACGGCGGCGAGGATCGACTGGCGGCCGACCGAACCGTATCACCTGTTTTGCGTCGACATCGAGAGCGCCGGCTTCATCAGCTTCGGCACCGACCGGCGGCTGATGCGGTGGTCTGCGGCGTCCGGCCTGGAGGTGCTTCCCCACCCCGATGCCGGCAGCTCGCCGGGTTAGCGATAGTCGCGACTAACGCAGGTTTCAGGCACCAAACGCGTGGATAGTCGCGACTAACGCAGGTTCTCAACGACCAAACGCGTGGATAGTCGCGACTAACGAGGGTGGGGCTAGACCGGGACCGGGGCTACCGGAGGCTCCTCGACGAGCTCGCCGGACTCGCGCAGGTCGCGCACCGGCATGAAGCTCCGCACCGGCGGCACACGCTCGAAGTTGTACGGGGGCGGGGGAGAGGTCGTCGCCCACTCGAGGGTGTTGCCCTGCCAGGGGTCGTTGCCCGCGATCTCACCGTTGTTCCAGCTGTGGATGATGTTGATCAGGAACACCAGCACCGCGAACGCGATCAGGAACGACGACAACGTGATGATCATGTTGGTCAGCGCCCACGCCTCGTTGGAGTAGGTCCAGATGCGCCGCGGCATGCCCTCGAGCCCGAGGGTGTGCATGATCAGGAACGTCCCGTTGAAGCCGATGAACGTGAGCCAGAAATGCCACTCGCCGAGGGTCCGGTTCAGGAGCCGGCCGGTGATCTTCGGGAACCAGTAGTAGATGCCCGCGAAGATGGCGAACACGCTGCCGCCGAAGAGCACGTAGTGGAGGTGGGCGACCACGTAGTACGACTGATGGAGCTGCGTGTCGACCGGGACCGAGGCCAGGTAGATGCCCGTGATGCCGCCGATGAGGAACGTGGCCAGGAAGCCGAAGACGAACTTGATGGGCACCGTGAAGTCGATCGAGCCCCACCAGGCGGTCGCGATCCAGTTGAAGAACTTGATGCCGGTCGGGACCGCGATCAGCATCGTCATGAGCATGAAGAAGCCCTCGACGTAGGTGTTCATGCCCACCGTGAACATGTGGTGCGCCCACACGGTCATGGACAGGAAGACGATGCCGAAGAGCGCCGCGACCATCGACATGTAGCCGAAGATCGGCTTGCGCGCGAAGACCGGCACGATCTCCGAGATCATCCCGAACGCGGGCAGGATCATCACGTACACCTCGGGATGGCCGAAGAACCAGAAGAGGTGTTGATAGAGCACGGGCCGGCCATCGGTGGTGAAGAAATGCGTCCCGAGCTGGCGGTCGAACTCGAGCAGGATCATCGCCGCCGCGAGCGGCGCGCCCACCACGAGGAGGAGGATCGAGGTCGAGATCTGCGCCCACACGAACAGCGGAAGCCGTGAGAAGCGCATGCCTGGTGCGCGCAGGGCGACGATGGTGGTGAGGAAGTTGGTCGAGGCCATGATGCCGCTGATGGCCCAGACGATGATGCTCAGGGCCCAGAAGTCGACTCCCAGGCTCTTGCTCTGGTAGGCGGCCTCGGTCAGCGGCGCGTAGCCGGTCCAGCCCGCGTCAAGCGCGTGGCCGGTGAAGAAGCCGCAGTAGTAGAGGATGATCGAGACCGGCACCAGCCAGAACCCGAGCAGGTTGACCCGCGGGAAGGCCATGTCGCGCGCGCCGATCATGATCGGCACCATGTAGTTCGCGATCCCGGTGACGAAGATCGTGACGAAGAAAAAGATCATCGTCACGCCATGCGCGGAGATGATCTGGTTGTAGGTGGAGTCGTCGACGATCCGCAGGTTGGGCTGCGCGAGCTGCAGGCGGATGACCAGCGCGAAGATCCCGCCGATGACGAAGCTGAGCATCGCGGTGACCATGTACATGATCCCGATCAGCTTGTGGTCGGTCGTCGTCAGCCACAGGCTGATGGGCTTGAAGAAGGTGTCGTCGTAGGCCTTCGGCCGCGGAAGGACGGTCGTCGCTGCCATCAGATTTCCATCCTACTCAGCCGTCATGGAGATGGCGAGGCGGAGGGCGAGGCCGAGGGCTTGGCCGCCGCCTTCTGCTTGGCCATCCAGGCGTCGAAATCCGCCTGGTCCATCGCCTGGACGACGATCTGCATCGACGCGTGACCCGTGCCGCACAGCTCCGCGCATTCGCCCTTCCACTTGCCGGCCCGGTCGATCTTGAGCCACGAGAAGTTGTCATAACCGGGCACGGCATCGGTCTTGCCGGTGATCGCGGGCACCCACCACGAGTGGATCACGTCGTTGGCCCGGAACTGCAGCTTGACGAGGGTGTGCGTCGGGACCACGAACGCGGGGACCTCGGTGCTGAGGCTGCCCTCCTGATGCACCACGACGCCATTCTGGTACTCGTAGTCCCAGCCGAACTGGTGGCCGCTGACCACGACCAGCATCTGCTCGCCGGTGATGGGTTGGAAGTCGCGCTGGAGCTCGGCGAAGCTGTAGCCGGCGATGCCCAGGACGAGGAGCAGCGGCGCGATCGTCCAGGCGATCTCGAGACCGGTGTGTCCGTGCACCTGCGGCGGCACGTAGCCCGCCGGTTGGGCCGAACGCCGGTAGCGGATGACGACCCACAGCAGCGCGGCCTCGACGCCGACGAAGACGATGATGGCGAAGATGGAGATGCCGACATAGGTGTCGTAGATGTTCTTCCCGTTCGGCGACACGGGGGTCGGGAAGATGGGTGAGATGCCGCCGACGTCGCAGGAGCTGAGGAAGAGAGCGAGTGCGGACAGGCCCGCTATGGACAGGAGCGTGCGCACGCCTCGAGTCACGTTGGGAAGTATATCGACGCTCGAAATTGCAACCCGGATAGAATCCAGAAGCGATTGTGGCCGCAGCCCGAAAGCCCAGATACGTCGACGTGTCCAACCCCAGCCTGTCGGTCGAGTGTCCGCGCTGCGGCCTCCGCACGGCCCGCTTCGTCGACCACTGCCGCAACTGCGGCTACAAGCTCTGGCCTTCGAGCGTGGTCGCCTCGGCCGCCTTCAAGGCGTGGCGCGACGGCGACCCGAGCCGCGCCGAGGCTTCGCGTTTCGAGTTGGACCTTCCTGTTGACGAAGGCGGGCCAGTGATCGATTACGCGGAACGCGCGCATCAGCTCGGCATCCACCTCTTCCCGAACAGCAACTACCCGTTCATCATCTGCGTCGGCTCGCTGTTCCTCGGTTTGGCGGCGATCCCGTTTTCGGGAACGGCGCGGATCGTGCTCGCCGTGATCGGTGGGCTGATCTTCCTCTACGGCGTCGTGGGCTGGGTGCTGGTCGAGGACGTGCGCATGTATCCCACCGAGACGCCGTCGACGCAAGGGGAGGCCCACCACTGATGGCCGTAGCGAGCATGCAGCGCGAGCCGACGCCGCAGTACCCGGCGATCAAGCCCGGGATGATGGGCATGTACATCTTCCTGGCGTCCGAGGTGATGTTTTTCGGAAGCCTGTTCGCGACCTACTTCTACCTTTTCGGATCGCACCCCACCTGGCCGCCTCCCGCGCCGGCCACCACCCCCGAGTACTACGTCAGGTGGGATGGGATCCCGGCCATCAACACCGTGGTGCTGCTGTCGAGCGGCGTGACCTGCCATTTCGCCCTCGACGCGCTCGCCCATGACAACCGGCGAAGGTTCTTCATCCTCCAGATCATCACCATCGTCCTCGGCATCGGATTCGAGCTCGGCCAGCTCTACGAGTTCATCAACGCCTTCGACAGGGGGCTGACCCTGACCGCCAACACTTTCGCGAGCGCGTTCTTCACCATGACCGGCTTCCACGGCGGCCACGTGCTCGGCGGACTGATCCTTCTCATCCTCATCCTCTACCGCGCCTCCCGCGGACAGTTCTCGTCGCGGAATCACGTCGGCCCGGCCGCGGTTACCCTCTACTGGCACTTCGTCGACATCGTGTGGGTGTTCCTGTTCCTTATCCTCTATTTCGGGGTTACGTTCGGAAGATGAGAGCGCTCGCGATCGGTCTGGCCGCCGTGGCCCTGCTTGCGGGATGCGGTGGCAACAGCGTCACCCAGCCGGCGGGCTCAACCAAGGTGAACATGACGGAGTTCAAGTTCGACCCGGCGGCGATCACCGTCGCCCACGGCAAGGTCGTGTTCTTCCTGGTCAACGCTGGCAACACGGCGCACGACCTGGCGATTCGCGACAGCAAAGACAACCGGATCGCCGTCAGCGAGCTCGTCTCTGCGGGCGACTCCAGCGTCTTCACCGTCGACAACATCGAGGCCGGCAGCTACACGATCTTTTGCACCCAGCAAGGCCACGAGGCCTCCGGGATGAAGGGGACGCTGACCGTTACTTGAGCCGGGCCGGGACTCCGGCCTACTTCGAGGGCGAGGCTGAGGGCGAAGGGGTAGGGCTCGGGCTTGGCCCTGGCTTGACGCTCAAAAGCTCGATCTCGAAGACCAGGGTCGCGTTGGGCGGGATAACGGTCGCGCCCGTCGTCTGATCGGTCTGACCCTGCGGCCCGTACGCGAGGTCGGAAGGGATGATGAGCTTGCGCTTGCCGCCGACCTTCATGCCGGGCAGCCCCTCGTCCCAGCCCGCGATGACCTGCGACTGTCCGATCTGGAACGTGAAGGAGGTCCGGCCCGGTGACCGGCTCGAGTCGAACTGATGACAGTTGGTCAGCCAGCCCGTGTACTGGACCTCGGCGTTCTCGCCTGACTTGGCGGCCTCGCCGGCCCCGACCTTGAGGTCGATTATCTTCAGGCCGTCGGGGTAGGTGACGGTCGGCAGCCCGTTGCCGGCGTTGCAGTCGTCGGCGCCGGGCGAGATGCTGGGTGAGGCCGAGGGGTTCGGGCTCTCGTCGGCGATCGGAGGGTTGGACGCGTAGGGGTCGGGATAGCCGCACGCCGCCGCCCCAAGGGCGGTCAGTGCGAGAACGGCGAGGAGCGTCCCCCTCACGAGGCGGTGACGTCGAGCGAGCGGATCGTGTCGCCGACCTGGATCTTGTCGATGACCTCCATGCCCGAGGTGACCTCGCCAAATCGGTTGTAGACCCCGTTGGTGGCGAGGAAGGGCGCGTCGCCGAGGGTGATGAAGAACTGCGAACCGCTCACGCCCGCTGCGCTGGAGGCCATGCCCACGGTGCCCCGCGGCCACTTGGACGGGTTGGACTCGTCGGGCAGCTTGTACGCCGGGCCGCCGGTGCCGTTGCCCAGTGGGTCGCCGCCCTGGACGACGAACCCGGGCACGACGCGGTGAAACGTCAGCCCGTCGTAGAAGTGGTTCTGGGAGAGGTAGACGAAGTTGTTGACCGTCTGCGAAGCGACGCGCGGCTCGACCAACGCGATGACGAAATCGCCCCGCGAGGTGTGCACAGTGACGCTGTACGTCTTGCCGGCATCGATGACGTTCGGCGGCGGCGACTTCAGGTTTTCCATCGCGGGCGACGCTCCACGATAGAGGATCGCGAGCCCGCGACGCCGCTACCCTAGGTGCGATGGCGGGCGAAGACTTTCATCTCGGCTCGGAGGTGCGCTCGAGCGACGGCAAGGACGTGGGCAAGCTCGTACACGTCGTCGTCGGCCCCGATTACGGCCTGCGGGCGCTGGTCGTCAAGGAGAACGCGGGGTTCTCGGCGCAGCGCCTCGCGCCGTCCTCGTGGCTGCTGGCCGACGAGTTCGTCGTGCCCAAAGACGCGGTGACGAGCGTGACGCACAACCTCGTGGGTCTGAACCTCACCGCCGCCGACGTGCACCGGCTGCCGCCCTACCTGGGCTACCGGGAGAAGGAGGAGTCCTCCACCGAGGTTCTCAGCGACTCCGCCGGACCTCTGACCGCGAGCCCGGAGGTGCCGCGCTGGCTGGAGCAGTTCGCCAACAAGGGTCCCGACGAGCTCGAGATCGACGGCGGAGAGAACGTGATGCTGGGCCACAGCGGGCGCAAGCTCGGCACGGTCAAAGACGTGCTGTTCGAGGGCGACCAGCTGGTGGGGGTGGTGCTGCAGCCGGAGGGCTGGTTCAAGAGCGAGGTCGTGCTGCCGCGGCGGTTTCTTGACCGGAGCGACGACGCGGCCCTGTTCGCCCGCCTGGACGAGACGGACCTGGAGCGGCTGACGCCCTTCCGGCCCGGCTAACTTCGCGTCGAATCGCCCCCATCCCAAGCCCCCACCCTCCCTGGGGATGTGCGGGTGCGAGCCAGGCTACTGAATGCGGGGGTGGCCGCCAACCCAGGCTGTTAAGGGCTAGCGCGCCGGCTCGCGGGCACCGCTCGCGAGCAGGACGGCGAGCAGGACCGCCAGCCCGGCGATCACGAAGAGCGCCGCCTGGACGCTCGAGGTCGCGGCGACCGCGCCGCCGATCAGAGGCCCGATGAAGAACCCGAACGCCACCGAGCTGGCGTTGAAACCGAACACCGTGCTCTGGGCCGCCGCCGGCGTCTCGAGCCCGATCATCGCCGCCGTCGCCGGGATGATCACCCCGCTGAACAGCCCGTTCAGCCCGACCGCGACCACGACCAACGCCGCCCACGGCGCCACGCCGACCAACGCCACTGCCAGCGCCATCAGCAGCGCGGACGCCGCGGCCGTGCGGACGTATCCGAGCTTGCGGGTGAGCTGCGTGTAGCTGACCGCGGCGGCGCTGCTCGCCAATCCCGCGAGACCAAACCCGATGCCGCTGACCGCCGACACACCGCTCGAGACCATCTCCAGCAGCCGCAGGACCACGAGCTGCTGCGACGCGGACACGCATGCGCTGACCAGGCCCTGCGCCCCGATCAGCACCGTCAGCGCGCGGCGCAACCCTGGCTGCGCGGCGATCAGCTCGAGCGTCCCGAGGCGAGGGCCTGTCTGCGGCACGTGCGGGCTCTCGCGCACGATCAGCACGACGGGCAGCAGGGAGACGAGGAGCAGGATGCCGCCGCCGAGGAACACCAGGCGCAGCCCGAATACCGCGCCCGCGAAGCCGCCGACGACCGGCCCGATGGCGCTTCCCAGCGCCACCGCGGACGAGACCACGCCCAGCGCCCAGCCCACACGCGAGCGAGGCGTCTCCGCCGCGACCAGCGCCGTGGCCGCGGCAACCGTGCCGCTCGTCGCTCCCTGCAGGAAGCGAAGGACCAACAGCTCGGTCGGGTTCTGGACGAGGAAGATCAGCCCGACCGTGATCCCTCCGCCCAGCATCGAGCGCAAGAGCATCGGCTTGCGCCCGAATCGGTCGCCGAGCACGCCCCAGATGGGGCTCGCCACCGCCATCGAAAGCCCAGAAACGCTCGCCGAGGCCGCCGTCCACAGGTCCAGCTCGCTGCCCGCGGGCACACCCAGGTCGTGGTGCAGAAAGATCGATAGGAACGGAAACGCGAAGCTGAACCCGAAGATCGCCGTAAACTCCGCGAACCACAGCGCGGCCAGGTTGCGGCGCCAGTCGACACCGCCCGCGTTGATGGGAGGCACCGTCGCGCGGGGGTCGTTCGCCAGGGCTAAGAACCGAGAATGGCGACGATCCGGTCGGAGGTGATCGGCAGCTGGTCGACGACCGCGTCAGGCTTGAGCTTGCGCAGCGCGTTCTCGACCGCCGCGGAGATGGCTGCCGGCGCCGGGATGGTGCCGCTTTCGCCCGCCCCCTTGAATCCCTCGGGGTTGGCGTCGGTCGGGGTCTCGATGTGGACCAGCTCGGGCTCGGCGGCGACCTCGCCCGTGCTCACGATCGTGTAGTCGAGGAAGCTCGGGGTCCGGTACCCGCCGTCCGGGTCGTAGATCGCGGCCTCGTGCAGCGCGTAGCCGACGCCGTGCGCGTAGCCGCCGTGCATCTGGCCTTCGACGATGAGCTCGTTGATCGCCTTGCCGGTGTCGTGGGCGATGACGTAGCGCAGGATCTCGACCTGGCCCGTCTCCGGGTCTACCGCGACGACGGCGGCGTGGCAGCCGCTCGAGTACGCGAGCGGGCGCTTCGGGTCGAAGCTCTCGAGCACCTCGAGCCCTTCGGCCGGCACGACCTCGCTGACGGCCACGCGCTTGGCGGGTGCGCCGCGCACGGAGATCTCGCCATCCTCGATCACCAGGTCCGACGCGTCGGCCTCGAGAACGTCCCCCGCGCGCTCGAGCAATCGCCGGCGCATCGCTGTCGCGGCCTTGGCCGTGGCGTTGCCCACCTGGACAGCGCTGCGACTGCCGGCCGTAAGCGCGGCCTCGGGCACGTGCCTGGTGTCCGCGGCGGTGACGTGGATCTTCTCGAACGGCCAGCCGAGCCGGTCGGCGGCGACCTGGGCGGCCATCGTCTGATGGCCCTGACCTTGCGGCGTCGAGCCAACGTACAGCTCGGCGGACCCGTCCTTGTTGATGCGCAGCTTCGCGGGTTCGCCGCCGCCGAAGCCTGTCGACTCCACGCAGCACGCGATGCCCAGGCCCACGGGTCGCCCGTCAGCGGTGGTCTCTGGGACCTGACCCACCTTCTCGAGCGTCATGCTCAGCAGACGCGGATAGTCGCCGCTGTCGTAGACCAAGCCGCGGCGGCCGGCGGGATAACCGGTCGTAAACGGGATCTGCTCCGGCTGGATGAGGTTGCGCCGTCGCACCTCTGCAGGCGGGATGTCCAGCGTCCGCGCAAGCTGGTCCATCGCCCGCTCCACGGCGTAGTTGCCGAGCGGACGGCCGCCGCCCCGGATGAATCCGCTCGGGACCGCGTTGGTGAAGACGACCTGGGACTCCACCTTCATCGCCGGCACGACGTAGGCGGACAGCATGTGGGAGACGATGATGTCGGGCTGGCTCGCGCCGCTCGCCGAGTAAGCACCCATGTCGTGGACGAGGCGGCCGCGCAGTCCTCTCAGCTTGCCGTCGCGGTCGGACGCGATCTCCATCTCGATCACCGAGCCATGACCCTGCGCGGTGGTGGCGCCGTCCTCGCTCCGCGAGGCCACCCACCGTGCCGGCCGCTTCAGCCGCCAGGCGACGAGGGCGACGAGGACCTCCTCGGGGAAGGCGCTGCCCTTGGCGCCGAACCCGCCGCCGACGTCCTCGGCGACGACACGCACCGACTCCTGCTCCAGCTCGAGCGCGTCGGCGATCGCCTCACGCACTCCGAACACGTTCTGGGTCGAGGTCCAGACTTTGAGACCGCCGGTCTCATCGTCGGGAGCGGCGGTCACCGCGCGTGGCTCCATGGCCGCACCGGCCACGCGCGCCGTCGTCAAGCGGATCTTCGCCGTGACGCTGTTCGGGCCGAACGCGCCTTCGACGTCGCCGAAAGCGACGGTCTTGCGCCGCGAGACGTTGCTGTCCATGTCGACGTGCACCCTCGGCGCGCCTTCGGCGGTTGCGGTCGTCACGTCGCCTACTCCGGGGAGCGGCTCCAGCTCCCCCGCGACCTGCTCGGCCGCGTCCTGCGCCTGGTAGGGAGTTTCCGCGACCACGACCGCGAACGCCTCGCCGACGTAGTTGACCTCTTCGCCGTTGAGGATCGGTCGCGGCTTCTTGATCATGTCTTCCGGACCCCAGTCGCTGAGCTCCGCGGCCGACTCGGGCAGGTCCGCGGCCGTCCACACCTCGAGCACCCCAGGCATGGCCCGCGCCGCCGACGTGTCGATCGCCTGGATGCGCGCGTGGGGCAGCGTGGAGCGGCTGAACGCGACGTGGACCAGGCCGTCGAGCTTGATGTCTCCGGCGAACCGACCACGACCAGTGATCAGTCGTTCGTCTTCGACACGGCGCATGCGCCGGCCGATGTACGGAGGCATCGCTCCTACAATAAGTCGTCCATGCACCCCCTCCGGGGGGCCCCGACGCGAGGTGCGGGCGGCTAGCTCAGCTGGAAGAGCGCCAGCTTGACATGCTGGAGGTCGGGGGTTCGAAACCCTCGCCGCCCACCACGGCGTTCGCTGCCAGCGGGTCGGCAATAATTCGGTCGGGACCAGGCCCGTTCGTCTAGTGGACCAGGACGCCGGCCTTTCAAGCCGGAGATCACGGGTTCGAATCCCGTACGGGCTACCACTCACGCACCACCGGGGCTACCACGTGCGCCAATCGGGCCAATCTCGGCCGACGGATACGCCCTGTTTGATCCAAAGAGGCGGAATCCGGTGGGATTGCCGCCAGATCCTGCTACTGGTTGCAGGCGAACGTGCCCGTGACCCGCAGCGGCGAAGCCGCCGTCGATGTCGGAGGCGGGCGATCATGCCCCACGGTGAAGCTGCCGTCAATCGTCCCCCGCGCCACGCCGTGTGACGACGAAACCGTGACCGAGCCCGCGACAGGGGTGTAAGCGTCCTCGTACGGATCGCGAGGCGTGATCTGGACCACTGCGGAGGTCAGGGCGCCACCGCTCGAAGGGCCAGAGCCCGGCGGCCCAGGAAGGAACGCTGCCGGATCGATCAAAAGCGTCTGCTCCCCGGCTTCCGTCGCGAGGGGGGCGTTGAACCTAACAAACAGGATGTAGCGGCGTGAAGAGCTCCGGAGCTGATTGCCCAGGCCGAATCGCGACACGCTGGACGTCTGGCCATTTTCAGTTTCCGTCACGGTCTGATTCGGACAGGCGGGTCGATCGTGGGTGCACGCCTGCACGGCATGTCCGTCAGTGAACACCAGCTCGAGGTTGACGGCGTCTGCTGAGGTGCAAGCTCCCTTGCCGGTCGGCCCCGGCCCCGGAGCGCCGATGTTGTCGTTGAGCCACCACGCGATCCAACCGATGCCCGCAAACATGCCGGCCACGACGAGAAGAGCGCTAACGATCGCGATTCGGCGCCAGGTCTTGCCCATTTCGGTCGCAGGGTCACACTATCCGCGTCTCAGGCACAGTCTCAAACAGGTTTCAAATCGAGTCTCGAATACCCGCCGACGATGTGGGGCTCGCCCGCGGGAAAGGCTCAGGCTAGGTCCGCACTGATCACATCCCGGGTATGCCGATCTCCCGAAGCCCGTGCCGCGTTTCGATATGGGCCACGACATAGGGATGCGTACCGGGTGGAGTTTCATGTGCCACCCTGGCGTCGGCCAAGCCAAGACAAGCCAATACTTCGCGCAGCACGTTGGGTGCTGGATAGAACAACTGCAGGAGGCTCAAGGCACAACCCTGATCCACGAGCCGTGCCGCCGGGTGCTCTGGCGTTTTCCATTCGATGAGCGTGGGGAAGGCTCCGCCGCCCGGAAGGCTACCGTCTGGCGGGATGGTGATCAGCCAGTCGAGCGACCCTCGATTCATGGGCTCGATCTCTCCGAGTTCGGTGGAACAGCTCACAGTCGCTGACTGAATGTCGGTGGTGCGCGCGACCCACGTTGCCAGCCGCGGCGCTGCGTCAGGCGCCATGCGATCAAGTTCGAACCACCGAGGCCGATCTGGCCTTGAAGCCGCCGGGTTCGGCGCGATGACTTCAAGATAGGTCTCATCGCCGAGCCGCAGCAAGGCGTTATGGGTGCCCATTCGCTTGTGGTCTCCGCCCGCTTGCGGCGTCACGCCCAAGGTCTCTTCGACCCACTCCAGGCCGGCCGCCAAAGTCGGCGCCGTGATGACCAGGTGGTCCAGCTGACAAGAGTGCATCGACATGAGCGACTGTCCAAACATTGGCACGCTGCGCGTCTGGCGGTCTGAACCACTCCCAACCCTCCGGACCCCAGGTCGCGCTAACGTGGCGTTGTGATCAGCGGTGCCCATGTGATCCTGTTCTCTCAGGACGCCGAAGCCGACCGCGCTTTCATCTCGGATGTCCTGGGTTTTCGCTCGGTGGACGCAGGAGAGGGTTGGCTGATCTTCGCGCTACCCCCCGCCGAGCTCGCGGTGCATCCTGCCGACGACGCACATCACGAGCTTTACCTGATGTGTCGAGACCTCGACGCAACCGTCGCGGCGCTCCGCGAGAAGGGGGCGA
>VBEK01000174.1 GCA_005889135.1 Chloroflexota bacterium
TGTAGCGCTCGTACTGGAGACGGAAGATCTCGATCACGCCGGCGACGTCTTCCGGGCCGCGGATCCAGACGCTGATCCACCCCGTGTCGGGAAGGACGTGGTGCGGCTCCGCCCGCCCAGCGGCGATCAGCTCGTCATGGAGCCGGCGCGGCACGGGAAGGTCGGCGAGCCGGTCGCCGTGGACGTGGCCCATCTCCTTCTTGCCGTAGCGGTACTCGATCCCGCCAAACCGATGCGGTAGGGCCGTGACGCCCGGCCACGCCCCCACCGCCTCCTTGATCAGGTCACCCGCTCTTTTCATGCGCATGCGCGCGAGCAGCCTGCGAGGGCACGGTCTCCGCCGCCAGCATCTCGACCACCTTGTGCACGTCGCCGGTCTCGCGCAGCACGCGCAGCTGGCGGTCGGCGCTCGTCCCTTCGCCCAGGATCGTGTGCACGTACTCGACGGCCTTGCGAGAACCCAGCTCGTCGACCACGTCGTCGATGAACTCGAGCAGCTCCAGCGCCAGGTCGCGCATCGGCACCTCGGCCTGCTTGCCAAAGTCGATGAGGTTGCCGTCGATGCCGTAGCGAATGGCCCGCCACTTGTTCTCGGCGATCAGAGCGGGCATGTACTTGCGAAAGCCCAGGTTGCCGGCGCGGAGCTTCAGCAGCTTGGCGCAGATCGCCTGCATCAGGGCGGCCAGGCAGATCGTCTCGTCCAGGCGTGTCGGCATGTCGCACACCCGGAACTCGAGCGTCGGGAAGCTCGGGTGCGCGCGCATGTCCCACCAGATCTTCTTGCCGTTGTCGATCGAGCCGGTCTTGACCAGGAGCTCGACGTAGTTCTCGTACTCGTCGTAGGACGAAAGGTCGGGCGGGATGCCGGTGCGCGGAAAGTTCGACCAGATCACGCTGCGGTACGACTTCAGACCGGTGTTGCGCCCCATCCAGAACGGGCTCGAGGTGCTCAACGCCAGCAGGTGGGGCAGGAAGTAACGCGCCTCGTTCAGGACGCCGATGCGCAGCTCGGGGTCGGCGATGGCGACGTGGACGTGGAGGCCGAAGATGACGAGCGCTCGGACGACGTCCTGGAGCTCCTCTTCGAGCATCTTGTAGCGGTCGTAGTCGGTGATCTTCTGTTCCATCCACCGCGAGGTCGGATGGGTGCCCGCGCAGGCCAGGCGCAGCCCTTCCGGCGCGAGCAGGTCGGCCAGCGTCTGCCGCATCTCCCCCAGCTGCGCCCGGGCCTCGTCGACGTCCTCGCAGATGGTGGTCCCGACCTCGACCACCGACTGCATCATCTCCCGCTTGACCTTGTCGCCGAGCTTCGGCGCCGCGGCGCGCAGGAGCGTGTCGATGTGCGAGTGGAGCTCCCCAGTCTCGTCGATGATCTGGTACTCCTCCTCGACGCCGATCGTGAGAAGGCCCTTCCGGCTCATGCCGCTTCCTCGACCACGAATGTTGGCACGACGCTGCCCGCCCCGGCGGTGACGTTGAGCAGGGCGGCGGCCGAGACGCGGGTCATGAAGCCGCCGGCCCGCCCGTCGAACAGGTACGGGTCGAGGTCCACGGCCAGGTCCAGGTACCTCAGGCCGTCCAGCACCACGGGAAACGGGACGCGAGGGATCTCGACCGCCTCCTGGACGACGTAGCTCTGGGTCGTCGCGACCTGGATGGCCGCCTCCCACTCCGCCTGGTCGACCGTCCAGCCGAGGACCACTCCCTTGCCGCCGTACTCGTCGTTGGGCTTGAGGACCATGCGCTCTCGCCCGCGGGCGATCTCCTCGGCGAGCTCCGGCCGGACGCGACGGGTCCAGGGGATGTAGCGGTGGATGGCCGCGCGCTGGGCGGCGGTGTACAGCCGCGAGTACCTGTCGTCGGAGAGCAGGGCCAGGCTCATCTTCTTGTGCAGGAGCTTGGCCCGAAAGCTGTTGACGACGCACGCCGTCCCGGCGACGTAGGCCTCGCGCAGGGCGCGTGTGTCGTCGCCGTGGGCGATCAGCTCGCTCGTCAGCACCCGCCGGTAGACGAGGTTCACCGGCTTGCCCTCCGCGTACAGGCGTCCGCGGCGGTACTCGAGCAGCCGCGGGTCGCAGATGATCGTCCGGACACCCGCCTCCTCGAAGAACGCCTTGAACATCTCGAACTCGGGCGCCGTGGGCAGGCCCTGCCAGTCGACGATCGCTATCGTCGGGCGGGCACCCTTGCCCCACTGCGCGAAGGCTCGCAGCATGGAGCGAAGCTGCCGGCCCCGAGTGGGGAGGAAGCGGCCGCGAAACTGCTTGCGGAAGGCCTTCATCACCGGCAGCCCGGCGAAGACCGCGGCCAGGTTGTCGCTGTAAGCCATGCCGGCGGGTGACTCGGCGTTGTACTCGACGAAGCGAACCTCGTCGGCGAAGAAGCTGTCCAGGCGCGCCGAGGGAGACGAGGACCGGAACCCTGGGTCGGCCATGGCCAGCCGTTCCTCCTCCGGCTCGAGGGCCAGCTCGCGGCGCAGGTCGTCGTCGCGCAGGAGCGCCTTCTCGAGGGTGGCAAGCGCTCCGTAGATGCCCTGGGCGGCGGCGACGGCCTGGTCGTAGCGACGTCTCGTCAGGATCTGGGGCCGGATGGCCACGCAAAGCGGTCGCTCGCCGAATGCCAGCTTGCGCTCCCGCTGGCCCGCCGCCAGAACCTCGGCGCTGGCAGCGGCGAGATGCTCGTCCTCGAGCAGCGCGTGGTAGGCGGCGATGGGGTCTCTCACACCCGCGTCGGGCTGGGCGACGGCGAGCGCTGGACATACTTCCACCAGCGCTGCTCGCCCCGCCAAGGCGGTTGCGCCTCCCCTCGCGCGTACGCGAGCACCAGGTCGCACATCCTGTCCAGCACCCAGCCGAAGTTGTCTTCCTTGATCGAGAAGTTGTCGAAGTCAGGCGCCGGGTTGAGGAAGTCGATCGCGTACAGGACATCGCCCTTGACCGCGAACTCGACGGTGTCCATGTCGTAGCCGAGCGCGTCGACAAGGGTGCGCGCGTCGTTGACCGCCTGCTCGCGCAGCCGGCCCTCGACCGGGTTGGAGATCTGGTAGCGCTCGTGGAACGGCGCCTTCGGGTTGTAGCGGATGGGGAGCACGTGCTCGCGCCCGATGCAGATGCAGCGGACGTAGTCGTCCCAGTCGATGAACTCCTGCAGGATCATCGTCTTGAGCCCGGTCTGGTCGTAGGCAGTGATGAGCTCCTCGACCGAGTTGACGATGAACACGTCCTTCCAGCCGCCGCCCGTGTTGGGCTTCAACACCGCCGGCAGGCCCGTGTAGCGGACCAGCGCCTCCCAGTCCAGCGGGAACTGGAGGTTGCGGAGCGACCGCTGCTGGTCGATGTCGGGGATGTACTGCTTGTTGGGCAGCACGACCGTCTTCGGCACCGCGACCCCGAGCTTGCGCGCGAGCGTGCACTCGAAGAACTTCTCGTCCGACTCCCACCAGAAGGGGTCGTTGATGACCACGGTGCCCATGAGCACCGCGCTCTTCAGGTGGGCGCGGTAGTAGGGCACCTCATGGGAGATCCGGTCCACGAGCACGGCGTGGTGCTGCTCGGCCAGCTCCGAGGTGCCGCCGAGAACCGCCAGCTCGGCGCTGATCCCCTCGGGCGCACCGCGGTGGTTGACGAGGTCGAGAAACGGCACCGGGAAAGTGTTCTCGCGTCCGATGAGCAACCCGATGATCTTCTTTTCCGGCATTTCCCCCTTCCCCTTACAGCGCCCTCAGGCGAGGTAGCGCCGCATCATGTCCTTCCAGTAAGGCCAATCGTGCGCCCATCCGGGCCAGATTTCGAGCCCCACCGGCACCCCCCGCTCGGCGAAGAGCCTGGCGAGCTTGAGCGAGTCCTCCACGTTCGGGTCCTGCTCGCCGGTGGCGATCACCTTGGGGTGCTGCGCGCGCAGCGGGCCGAGGTACGCCTCGTCGGTCAGGCCGGGCAGAAACGCCATCAGGTTCGTGAAGTACGTGTTGTCGTCGTGGTAGCCGTTCAGCCATTTCGCCGTGTCGTAGGCGCCGCTCAGGGCGATGAAGCCGCCCACCCGGCTCGGGTGCCGCGCCGCGAGCAGCACCGCGTGCAGGGCGCCGAACGACGTGCCACATGCGATCGCGGTCCCCGGCAGGCGGGGCAGGATCTCGTTGAGGAGGTAGGCCTCGTACTGGAGGTGGCGGCGCACCCGGTCGGCGGGCGGCCGGTCTTTGGCATACCAGGACTCGCCGTCGACGCTGTCGACGCAGACGAGCTGGACGGCGCCTGATTCGATGATGTCGGAGATGGCCCCGACCAGGCCGAAGTCCTCCCACTGGTAGAACCGGCCCATCGAGGTCGGGAAGACGAGCAAAGGCCGGCCGCCGTGTCCGAAATGGAGCAGCTCCATCTCGCGGCCTAGGCTCGGGCTGTATTCCTTGATGTAGTCGCGCTGCATCTCAGTGGTGGTGATGGTGGTGGTCATCGTGATCGTGAACCATCTCATGTTCCGGGGCCGGCGCGCCCTCCATCGCCCGGAGCATCGCCATTCCGCCCGTGCTGAAGAAGCGCCAGCCCAGGACAGCGCACAGCGCGAGCGCCGCGAGGTCGAGGAACGTCGTGTAGTTCCACGACGGGGGCGCCTGCAGGGCTTCGACCGCGTGGTGCGATGGGACCAGCCCGAGCAGCTGGAAGAGGCCGCCGATGACCAGACCGGCCAGGACCATCGCCACGTACGACGTGCCGAGCAGGTAGAGGCTCATCCGTCCGCCGTAGTACCGGCGGTAGATGTCCAGGATGGGCAGGATCAGCAGGTCGGCAAAGATGAAGCTGATCACGCCGCCGAAGCTGATGCCGCCATTCCAGAGCACGGCGGCCAGGGGGATGTTGCCGACCGAGCAGACGAAGCTCAGCATCGCGATCACCGGGCCGATGAGCGGCCCCCACACCTGGGCCACAGAGGGGTTCCCGGCGACGAAGAGCGAACGCCAGAAGTCGTTCGGCACCCAGGCCGCGAGCGCGCCGGCGATGAGGAAGCCGAGCACAAGGTCCTGGGCGACGCTCGCGACGTCCATGTAGAAGAAGTGGCTGACGGCGGTGAGGCGGTCCCTCATGGCGTGCTGCATCGCGGCGTGGCCTTCCATCCTCCCGGCGATCCCCTTCTCGGCCTGGCGCCTTGCCTCGTCGACCAGGCGGGCTCGCAGCGTGTACTTGAAGAGGACCGCCAGGACGGCGACCATGAGCAGCCCGCCCGCGACCTCGGCGGCGAGGAACTGCCAGCCCAGCAGGACCAGGAGGACCAACCCCAGCTCGAAGACGAGGTTCGTGCTGGCGAACTCGAAGAGGATGGCGTTGGCGAAGGTCGCACCTTTGCGGAAGAGGCTTCGGGCCACTGCGACCGCGGCATAGGAGCAGCTCGAGCTCGCCGCGCCGAGCAGGGTGGCGAAGGTGGCGCCGCGCAGGCCGTCCCGGCCCAGGACGCGGGCCACAGACTCACGCGGCACGACCGACTGGACCAGCGCGGAGATGAGGAAGCCGAGAGCCAGCGGCCACAGCACCTCCCAGAACATGAAGAAGGCCATCCGCAGGGCTTCCCAGATCGCGGCTGGCAGCGCGGCCATCAAAGGCTTTATACATTCCCCCGGAAATGTGGCTCCGGGTGCTGATCCTCTCGATCCTTCTCTTCGTCGTGGGCTTCGGCGCCCACGAGGTGCTGCACCTGCTGCTCATCTACGCGGTCGGCAGCTCGGGCGTGATTGTCGCCCGACCCTGGGAGATGGGTTATCTGCCCTTCTCGATCTGGTCTCTGCACGCCCAGCCCGCGGAGCAGCTCGACGTGTTCCGGCAGTCGATCGTCAACTTCTTCGGCCCGATCCTGGCAGCGATTCCGTTGGCCGCGCTTCTCTTTTACGTGCGCGAGCCCGTCCCGGTCGCAGCCCTGGTCGCCAACGTGATCATCCTCGTCTTCTACGCGGTCATCGAGCTGGGCGACCTTCTGCTCGAGCAGGTCTGGAACACCGACTTCTCGCTGCTGACGACACCGGAGTTCAACTACGGCGTGCCCCTCCTGGTGGTCGTGCTGACGGTCCTTGTGGTCGTGGTTCTGAACGCGCTAGGAGGCAGCCGCATCCCCGAGTGAAGTGCACGTCGCGACGGGGTGAAGCCCAGCCGCGCTGCCGCCGCCGCAGGCCCACGCTCGGCCGTTGAAGATCGCGAGCTGGAAGCCGTGGCGGGGCGACAGCATCGTTCCGGCCGAGACCCAGCTGGCGCCGCGCAGGTACACGAGCTGGTCGATGATTCGACTCTCGCCCGCGTCCTCGCCTCCCGCCGCGATGACGTCGCCGTTCGGAAAGGCGACGGCGCCACCGCCGCTGGTCGGCGACGGCACATCTGAGATCGGCCGCGACCACACGCCCGTGACCAGCAAGAGGCAGTCGACGCGGGTCGTGTTCGGCGAGCGCCCGCCGGCGACGCAGGCGACGTCGTCCACGGAAAAACCCGCCAGGTGGTTGCGAGGCGACGGCAGGTCGGCCAGCACGTTCCAGCCGTTGGTGGCGGGGTTGTAAGACTCTGTCGGCCCGACGTTGCCCGATGCGGTGTTGCCGCCGATCGCGTACAAGCGGCCCACGGCACTGACGAGCGCGTGGCCGCCGCGCGCGTAATGCATCGGCGCCACCTCCGTCCAGCTGTCGCCGTCGAGGCGAAAGACGCGCGGAGTGTCACGGCCGTTGCTGTGGCCTCCGGCGATGTATACGTGGTCGTCCAGCGTGGCCGCCGAGGGATGGTCGACGGCCAGGGGCAGGCGCGGCCCCGTGCTCCAGGTCGTTCCGTCGAAGACGTACACCGTGCTCAGGCTCTGACCGGCGGCGTTGAAGCCGCCCATGACGTAGAGCTTGCCTCCGGCCGCGGCGGCTGCGGCCTCCTCGACGGCCGCGGGAAGTGACGGCTCCATGCGCTGGAGGGCCTCGGGCGAGGGTGACGGAAACGGCGAGGCCGAGGCTAGCGAAGGAAGAGGCGACGGGGACCGCTGCGCCGGAGCGCCCGAGGAGCAGGCTGCGAGCAGAAGCGCGGCCGCCGCGAGGGGTCTCGTCAGCCCGCGTCGCATAATCCCCACATGGCGACCGCGCTCTCGCTCACGCATCTAGGGTCGCTGATGCGCGGCGTGCGCAGCGTCGACGAGGTCGGCGCTGACGAGAGGGCGGCCTCGCTGGCCAAGCGCTCGATCAAGAAGTCGTCGAAGCTGTGGGCGCTCGACCTCGCGATCCGCTGCATGGACCTGACGACGCTGGAGGGCCAGGACACGCCGGGCAAGGTCGCGGCGCTCTGCGCCAAGGCCGTCCGGCCCAAGCCCGGCGACGCCACGGTCCCGCCGGTGGCCGCGGTGTGCGTCTACCCGCTGCGCATCGCTGACTGCGTGGCGGCGCTGCGCGGCAGCAGCGTGCGCATCGCCTCCGTCGCCACCGCCTTTCCCTCCGGCCAGAGCTTCACCTCCATCAAGGTGGCGGAGACGGAGGAGGCGGTCCGCGCCGGCGCGCACGAGATCGACATGGTGATCGATCGCGGCGCGTTCCTCTCCGGCGACTACCAGCGCGTCTACGACGAGATCGTCGCCGTCAAGGAGGCCTGCGGAGAGGCGCACCTCAAGGTCATCCTCGAGACGGGCGAGCTGGGCAACTACGACGCCGTCCGCCGCGCCTCGATCCTGTCCATGGCGGCGGGCGCGGACTTCATCAAGACCTCGACCGGCAAGGTGCAGCCGGCGGCGACGTTGCCCGTCGCGCTCGTGATGATGGAGGCGATCCGCGACTTCGTGCGCGAGACGGGTCGCCCGGTCGGATTCAAGGCCGCGGGCGGGATCCGCACCGCGAAGCAGGCGATCGCCTACCTGGTGATCACCTACGAGACCCTCGGACCGGAGTGGATGACGCCCGACCGGCTCCGCCTCGGCGCCTCGACGCTCCTCAACGACGTGCTGATGCAGATCGACAAGGAGCGCACCGGCGCGTACCAGTCCGCCGACTACTTCACGGTCGACTGACTCGATGGCGATCACGAAGAAGCAGTCCACAGCGCTCGCCAAGCAGGTCTTCGAGTACGCGCCGGCGCCCGAGGCGGTCGACCACGTCAAGATCCTGCCGCGCTACGGCCTCTTCATCGGCGGCAAGATGGTGGCCGCCCACAGCAAGAAGCGCTTTCCGACCATCAACCCCGCGACCGAGAAGACTCTTTCCGAGGTCGTCGACGCGGACGAGGTCGACGTCGACCGCGCGGTCAAAGCCGCGGGCAAGGCGTTCGAATCGTGGGCGCGCCTGCCCGCGTCGCGCCGGGCCCGCTACCTGTTCCGCATCTCCCGCCTGCTCCAAGAGCGCTCGCGCGAGCTCGCGGTGGTGGAGACGATGGACGGGGGCAAGCCGATCAAGGAGTCGCGCGACGTCGACATCCCGCTGAGCGCCGCCCACTTCTTCTACTACGGGGGCTGGGCGGACAAGCTCGAGTGGGCATTCCCCAACCGCAAGCCGACACCGCTCGGCGTCGCCGGCCAGGTCATCCCGTGGAACTTCCCGCTGCTCATGCTGGCGTGGAAGATCGCGCCCGCGCTGGCGGCCGGAAACACGGTGGTGCTGAAGCCCGCGGAGACGACACCGCTTTCGGCGATGGTCTTCGCCGAGGTCTGCATGCAGGCGGACCTGCCGCCCGGCGTGGTCAACATCGTCACCGGCGCGGGCAGGACGGGGTCGCTCGTCGTCTCCCACCCGGACGTGAAGAAGGTGGCTTTCACCGGCTCGACCGAGGTCGGCAAGCTCATCCAGCGCGCGATCGCGGGCACAGGCAAGAGGCTCACCCTCGAGCTCGGCGGCAAGGCGGCGAACATCGTCTTCGAGGACGCGCCGCTGGACCAGGCCGTGGAGGGCATCGTCAACGGCATCTACTTCAACCAGGGCCACGTGTGCTGCGCGGGGAGCCGGCTCCTGGTCCAGGAGTCGATCGCCGAGCCGCTGCTCGAGAAGTTGAAGCGGCGCCTGTCGACGCTGCGACTGGGCGACCCGCTGGACAAGAACACCGACATCGGCGCCATCAACTCGCGCGCGCAGCTGGAGAAGATCCAGGGCCTGGTCGAATCCGGGGTCGAGGAGGGCGCCGAGCTCTACCAGCCCGAGTGCGTGATCCCCGAGCGCGGGTTCTGGTTCCCGCCGTCGCTGTTCACCAACGTGGCGCAGTCCTACCGCATCGCGCGGGAGGAGATCTTCGGCCCCGTGCTGTCGGTGCTGACCTTCCGGACGCCGAACGAGGCGGTCGAGAAGGCGAACAACACGCCCTACGGGCTGTCCGCGGGCGTGTGGACCGACAAGGGCTCGCGCATCCTGTGGATGGCAGAGCGCATGCGCGCCGGGGTGGTCTGGGCCAATACGTTCAACCGCTTCGACCCGACGTCTCCGTTCGGCGGCTACAAGGAGTCCGGCTTCGGGCGCGAGGGCGGCGTCCACGGCCTCCTGCCCTACGTAGAGCTCAATTGATGGACGTCCGCAAGACCTACAAGCTGTTCGTCAACGGCGAGTTCGTACGCTCCGAGTCAGGGCGCGCGTACCGGCCCGACGGCGGCCAGGTCAACGTTCCCCGCGGCTCGCGCAAGGACCTGCGCGACGCGGTGCGAGCGGCGCGGACGGCCTTCCCGGCGTGGGCCGGGCGCACTGCGATGAACCGCGGCCAGATCCTGTACCGGGCGGCGGAGATGCTCGACGGCCGCGCGGCGCAGTTCGTCGAGCTGCTTGGCGGCGCCAGGGCCCGACGCGAGCTCGACCAGGCGGTGGAGACGCTGGTCTGGTACGCGGGCTGGACCGACAAGCTGCCGCAGGTCACCGGCACGGTCAACCCCGTGGCCGGACCCTACTTCAACTTCACCATCCCCGAGCCGACGGGCGTGGTCGGCATCGTCGCGCCTGACGACGCGCCGCTCCTGGGCCTGGTGCGCCGCGTCGCGCCGGCGCTGTGCGGGGGCAACGTCGTCGTCGCCATGGCCGCCGAGTCCCGTCCCCTTCCCGCTCTGACGCTGGCGGAAGTGTTCGCCACGAGCGACCTGCCCGCGGGTGTGGTCAACATCCTGACCGGCCAGCGCAAGGAGCTGCTGCCCTGGCTCGCGTCGCACATGGACGTGAATGCCATCGATGTCGCGGGCTGCAGCGGCGAGGAAGTGAAAGCTATCGAGGAATCCGCGGCAGGCAACGTGAAGCGGGTGATCAAGCTCCCGGAAGGCGAGCGCAGTCCTTACCTCATCGCCGCTTTCATGGAAATGAAAACCGTCTGGCATCCGATCGGCGTCTGATCAGCAAGTAACATTCGTCGTGCATGACTGAGGTCTTGACCCAGCTAGCAGCCCCCACGGAGTCGCAGGGACTGGCGCTGGACAGGGCTTCGAACCGTCCGCCGATGATCACCGCCGCCCAGATCGCGCGCCGCGTGCGCCGGCTGGGACGCGAGATCTCGAGGGTCTACGCCGACATCGACACACCGTTGGTGATGGTCGTGATCCTCAAGGGCGCGACGGTCTTCGCCGCGGACCTGCTGCGCAGCCTCAGCATCCCCGCCGAGCTCGAGTTCGTCCGCGCCTCGAGCTACCCGAGCGGGACGTCGAGCAACGGGCGCTTGAAGCTCGCCCACATGGTCGAGGGTCCGCTGGTCGGCCGGCACGTGCTCCTGGTCGAGGACATCATCGACTCCGGCGTCACGGTCGACGCGGTGGAGAGGCGAATCCGCAGGCTGGGCGCGGCCTCTGTGCGGCTCGCCGGCCTGCTCGACCGGCCCGCGCGCCGCCAGGTCGAGGTCAAGATCGACTTCACGGGCTTCGTCATCCCCGACCGGTTCGTGATCGGCTACGGGCTCGACTACGCGGGCCTGTACCGCGAGCTGCCGCACATCTACGCCCTGACATAGCGGACTCGTCTCGGTTTTTCGGCTGGAAGAAGGCCGAGCTCCACTCCCACCTCGACGGCGCGGTGCGGGTGTCCACGGCGGAGGAGCTTTCAGGTCGCACCGGGCTGCGCATGGTGGCGCCCGACGACTGTCCAAGCCAGGCCGAGTACATCGGCTACTTCGACGACGCGATCGCGGTCATGCAGACACAGGCCGCGCTGGAGCGGATCGCCCGCGAGCTGTGCGAAGACTCGGCGGCCGAGAACGTCGACTA
>VBEK01000175.1 GCA_005889135.1 Chloroflexota bacterium
CCAGCGTCGCGGTGCAGCCCGGCGACCTCCCGAGCGGGATGGTGAAGTGCGACCTGACGGGCGACATCGACACTTTCATCAAGGCCGAGGCGTCACCCGACCCCGCGACGTCGAAGACGTTGGCGGATACGTGGAAGGACGCCAAGAGCAAGGGCGCGACGGCAGGCTACACCGCGGTCTACACCGACAGCACCGAGCACTGCACGGGCATCAAGAGCACCGGCTCTGACATCGGCGCCGCGACCTACAAGCTGGTTCTGAACTTCGTCGTCCAGTACAAGGACGAGAAGAGCGCGGCCACGGGCTACACGAGCGACACCACCGTCGGCTTTCGGCCGTCGGAGCTGAAATCGGGCAGCGCGTCCTTCGTCGAGGGCACCAAGACGGGCCTGACCGCCAACTCGATCACCCTCACGCAGCCGTTCGAGAAGCAGCTCTTCTACATCGCGGTCTGGCAGAACAAGTCGTTCGTGGTCAGCCTGGCCGTTCTGAACCTGGACGCGGCGGCGGCCAAGAACGTGGCTACGTCGGAGAACGGCCGGATCAAGTAGCGCGTCCGTACCTGGAAGTTCCAGTTACGACAGTAGAATGGCCGAGCCGATCGCAAAAGCTCGCCACGTCGCACCCCGCACTCGGCGCCGGGGCGGTTCGCCCCTGTTTCGCGCAGCGCTTGTTTCCGCGCTTGTGCTGACGTCCGCCCTCGCCATCGTCGCCGGCAGGTCGGCCATGATCCAGAACGGGGCGCAGGGGTCGGCGCCGGTCGCCACCCCGATCATCGTCGATGGGGTGGCCGCGGGCGCGTGCATGAGCTTTCCGCCGACCGGCCACTCGAACGGGAAGGCGGTCTTTCTCGACCCCGGCCACGGCGGCCTCGACCCCGGTGTGGTGGGCGTGGCGGGTGGGCGGCAGGTGCTGGAGAAGGACGTGGCGCTGGCGGTGAGCACACGCCTGGCGGCGATGCTCAGGGGCGATGGCTATCGGGTGGTGATGGCGCGCGTCACCGACGCATCTGTGGCGCGACCGACCGACTCGGACAGCGTCGCGGGCGCGATGACCGCGTCGGCGGTGCACCGCGACCTGCTCGCGCGGGTGACCTGCGCGAACGCTTCCAAGGCCTCGGCCCTCGTGTCGATCCACTTCAATGCGTTCGACGATGCGTCGGTAGGCGGCAGTCAGACCTTCTACGACCCCGCGCGGCCCTTCGCCGGCCAAAGCAAGGCGCTGGCGATCGCCCTCCAGGCTGCGCTGGTCGCGGGCCTGGGCAGCAACGACCGCGGCGTCTGGACAGACGACCAGCTGGCAGCGCCGGCGCTGACACCATCGGGCGACGTGTACGGACACCTCATCGAGCTCGGACCACTTTCGAAGGGTTGGGTGGACGACCCGAGCAAGATGCCGGGGGCGCTGGTCGAACCGCTGTTCCTCAGCAACCCGGACGAGGCGCGGTTCGCGGCCAACCCCGCGGGGCAGGAACGGATCGCGGCCGCGCTGAAGAAGGGCGTGGAGGGCTACCTCTCGAAATAGGACGAGCGCCCGGCTTGCGCCAGGCGCCCGCGTCGACTATCGCGTGCCGGTGTCTACCAGCGGTACCAGCGGCCGCCGCTCGCGCCTCGGAAGAAGAAGCCGAGTACCCAGAGCACGAGGCCGATGATCAGGAGCCACCAGAGAATGTTGAGTGACGCGCTCAGGAATCCGCCTCCGCCGAAGATGAGCAGAAGCAGAATCAGCACGATGAGTGCGACCAACATATTGGTGTGGCCACCCCCTTATTGAGATTTTGGGATGGCGTGGCTACGCCACCCCCTATTGGGAGAACAGGTGGAGGCGCTGGATTACCTCAAGCCCGGCAGATGTGCCGCAACGCGCGGAAACACGAATGTCCTCGGTCGCGGTGGTGCGCCTGGCAAGAATCGAACTTGCTGCCTCTTGCTCCGCAGGCAAGCGCTCTATCCGGTGAGCTACAGGCGCAATTGACGAACGGGAGAGTTCAGTTTAGGCGAGCATCCACTGCGGCCGTGGCGGAGCGGAACGTATTCAAATCGAGGTTGCTCGCCACGATCATCGCGACGTAGAACCCGTGCCGCCAGCACGCCAATCGTACCGATGGCCGGTCGTACGTAAACGAGCTGGCCCCGAGGCCTGTGCTAGTGCCCAGCGTGAGGCCGGGTGTGAGCTGGCCCGGCGGCGGCGGCGCAAACCCGAAAACGCCGGCGTTCCAGGCCCGGTCGGCCTGGCTCTCGTCGGGGAAACGCGCCACGAAGCTTGTGATCGCTTTGACGCCGGACGTCGCGCCCAACTCAGCGGCGCAGGCCGAGGTGTTGGCCGTGTACACGACCATCGCGCCTGACGTCGCGCCTCCCGCGACGAGAGCGGCCCACTGATCGCTGACGCGGTTTGCCACTGTCATGTCCCTGGTCGCCAGAACGGAGATGTAGACGTCGATGGGACCGGAGCCGGGGCACACGCTCAAGTCCGAAGGCGTTTCGGCCGGCTGGAGGATCGCGTCCGTCGTCGAGAGATGCGAACTCGGGCTGGGTACGGGCGTGAAGACCGGGTGGGTTTCGTTCTGGCACGCGACCAGCAACCCCAGCAGCGCGATCCACGTCCCGAATCGGGTCACGGGGGGCGCAGTTTAGACTGGGTAAGACCTATCGCGCCTGTAGCTCACCGGACAGAGCGTTCGGCTCCGGACCGAAAGGCAGCAGGTTCGATTCCTGCCAGGCGCACCATCATCAGCGGGGGACGTCACAGTGCAGACCAAAAGCAACCTTGCCCACGTCAACGGCATCGAGCTCGGCTATCAGGTTTTCGGCCAGGGCAAGCCTGTCGTCCTGCTCCACGGGGGTTTCGGCTCGCTCGAGATGTATGGGCCCAACATCGACCTTCTCGCCAGGGGCCACAAGGTCATCGGGGCCGACCTTCAGTCACACGGCCGCTCGCCCGCGGCGCACAGGACGATGCGCTTCGAGTCGATGGCCGACGACATCGCGGAGCTGATCCGTCAACTTGGGTTGGGAAAGGCCGCGATCATGGGCTTTTCACTTGGCGGCGGGGTGGCGCTGCGCATGGGGATCCAGCATCCCGACGTGGTGGAGCGGCTCGTTCTGGTTTCGACCGTGTTCAAGAACGACGGCTGGTACCCGGAGATGACCCAGGCCATGAAGTCGATGGGTCCGCACGTCGCCGAGCCCATGAAGCAGAGCCCCATGTACGAGGCCTACCAGCAGGTGGCGCCCAACGTCGATGACTGGCCGGTGCTCGTGGAAGAGCTGACGACGCTGCTCAAGCAGGACTACGACTGGTCTGCCGAGATAACCGCGCTTTCCATGCCGGTGATGCTCGTCATCGGCGACGCGGACGGCCTGCCGCCGTCTCACGCAGTCGAGTTCTTCGAACTGCTCGGTGGTGGCAAGCGCGACGCGGGCTGGGACCGATCCGGGATGACCCAGCACCGCCTGGCGATCCTACCCGGCGCGACCCACTACGACATCAACCTGCAGCCGGCGCTCTCCGCCGCCGTGATCCCCTTCCTTGACGGTGTCTGAAGCAACGACGGCGCAGACGATCGTGGACGAGCTGGTCGGCAACGCGCACGGCAACCTGGCGCGCGTCCAGGAGCTTGTCGAGGCGCACCCAGATCTCGTCAACGCCAAGGCGACCTGGAACGAAACACCGATCGAGGCCGCAACGCAGATGGGCAACCGGGCCATCATCGACTTCCTCGTCGAGCGGGGCGCTCCCGTCGACTTCTTCACCGCGCTCGTGCTCGGCTGCGTCGACGGCGTGAGCCGGCAGCTCGCGAGCTCACGCGGCGTGCACGACCTGCCCGCGCTCTACTTCGCCGCGATCGGTGGGAGTGTGAGTGCCGCCGTGCAGCTGCTGGCGGCGGGCGCGGATGTCAACGCCAACGCGGAGGCGGCCGCGCCCATCCACGGCGCCGTGATGGGCGGCAGCCCCGAGATGGTGAAGCTGCTGCTCGACCACGGCGCTGATCCGTCACTCAGGGACTACGCTGGTCGCGACGCCCGCACTCTCGCCGCAGAGATCAAGCGGCCTGACATCGAGGGACTTTTCGAAAGATGATTGCCAAGGCCGAATTCGGCCGGACCGGTCACAAGAGCACCAGGGTGATCTTCGGAGCCGCCGCGTTGGGCAGCGTCTCCCAGAAGGTCGCCGACGAGACGCTCGACGTCCTCCTCGAGCACGGCGTCAACCACATCGACACCGCCGCCTCCTACGGTGAATCCGAGCTGCGCATCGCGCCGTGGTTGAAGCGCGAGCCGGGCCGGTTCTTCCTTGCCACCAAGACCGGCAAGCGTGACGAGAAAGGTGCGCGCGAAGAGCTCCACCGCTCGCTCGACCGCCTCGGCGTCGACCACGTCGACCTGTGGCAGCTGCACTCGCTCGCCGACCCCATCGAGTGGGACAACGCGTTGAGCCCTGGCGGCTCACTCGACGCAGCGCAGCTCGCCAGGGAAGAGGGATTGGTCAGGTTCATCGGCGTCACCGGCCACGGCGCGCAGATCGCTGCCACGCACCGGCGCAGCCTCGACCGCTTCGACTTCGACTCGGTCCTGCTTCCCTACAACTTCATCACCATGCAGAACGACTACTACCGCGCGAACTTCGAGGCGCTCGAGGCGACGTGCAGAGACCGCCGCGTTGCAGTGCAGACGATCAAGTCGATCGCCCATCGGCCGTGGATGGAGCACGAGCACACGCGGACGACCTGGTATCAGCCGCTCGAGTCGCCCGACGACATCGACCTCGCGGTCTGGTGGACTCTCGGGCGCCCGGGCGTCTTCCTCAACAGCGTCGGCGACGTCAACCTGCTGCCGCTCGTGCTGGACGCCGCGGAGCGCTTCTCGCAAGCGCCGGGGGACGACCAGATGCGCGAGCTGATGGACCGCTCGCTGTCGATCCCTCTCTTCGTCTAGGTGCGCTCGAAGACGCGGTAGCCGCGCACCGCAGTCCACGACTCGATCACGAGGCCAGTCCGACCGCTGTTCAGCCGGGTGATGACGGCTTCGGCGATGTCGATGCGAAAGAAATGGCCGTCGCCGTCCGCACGAACCTCGACCGCGCGGCCCGCGATCTTTGCCTCGCCCCGCCATGCTCCGCTCTTCGTCGGGTCGTGGGTCGGTCCGTGGATCGCAACGCGCGGATCGCGGAGCAGGTCATCCGCCTTCACCGCGCGCGGCATCGATCCGATTCGCAGCTCGTCCCCGGCGAACTGCACCTCGGTGCCGCTGATCCGCGGGGACCCGTCGCGGCGCAGAGTCGCCATGGTCAGGTGCTTACGCGTCGACAACAACCGGCGGACGCGCGCGGCGAACTTTGGCTCTGCGGCCTCGAACTCAGCCCACGACGCCAAGTGTCAGCAGGTCATGGATACGTCGGAGGTGCCAACCAAGGAAGTATGCCCAAGCCAACATGAGTACCCGTACGCTGATGACGCCGATGGCGAGCCCGGAAAACGCATTTGCGGCGGGCCTCTTCGAAGGCTTGCCGCCACGCTACGACCGGCTGGCCGAGGTGCTGTCGCTGCGTCAGAACGCGAGATGGCGGCGAGAGCTCGTCAGGCACATCGCGCGATTCAATCCCACACGCATCCTCGATGTCGCGACGGGAACCGCCGGGGTGGCGATCGCGCTGGCCGCCGCCACCGAGGCCGACATCGTCGGAGTCGACCTCAGCGAGCCGATGCTCGAGCGCGGCCGTCAGCGCGTGCACGCCGCGGGCCTGGACCAGCGGATCCGGCTCGAACACGCGCGGGCGGAGGCGCTTCCGTTCCCGTCGGAGTCGTTCGATGCGGTCACCTTCACCTACCTGCTTCGATACGTTTCCCACCCGGCAGCCACGTTGAGCGAACTGGGGCGCGTCTTGCGGCCAGGCGGCGCGATGGCGAGCCTCGACTTCTGCGTTCCGTCGAATCCGCTTTGGCGGCTGAGCTGGCGCCTCTTCACTCGCGCGCTGATGCCGTCAGCCGGCTATCTGCTTGGCGGACGGCCGTGGTGGAACGCGGGTCGGTTCCTCGGACCGAACATCGAAGACTTCTACCGTCGCTGGCCTCTGTACCGCCTTTTCGAAGCGTGGCGCGAGGCGGGATTTGTCGACGTCGAAGATCACGTGATGAGTCTCGGCGGCGGCCTCGTGATGTGGGGCCGCAAGCACCATGCCTGAGCCGGCGGCTCCGCTCGCGCCCGCCTATTACGCCATCCGCGCCAGGGGCTGGCGGCGCGACGTGTGGGCGCTGCTTCACCCGCCTTACACCGCCTGGCACCTTTCGTACGTCCTGATCGGCGCGGGCCTTGCGCCGCGGGTCGAAATCACCAGACTCCTCGCGACGCTGGTCGCGTTCTTCCTCGCCGTCGGCGTCTCGGCCCACGCGCTCGACGAGCTGCGCGGCCGCCCGCTCCAGACCCAGGTCCCTGAGGGAATTCTGTGGACCGCGGCGGTCGCCGGGTTGGTCGGGGCCGTCGGCCTTGGAGTGGCGGGCGTCACCGTGCTCGGGGCGGGGTTGATCCCCTTCATCGCGGCCGGGGTGTTGTTCGTCTTCGCCTACAACCTCGAGCTGCTCGGCGGGCGGCTGCACGGAGACCTGTGGTTTGCGCTGTCCTGGGGCGCGTTCCCTGTCCTCACGGCGTACTTCGCCCAGACGGGGCGACTGTCCATCGCCGCGGTGGCCGCTGCGGCCGCCGCTTACGCGACTTCCTTCGGCCAGCGCGCCCTGAGCACGCCGGCGCGCCAGCTTCGCCGGAAGACGCGATCGGTCAGTGGGATCGTGACTCTGCGCGACGGAACCGAGACGCAGCTCGACGAGCGCGCACTGCTGAACCCACTGGAGCTGGCGCTGCGCGCGTTCGCGTGGGGCACAGTCCTGCTGGGCCTGGGACTGGTCGCCGCGAAGCTGCTTTAGACGGGGAAGACTCCGTGCTTGCGTTCGACCCGCGGTGAAGTCCGGCTCGCGTAGGCGCGAAACCGCTTGACCAACGTCTCGCGCAGCGCCTCCGGTTCGACCACGTCATCGATGATCAGGTTGGAGGCGAGCTTGTACAGGTCGACGTCTTGCTGGTATTCGTCCTCGAGCTCCTTGCGCCTGGCCTCGCGCTGGTCCTCGGGAAGCTCGGCGAGCTTGTTGTAGAAGACCGCGTTGATCGCCGGCTCCGGGCCCATGACCGCGATCTGGGCCGAGGGCAGGGCGATCACCGCGTCCGAGTCGAACGCCGGGCCGGCCATCGCGTACAGCCCCGCCCCGTACGCCTTGCGCACGATGACCGAGATCTTCGGCACCGTCGCTTCGGAGACGGCGCTGATCATCTTCGCGCCGTGGCGGATGATGCCCCGCCTCTCGACGTCGGTGCCGATCATGAAACCGGGCACGTCGGCCAGGAAGAGGAGCGGGATCTCGAACGCGTCGCAAAGCCAGATGAACCGCGCGGCCTTGTCGGCCGAGTCGTTGAACAGCACGCCGCCTTTCTGCATCGGCTGGTTCGCCAGCACGCCGACGGCTATGCCGTCCAGCCGGGCGAACCCGGTGAGGATCTCTCTGGCGAAGAGCTTTTTGACCTCGACCCAGCTGCCCTCGTCGATCACGGCGTCGATCACCTTGCGCATGTCGTAACCGCGGTTCGGTTCGCCGGGGATGAGCTCTGCGATCGGCCTGGGACCGACTTTCGCCGGTCGCGACTCGCATGCGGCGGGCTTCTCGCCCGCTCGCTGCGGCATGTAGCGGAAGTACGACTTGGCGAACTCGATCGCCTCGCGGTCGTCGGCGACCAGGGCGTCGCCGCATCCGCTCTCGGTGCAGTGCATGCGCGCGCCGCCAAGCTCCTCGAGCGTGACTTTCTCGCCGACGACGACCTCGACCATCCGCGGCGAGCCCAGGTACATCGAGGCGTTGCCCTCCACCATGACCACGACGTCGCAGAAAGCGGGGATATACGCGCCACCCGCGGCGGACGGCCCGAAGAGGAGGCAGATCTGGGGCACGAGCCCGGACAGCTGCACCTCGTTGAAGAAGATCCGGCCCGCGTGGCGGCGGCCGGGGAACATGTCGATCTGGTCGGTGATCCGCGCCCCGGCGGAGTCGACCAGGTAGAACAGCGGAACGCGGAGGCGGGCCGCCGTCTCCTGGATGCGGACGATCTTTTCCACCGTGCGCGCACCCCAGCTGCCGGCCTTGACCGTGGGGTCGTTGGCCATCACCGCGACCTGGCGGCCCTCGATGGTTCCAAGCCCGGTCACGACTCCGTCCGCGGGCAGCTCGTCGGCGAGCACGTTGGCGAACAGGCCGTCCTCGACGAACGAGCCCTCGTCCAGAAGCAGATCCAGGCGCTCGCGTGCGGTCAGCTTGCGCTGCTCGCGCAGCTTGGGCAGGTAGCGCGTGCCGCCCTTGAGCGCCTTGTCGCGCAGCTCGCGATGCCGGGACTGCGCCACTACTTGCCCTCGGGGACAGCGACCGGCGTCGACGCCGGATCTTTGGCCCCCATGCGGCCGCATCCGGTCGTCAGCTCCTGCGCTCCTCGCTCACGCATGGACGCATGCGCGCGCTCCGGTGCTCGTCGCTTCCTACGGCTGCGACCACCTGGATGGCCAAATCTCTCGGCGTCGGCACCAGTCACTGCCCCTTGAACTCCGGCTCTCGCTTCTCGAAGAAGGCCTTGATCCCCTCCCGCGAGTCCTCGGTCTGCGAGACGAGGAGAAACTGGCCGTGCAGGTAGTGCAGGGCGGCGCGGAAGTCCATGTCCTCCTGGCGGTAGAAGGAATCGCGGCCGAGGCGAAGGGCCACCGGCGACTTCCTCGCCAGCGACTGCGCGATGTCGGCGACGGTGGAGTCGAGCTGCTCGGGCGACACGACGCGGTTGACGACCCCGACCGACTGGAGCTGGGCAGCGGTCCAGCGGTCGCCGAGCATCTCCATCTCGAGAAGCACCTTGCGCGGGACGTTTCGCGTCAGGATCGCCTGGATCATCATCGGCCAGATCCCGACGTTGATCTCGGGCGTGCCGAAGGTGGCGGTGTCGACGGCGACCAAGAGGTCGCAGGCGCACGCGAGGCCGAACCCGCCCGCGAGAGCATGGCCGTTGATCCGGCCCACGATCGGCTTCCCAAGCTCCGCCATCAGCAGGAACAGCTCGACGAACAGGTCGCGGCTGCGATAGCGATCGAGGGCCGTCATCTCACCGTCGAAGCTGCTCAGGTCAGCGCCGGCGCAGAAGACCCGACCCGCTCCGGTCAGCACCACCACCCGCACCTCCGGCTCGTCGCGGCACCAGCGAAGGGCGCTGGCCAGGTCGCGGAGCATGGTCGCGGAGAGTGGGTTGCGCTGGTCGGGGCGGTTGAGTGTGATGGTGGCGATCTGGCCCTCGGAGGTGATCAGGACCTGCTCGAGGTCCGGCTTCGACGCCACGCGATTAGCCTAGAGCCACGAGTGGCCGGCTACAAATTCCGGCCTGGCATAGGTGCGTTAGGCGATATGACTGCACTCCTTAACAAAAATAGTTTGAATGTCCCAATTGGGCCTCGCAGAATTGCACCGAACCTGCAACCGCCCCTGTCACCCAAAGTTAGGCCCACAATCGCTTAAAGCACACATTCCGCCCGCCCCAGAAAGAAATGAAGGTCAAGCCACGCGACCCTGCCACGCTCTCGCTTGCGACGAACCACAACTCTTCCCTCGATCTCGACAAGCCCATCTTCACGCTCAGCGTGGCCTCGGAGATCCTCGAGGTGCATCCCCGCACCCTGATGATGTACGAGCACTTGAGCATGATTTCGCCCAAGCGCACCGTTACCAATCGCAGGCGCTACTCGCGCCGGGACGTGATGAAGCTCCAGGCCATCCAGACGCTGACCCGGGAGCATCACGTCAACCTCGCTGGCGTTCGCTACATCCTCGCGCTGCTCAAACGGCTGCAGAGCGCAGGCGTAGAACCCCCGGAAGACCTGAAGAACCTGGACGTGACGCAACTCGAAGTCTGAGCACAAACCTGGTTTGAAGGAAAGGCAACAAAGAGGCAGATGTCAAAGAAAAGACGGCGGTTAGAAATCAAGGTCGATCCGATCCCGGCGATGTACATGGAGGAGACGGCATCGTGCCCGGTCTGCGGCCGCGACGCGCAGGCCATCGGCCGGCGGCACGTTCAGATCGTGTTTCGCTGTGACGGCTGCAAAGTCGTCTTCAAGCGCAACCGGCACTGGCCGTACATCTACTAAGGCTTCGGTTTCGGGCCGGTCCGCGGTCGTATGAGGCCGGCCACCGTCGAGACGAAGCCGCTTCGCGGCGCGCCGAGGAGCTCCCACGCGCGACCCAGGCCGATGGCATAAGCCCCGAGGATCAGCTCCAGGAGCCCATCGAGCGATCCCCTGTTGCCCGGCGCACCCCAGAGCTGGATGCCGACGGCCAGCTCCAACGCGTAGATGAGCGCGCTCCCGAGGAACAGGACGACGCCCCGATACACAATCGACTGGGCGCGCCAGTGCTTGACGAGAGTCAATAGCGCGAGCGTTTGCATTGCCGAGGCGAAAGCGACGATGGTGACCACAATCCCGATCCGGACGTCTGGGATGAGGCTCGCCATGGAGATGAAGAACGCGTTGGCGAGCGCGGTGAACGCGCTCAGCGCTTGCGCCTGGCGCACCGCCTCGGCGTCGCTGCCGAAGACCTTCTCCGGCGCGATCGAGACGGCGACGAACAGCAGGCCGATCAACGCGGCGCTGGCTCCGGAGCTGGCGAGAAAGAAGGTCTCGAACTCGGCCGCCATGTTCAGGCGCCAGTTTGACGGCTGTCGGTCGTCGTAGCTTCATAGGGGATGAGGCGCTCAGTCGGACGCTCGGCGCTCTACGGAGTGCTGTTCGGGCTGGCGACGGCCGCGGTGGCCGAAGCCGTCAGGCCGCGCGGCGGGACGACTCTGCTCGTCGATTGGGATGAGGTGCGTCGCACCGCGCACTCGCGACTCGAGAGGCCGCGAATCGAGCCGGGCCGGCTTGCCTCGGTGGCGACGGGCTACCGCGCGCTCGCGGACAAGCTCGAGAAGCCGCTGCTGGACTTCGTCGGCCCGCTGCGGAAGGGCGCCTCGCTGCCGCGCTTCGAAGCCCTCGACCGCGAGGGATGGCTAGACCTCAACCTCGGCATCCTGCGGCGCGCAGTCGATCCCGTGCTCGAGAGCGGGCGCATGCCGAACTCGCTGATCGTCGAGGTGGGGCGCGCGGGCGTGAACCGGTACGTCGGCTTCATGCTCGCGTTCCTCGGCCGGCGCGTCCTGGGTCAGTACGACCCGCAGCTGATGAGCGCGGAGCCGATCGGCGGTGAAGGGCTCTACCTGGTGGAAACCAACGTCGAGGAGTGGCAGAACCACGCGAAGCTGCCGGACCAGGATCTGCGGCGGTGGCTGATCCTGCACGAGATGACGCACGCGTGGCAGTTCGCGGCCCATCCGTGGCTGCGCCCCCACATGGAGGAGTCGATGCGCGTGCTCATCGACTCGGTCACGCGCAAAGGTCCAGGCGTGGCGCGTTTTGCGGCGTTCGCCGGGGTGCTCCCCGCTCAGTGGCGGGTGATGCGCCTGGTCCAGGGGACCATGTCCGTGATCGAGGGGTACAGCAACCTGGTGATGAACCAGCTCGGCTCCAAGCTCCTGCCTGGTTTCGATCTCCTGGAGAAGGCGTACCGGGAGCGCACCTCCGGCAAGAGCGCGCTCGAGGTGCTGATCTGGAAGCTGACTGGACTTGACCTCAAGCTGCAGCAGTACCAGCGCGGCGAGGCGTTCTGCAGGGCGGTGTACGACGCCTACGG
>VBEK01000127.1 GCA_005889135.1 Chloroflexota bacterium
TCGATCTGCTCGCGCTCGCGGCCGGTCACCTCCAGGTAGCGGAGCGTCTGGTGGTCGACCGGGAACAGCGCCGACGTGGCGCCGTACTCGGGGCACATGTTGCTGAGCGTCGCGCGGTCAGGCACCGAGAGCGACGACAGGCCGTCGCCGCAGAACTCGACGAACTTGTCGACGACGCCGTGCTTACGCAGCATCTCGGTCAGCGTGAGCACGAGGTCGGTGGCGGTGGAGCCCGCGGGCAGCGCGCCGTGGAAGCGGACGCCGACGACGATCGGCGTGCCCAGGTACGCGGGCTGGCCGAGGATCGCGGCCTCGGCCTCGATGCCGCCCGTGCCCCAGCCCAGAACGCCCAGGCCGTTGACCATCGTCGTGTGCGAGTCGGTGCCCATCAGCGTGTCGGGGATGGCGACCTTGTGCCCACCGATGTCTCGCACCTGCACCACCTTCGCGAGGTACTCGAGGTTCACCTGGTGGCAGATGCCCATGCCCGGCGGCACGAGCGAGAAGTTGTGGAACGCCTGCTGCGCCCAGCGCAGGAGCGCGTAGCGCTCGCGGTTGCGCTCGATCTCCTTCTGGATGTTGCGCGTGTAGGAGTCGCGGAAGCCGAACGAGTCGACCTGCACCGAGTGGTCGATGATCAGGTCGACCGGCACGAGCGGGTCGACCTTGCCGGCGTCCTTGCCCGCTCGCTTCATCGCCGAGCGCATCGCGGCGAGGTCGACCACCGCGGGCACTCCGGTGAAGTCCTGCATGAGCACGCGGGCCGGCAGGAAGGGCAGCTCCGCCTCGGCGTGCGGAGGCGCGGGCCAGTGCGCGAGCGCGGTGATGCTCTTTTCGTCGGCGACGCCGGCCTCGACGAGGCGGATCAGTCCCTCGAGGAGGACCTTGACCGTCATGGGCAGGCCTTCGCCCAGGTCCTGGAGGGGGTAGAAATCGAGATTCGTTCCGCCCAGGCGCGCACTGCCGATCACAGAGGCAAAGATACCGCGCCCAAAAGAACCGCCTCCTTGACAGGATCTGGCCCCCGGACTAGATTCCCGGCAGCCCGGCTTTGACCGGCGTTGACCCGTGCTTTTCGTGGACTCGGACACTCAAGGAGGGGAAGGAATCTCGATGGCCTGGAACCGATGGGCTAAATCGGTCGGGGTCGCGCTGCTCACGATGGCGGCGCTCCTGCTGGCGGCGTGTGGCGGGTCGGAGAACAACACCGGGACCACGCTCAACCGCAGCGGCACGATCACCATCTGGCACAACTGGGAGGGCAGCTACCTCGACGCCAAGAAGGCGATCTTCGACGCTTACACGAAGCAGTACCCGAACGTCACGATCAACCTCGTCCACAAGCCGAACCTGACCGACGCGGTGACCACCGCGGTGCCGGCCGGCCAGGGCCCCGACGTCATCGCCTGGGTGGACGACGTCCTCGGCAAGTTCGTCAAGCTCGACATCATCCGCCCCCTCGACGGCCTCGCCGGCGTCGACATGGCCTACATGAACGCCAACTTCAGCAAGGCCGCGGTGGACGCCGACACCTTCGAGGGCAAGATCTACGGCATGCCCGAGACGGTCGAGGCGATCACGATGATCTACAACAAGGACCTCGTCTCGAGCGACCAGGTTCCGAAGACGACGGACGCCCTGCAGTCGTTCGCCGCGTCGTTCCAGTCCTCGCACCCGGGCAAGTACGGCGTCGTCTGGAACACCAAGGACGCTTACTTCAACGCTCCGTGGGTCTACGGCTTCGGCGGCTACTACGTCAAGGCGGACGGAACCGTCGGCCTGACGACCGACGGCACCAAGGCCGGCTTCAACTTCATCTCCAGCTTCCGCGGCAAGATCCCTGCGGCCGTCGACTACGGCGTCGCCGACACGCTCTTCAAGGAGGGCAAGGCCGCGATCATCATCAACGGCCCGTGGTCGGTCGCGGACTACGGCAAGGCCAACGTCAAGTACGGCCTGGCCACGCTGCCGACCGCGAACGGCAAGCCCGTCTCGCCCTTCGTCGGCGTGAAGACGCTGATGGTCTCGACCAACGCCTCCAACCCGGCGCTGGCGGTCGACGTCATCAAGTGGTTCGACAACAAGGACAACGAGGTCGCGCAATCGGTCGCGAACAAGGAGATCCCGGCCAACAAGCTCGCCCTGGCCGACCCCCAGGTGCAGGCGATCGAGCAGGTCAAGGGCTTCGGCGCGCAGGTGAGCAACGGGGTGCCGCTCCCGAACACGCCCTACATGTCGGCGCTGTGGGACCCGGTCGCGAAGGCGCTGGAGGCGGTCTGGACCGGCAAGCAGTCGGTCGACGCCGCGCTCAGCGACGCCCAGAAGGCGGCGCTGGCGAACATCTCCCAGCTCAAGTGAGAGGTTGAAGCTCTACGAGGACGGCGGCGTCAGGCCGCCGTCCTCTCCTTCTCTAGTGGCCTAGGGGCCACCGGATGTACAGAACCAGCCTCCGGCTGACGCTGACCTACCTGTCCCCGATGGTCGTCGGGGTCGGCCTGATCAGCCTTTTTCCGATCCTCTACAACGTCTACATCTCGTTTACGAACCAGAACCTCTATCACTTCCGCCAGTACTCCATCGTCGGCTTCGTCAACTACGGCAAGCTCTTCCAGGGACTCGACGCCGACTTCTTCATCGTCCTCGGACGCACGTTCCTGTTCGTCGCCATCTGCATTCCTCTCTTCCTCGCCGTGGGCATGGCGGCGGCGATGGCGCTCAACCATCCGTCGGTGCGCTTCAAGCCGTTCTGGCGCGTGGCGCTAATCGTGCCGTGGGCGGTGCCCAGCTACATCACGGCGCTGGTGTGGAAGTTCTTCTTCAACGAGGACTTCGGCACGCTGAACCAGCTCTACCGGGTTGTCGCCGGTCCGCATGCCGGGCTGCCGTGGCTGAGCGATCCGACGTGGGCCTTCGCCTCGATCGTCATCGCCAACGTCTGGATGTCGTACCCGTTCTTCATGATCGTCATCCTCGGCGCGCTGCAGAGCATCCCGAGCGAGCTGTACGAGGCCGCGGCGGTCGACGGCGCTCCCGCCTGGAGCCAGTTCAGGCGCATCACGGTGCCCCTGCTCCGTCCGGCCATCCTGCCGGCGACGATCCTCAGCGCGATCGTCACGTTCAACGTCCTGAACACGGCCTACCTGATCACCAAGGGAGGCCCGTTCATCAGCGCCGCCAAGCCGGGCGCGACCGACTTCGTCATGGTCTACGCGTTCCGGGTGGCGTTCCAGCTCTTCAACTACAGCTACATCGCGGCGTTCGCGGTCGTCATCTTCTTCCTGCTCTTCACGGTCACGCTGGGCAGCCTGCGGTTCACCGGACTTGTGCGTGAGGAGGCGAGATGAGGACGGGGGCGTTCTCGCGCTACGGCGTGCCGATCCTGATCCACGCCTTCCTGGTCGCGATGCTCATCTTCGCCCTGTTCCCGGTCTTCTTCGTCCTCCAGGCCGCGTTCAGGCCGGGGCAGTCGCTGTACTCGCTGACCCTCAGCCTATGGCCCGACCATCCGACGTGGGACAACTTCGTCTACATCTGGACCAGGGTGCCGTTCCCGACGTGGCTGAAGAACAGCCTGGGGATCGGGATCGGGACGATGATCGCGGGTCTCATCGGCTCGGCCACCGGCGCGTACGCGCTGGCGCGCTTCCGCTTCGCGGGCAAGCGCATGACGCTGATCCTGCTGCTCGCGATCCAGGCCTTCCCGACGGTGCTGGCGCTGGTGCCGATCTACATCATCCTCAGGACCGTCGGCCTGATCGGCTCGCCGTTCGGACTGATGCTCGCCTACGTGGCGGGGGCGCTGGTGTTCAGCACCTGGAACCTCAAGGGTTACTTCGACACCATCCCGCGCGAGCTCGACGAGGCGGCCCTGATCGACGGCTGCACCGTGACGCAGGCGTTCATCCGCATCGTGCTCCCGCTCTCGCTGCCGGCGCTGGCGGTGACGGCGCTGCTGATGTTCCTCACCGCGTGGAACGAGTGGGTGATGGCGCAGACGCTTCTGCTGAGCGAGGACGCGTACACCGTGCCGGTCGGGCTGTGGGGCCTGCAGGACAACTACCGCATCCCGTGGGGCTACTTCGCCGCCGGCTCGCTGCTGGTCTCGATCCCGGTGATGGTCCTGTTCCTCGGCCTGCAGCAGTACTTCCGCTCGGGCCTCACGGTGGGCGGCGTCAAAGGCTGAGACCTAGCCCGCATCGCCTTGTCGTCGTCGCCGGCGGGCTGGTGGCCGCCCTGGCGCTCGCCGCCATCTTCGTCGTCTTCCGTCCGCAGCCGGAGTGGACCGCGGACCTCGCACCGGTCGCGAGCGTCGCAGCCGACCACTGGACGACGGGGAACAAGGACGCGATCGGCACCTCCGCGAACCGCCAGTCCAACGTCTGGTTCACGGCCGCACACGGCACGCTGGCCGACGTGCTGTACCCGACCGTCGACGCCGACAACCTGCGCCAGCTGGGGTTCATCGTCACCGACGGGTCGACCTTCTTCTTCGACGCGGCGCTGCAGGGGCAGGCGAGCTCCAGGGTGATCGACGACCGCGCGCTCAGCTACGTGCTGCAGGTCGACGACCCCACACACGGCTTCAGCCTCGCCACCGAGATCGCGACCGACCCGGACCGCGCCGTGGTGGTCGTGCGTGGGCATCTCGCGGGCAAGACGTCGGGGCTGTCGGTGTACGCCTACCTGGTGCCGCACCTTGGCGGCTCCGGCGCGGGGCAGACCGCGTTCTTCGAGGGCGCGCGAGGCTACGTGAGCAAGAAGGGCGTCTGGCTGGCCGCCTCGACGCCGTCCGAAGTGCGTACGGCCGGCTACCTGGGTCGCGGCGATGGCTTCGAGCAGCTGCACCGGCACGCGCTGTCGAATCGCTACCGGCAGGCGGGGCCGGGACGGGTGACGCTGACCTGGCAGGCCGGATCCGGCGCGGGCTCTTTCGTGACCGCGCTCGCCTTCGGCTCCACGCGCGCGGAGGCCGACTCGGCGCTCGACGCGACGCTGGGGCGAGGCGCCCAGGACGTGTTCGACTCCTACCGCGCGGGCTGGCGCCTTTACGCTTCGCGCCTTACGCCGCCGCCGGACGCCGCTCCGCTTTTCTTCTACAGCGCCGAGGTCATCAAGATGGCCGAGGACAAGCTCCATCCGGGCGCGATCGTCGCGTCACTCGCGCGGCCGTGGGGCGACGCGGCGCCGGACGACGACGGTGACGTCGGCTACCGCAAAGTCTGGCCTCGCGACCTGTACCACGCCGCGAGCGCGCTCCTCGCCGCGGGCGACCTGGCGACGGCGTACGACGCCCTGCGGTTCATGGGCAAGCAGCAGCGTTCGGATGGCTCGATGCCGCAGAACACCGACCTCGCGGGCAAGCAGGTGTGGAACGGGCAGCAGATGGACGAGACGGCGGACGCGATCCTCCTGCAGGTGCGACTCTACGAGAAGGCCTCGGGTGTGGACATCCCGAAGGCCGCCGACTACCTCGCGGCCAACGGCCCGATGACCGGCCAGGAGAGGTGGGAGGAGGCCGCAGGTTACTCGCCGGCGACGATCGCGGCCGAGACCGCCGCTCTTCGCAGCGCGGCGAGGTGGAGCGACCGCACGCATCTCTTCGCCGGCCGCGCGGTGGTTTGGAGGAAGACGGCCGGCGCGTGGGACGCGGCGCTCGAGTCGTGGACCTTCGTCCTCGCCGGTGCGGCCGGCGTGAACTACTACCTGCGGATCTCTCCGAACGGCAAGCCCGACAGCGAGGAGCCGATCAGCATCGCCAACAACGGCGGAGTGTGGGACCAGCGCGAGATCGTCGACCCCAGCTTCCTCGAGCTCGTCCGCCTCGGCGTCCGGAGCGCGGACGACCCACGGATCGTGTCGACCTTGAATGCGATCGACAACGTGTCTCGGGCCAAGCTTGGCTGGTATCGATACCCTCACGACGGCTACGGGGAGCGGAACCCGGGTTCGGCTCCGCCGGGCCAGGGGCACCTGTGGCCGCTGCTCACCGGCGAGCGCGGCGTCTACACCGTGCTCGCGGGCGGCGACGCCAGGAGCTACCTGGGCGAGCTTCTGCTCCGCGCCGGTCCGGAACACCTGCTCGGCGAGCAGGTCTGGGAGGCAGACGGATCCCCGACAGGCTCAGCCCGGCCGCTGGTCTGGGCCCACGCCGAGTACATCATCCTCGCGAAGGCGGTCGCGACCGGAACCGTCGACGACCGACCCGTCTAGCGTGCGCAGGTTCAGGGTGACGATCATCCGCTCGTCGCCCAGCGCCCGCTCGTAGGCGAGCTCGTCGCCCTCGGCGCGCAGCGTGCGTCGCATCCCGCGTCGCAGAGCGGGCGACTGCGCGCGAAGGCGGCCGAGTCGCTGGAAGTGGGCGAGCAGGTCTCGGTCCTGCGCCTCGCCCCAGAGCATGGGCAGCCGCGCCTCCGCGTTCTCGACCACCGCGTCGTAGCGCTGCGTGAGGCCGACCTCCGTGCCGTAGTAGACGACCGGCGCGCCGGGCGAGGTCATGAGCAGCGTCGCGGCGAGCTTCAGCCGGCGCTTGTCGCCACCGGCCATCCACAGGAACCGGTTCATGTCGTGGTTGTCGAGCAGCGTCGCGAGCCCGAGCCCGGGGAACTTGCCCTCGTGCTCGTCCATCCAGCGGGCGAAGGAGGCGATGTCGGTGGTCCCCTTCGCGAAGGTGCTGCGGACCATGAACGCGAAGTCGAAGTCGAAGATGGCGTCCAGGCGTCCGGCGTAGCGCGCGAGCCAGTCGAAGTGGCCGGTCGCCTCGCCGAGCACGAGGGCGTCGGCCTTGACCTCGCGCAGGCCGGCTCGCAGCTCGACCCAGAAGGCCGGGTCGGCGCCCGCCACGTGGTCGCAGCGCACGCCATCTGCGCCGTACGCGGTGATCCAGTGCCGCGCGGCCTCGACGAGGTAAGCGCGGACCCGCCTGCTGCCGGTGTCGAGCTCGGGGAGGACGATGTGGTCGTAGAAGCAGCGGTAGTAGTGCGGCCACTGCCAGAAGCGATAGAACTCGGCCGCCTCGCCGCCTTGCTCGATCGCGTCTCGGAACAGATGGTGGCCGCGCCCGGTGTGGTTGGGGACGAAGTCGAGCAGGACGCGCATGCCCCGCTCGTGCGCGGCCGCGACCAGTCGCTTCAGCGCCGATTCGCCGCCGTAGCGCGGCTCGACGGCGAAGAAGTCCTCGTGGTCGTAACCGTGGTGGGAGGGCGTCTGGTGGACGGGGGTGAGCCAGATCGTGTTACAGCCGAGCCCGGAGATGTGGTCGAGGTGCTGGCGGACGCCGTCGAGGGTGCCTCCATACAGCGCGGTCGATGAGCCCGGCTTCGGCAGCCGGCCTTCGGTCCTGGCGAAGCGGTCGACCATCAGCTGGTAGATGACCGCGTCGTGAACCCAGTCGGGAGGTCCCTCCGGGCTCGACCTGGCGAACTCCTGGCCGCCGGGCCGGGGATCCGCGTCTGATGCCCAGAGCGTGGGCGCGTCCGTCCGCTCGACCTTGACCTTGTAGAGGCCACCGTCGGTCGGCTCGATCCTGATCGCGGCCGGTTTCAGGTCGGCCCGGACCTCGACCTCCGCCGCGGGGTCGCCGCCGGCCGCGACCAGGCCGGAGTGAAACGCGCCGCCGTAGAGGGCGCGCTTGCGGCGCACCTCCTGGGCCAGCGCCTGGTGAACGAAGAAGAAGTCTTCGCCGCCCTCGACCGGCGGCACCAGGGCATGGACGGCGATCAGGAACAGCGCGTGCCCGCGAAGGTCCAGGCCGGACTCCGTGGCGAGAAGGCCCAGGCGGTTCGCGCGCCGCACGGCCTCGTGCAGCCCGGCCGCGGTTGCCTGCCGAAGCTCGGGTGGCGTGGCCGCCAGGTGCGCCGGGAGGCGGTCACGCAGCGGCGACCCGTACGCAAAGCGCAGGTGCTTCTGGAGTCCCCACGCGAGGAGGCCGTCGACCGCGCGGTGGGCGAGGGCCCACGCGAAGAACGCCTCCGCGGCGCCGCGCTCCCCGCACACGTCCATCGCGTGGGCGATGACCACGTCGTCGCCAGGCTCGGCGAGGAACGCGCCCGAGACCTCCTGGTGCAGCGCGAGCACGAGCACGCTGCGCGCGTAGAGATCGGCCACCGCCTCGCGGTTCTCGAGGTCCGTGATGCGGTCGACGACGATCGCGCGTGTGGCCCCGGCCAGCGGCGGCGGGTCGTCAGCGATGGTGGTGATCGCATCGCCCACTGCCGCATGCCGTGCGGCGCCGGCGCGCACGACGTTGGTGCCGCGCACGTACTCGAGGCCCGGGCCGAACATGTAGGCGAGGATGCGGCCGTTGCCGACGGGCGCGAACTCCTTCATCGCCCGGCGGCCCGCATGTGCGCGGCGATGCGCAGCACGCCGTCGGCCTCCTCGATCTCTTCCAGCGTCTGCGGCAGCGCGAGGCGCCAGTTGGGAAACTCGTCGACCGTGCCCGGCACGTTGGGGCGCTCGTGCACGCCCAGCGCATCCTCCATCGAGGCCAGCACCATGCGCGGCCGCCCACTCGCAAGTTGGGCGTAGACGGCGACGGCGACGTCCACCGGCGGAGTCGATTCGGGCAGGCGCGTCAGCTGCACCAGCTTCTCGCGGAGATGGTGGAGGCGGTGCTCGGGCTCACTCCGGGTCCAGATGCCGGCCACCGTCGGCAGGTCGTGCGTGCCGAGCGCGGCCACCGCGTCGGGAGGCCAGGTCGACGGCTCCGAGCTCTCGAACCACACCAATCGATACGAGAGCGAGCCCTTCTCCTTGAGCTGGCGACGGACGATGGGCTCGACCAGGCCAAGGTCCTCGCCGATGACGAACGCCCTCGCGCGCCGGCTCTCGTTGGCGAGCAGGGAGAGAAGCGGGCGCGCGGGGTACTTGACGTAGGCGCCCTGCCTGGCGGTCATCCCGTCGGGGATCCAGAACAGGCGGAAGAGGCCCATCACGTGGTCGAGTCGAATGCCCGCGGCATGCCGGCCTGCGCTGCGGACTGCGTCCACGAAGGGCTCCCACCTCGCGTCCTCGAGCCGCCACGGGTTGATTGGTGGCAGCCCCCAGTCCTGGCCGTCGCGGAAGAACTCATCCGGCGGCGCGCCCACGCGCATGCGTGGGGCGATGGAGTCGCGCCATCGCCATGCGTCGTAGCCGTCCGATGCGAACCCGACCGGTACGTCGGTGATGAGGCCGATCTCCCGCGAGGCGCGCTTGAGCTGGCGGTCGAGGTGGAACTGGAGCCACTCGTGGAAGGCGACGCGCTCGGGGTCGGGAGCCGTGGGTGTCGATGGCCAGCTTCGCCACGCCGGCCCGTAGGTCTCGCACAGGGCGTTGAAGGTCGCGAAGGTGCGCAGGGCGCGGCCCTGACGGGCGACGTACGAGGCGAGCCCGCGTGGGCGCGGCGCGGCGCGGAAGATCTTCTCGAGCGCCGCCGCCTTCAGCTGGAACACACGGTCGTAGTCGATGAGCCGCCCGGTGTTCAGGGGCAGGGCGGCCTCGCGCTCCTGAGCGAGGTCGACTTGCTTCGCGCCCTCGACGTCTTCGACGCGCAGATAGACGGCGTTGCGGAACCGGCGGGTGGACGCGTAGTAGGGGGACGGCTGGTAGGGGAGCGTCGGAGTCTGGGCGCCGAGGGGATTGAGGAGCACCACCGACGCGCCGGCCTTGCGTGACCAGCGCGCGAAGCGGCGAAGGTCGGCGAAGTCGCCCACGCCCCAGCTCTCGCGCGAGCGCAGCGCGTACAGCTGCACGGCCCAGCCCCAGGCGCGCTCCGGCGCCGGGTGGCAGGGCTCCTCAGGCAGGCGCGGCTCCGGGACCGACGGCGGGTCGTCCGTGGTCGCGCCCATCGAATCGAGGATCGCCTGCTCGACCTCGGGCGGGGTCTCGACGACGTCGCCCTGCCAGCCGTGATAGTCGGGCAGGATTCCCCAGCGGGCGGCGCGGGCGGAGGCCAGGGAGATCAGGCCAGAGCGCGAAACGGTTCCGGCTCGAAGTCTGTGAGGGCAGTCTTCCAGCCAGCGAGCGCGGTCATCACCGCGGGGTCATCTCGGACCAGCCATGAGAGGTGACGGAGCGCGTGCTCGATCACCGCCTCGACGCCGATCACGGCGGGCGCGGTCGTGGCGCCGCCTCGCGCCAGCTCGGCGCGGCGAACCGGGACCGGGAGCAGCGAGTCCCTGGCGAGGTCGCCGGGCGGCTCGATCGCGGCGACGTAGGTGAGGATCACCCGTCCCTCCTCGTGGCGCCACGAGGTCGAGTGGACGACGATCGCGTTCAGCGGATACCACTTGAGGACATCGAGCACCACGTCGGCCGGCCGCGCCGACGACGGCAGGCCCACGCGCAGCGACTCGGCGTGGAGCGGCTTCATCCAGTAGAAGCCGTCCCCTTCCAGGCCGACGGGCAGCACCTCCAGCGTCTGGGCGACGAACTGCGGCGACCAGGGCACCGAGGAGACCGGCCCGCCCATGGTCTCGAGAAGCTTGTCGACCCGGGGCTTACTTCTGGGCGCCACTGCCCTCGACCGACCGCCAGATGGACCGGACCTCGGCGGGGGTGATCTCCTGGTGGTGCTCGTTGCGGCCGTGGGCCTGGACGGCTGCGATGACCGCCGACTTCGAGCCGCGGGTGCTCCACCCGCAGCGGCAGGTGACCTCCATCTGCATGGGACAAGAGCCTACCTCGCGGGCGCGTACGATGCTCTGCGCATGGCCATCGCGGAAGACCTTGAAGTCGCGCGGTTTCTCAAGGACCAGCCGAAGAAGCTGTTCATCGGCGGTCGCTGGGTGGAGTCGGCAAGCGGCCGGCAGTTCGGGGTCGAGAACCCGGCCACGGGCGAGTCGCTGGCCGCCGTCGCCGAGGCGGGCGCCGAGGACGTCGACCGGGCGGTGGCCGCGGCGCGTCGCTCGTTCGACTCCGGCGTGTGGCGCGACCTGCCGCCGGCGGAGCGGGCAAGGGCGCTGTGGAAGGTCGGCGACATGATCGAGGAGCGGGCTACCGAGTTCGCTCAGCTCGAGACGCTGGACAACGGCATGCCGATCAACGATGCGCTGCTGTTCCACGCCCCGCTCGCGGCGGCAACCTTCCGCTACTACGCGGGGTGGGTCACCAAGCTGGACGGCGCAACCCAGCAGGTCTCGCTGCCGGGCAGGTACCTGAGCTACACGCTGCGCGAACCGGTGGGCGTGGTCGGGCAGATCATCCCGTGGAACTTTCCGCTGCTGATGGCGGCATGGAAGGTCGCGCCGGCGCTCGCGTGCGGCAACAGCGTCGTGCTCAAGCCCTCGGAGGAAACGCCTTTGAGCGCGCTGCTGCTGGCCGAGCTGCTCCAGGAGGCGGAGGTGCCCGACGGCGTCGTCAACGTCGTGCCCGGCCGCGGGGAGATAGCGGGTGCTCGGCTCGCGGCCCACCCGGACGTGGACAAGGTGGCGTTCACCGGGTCGACCGAGGTCGGCAAGCTGATCGCGCGCGCCTCGGCGGACAGCAACTTGAAGCGGGTCAGCCTCGAGCTCGGCGGGAAGTCGCCGAACATCGTGTTCGCCGACGCCGACCTGACGCGCGCGGTGTCGGGCGCGTTCTTCGGCATCTTCTTCAACCAGGGCCAGGTGTGCTCGGCGGGCTCGCGCCTATTCGTGCAGAAGAAGGTGTACGACGAGACGCTCGACGAGCTGCTGAAGACGGTCAAGGAGACGCGCATCGGGCCGGGCATCGACCCGGTGACCCAGATGGGGCCGCTGGTCTCGAAGGCACAGCAGGAGCGCGTGCTGGGCTACATCACGCTGGGGAACAAGGAGGGGGCGCGGATGCTGTCCGGCGGCGGCCGGCCCGCTGGGCTGGAGGAAGGCTACTTCGTCGAGCCGACGGTTTTCGCCGACGTCGACGGTCGCATGACCATCGCGCGCGAGGAGATCTTCGGTCCGGTGTTGTCGGCGATTCCTTTTGACGACGAGGACGACCTGGTCGCGAAGGCGAACAGCACGATCTACGGGCTGGTGGCGGGGGTGTGGACCTCGGACGTGGCCCGGGCGCACCGCGTGGCACACGCGCTGAAGGCGGGCACCGTGTACGTGAACTGCTACCACATCGTCGATCCGGTGACGCCGTGGGGTGGGTACAAGCAGAGCGGATGGGGGCGGGAGCTCGGGCCCTACGCGCTCGACCTCTACACCGAGCTCAAGAACGTGATCGTCGACATCTCCTGAGGTGAGCCGCGCTGGGGCGGCGCTGCTGGGCGCCGCCGTACAGCTGATCATCGTGGTGCCGGGAGACGGGCCGGCGGGTGCGCCGGCGGGGCCGTCGCCTCCCACTGTCGCGGCGGTTGCGCCGGAAGATGTCTTCCAGCGGCCGTTGGGGTCGTGGTCTCCGCACTGCCTCGGCTTCGGCAGCCAGTGGCGCTACTGCAACGGCGTCGCGCTGCGCGCGTGCGCGTCGGGCGCGGTGTGGCTGCACACCGGGGTGGACATCGTCGCGGCGGTGGGGGAGCCGGTGTCGGCGGCCGGGGATGGGGTGATCGCGGGCTATCTGACCGATCCGCAGTTCCGCGGCGGGGTGTTGATCGTTCACACGACCACGTTTGGGACGGTCATCACGCAGTACTGGCACGTGTGGTTGCGCTCGGGGTTCAAGGTCGGGTCGGGGGTGCGGCGGGGGCAGGCGTTCGCGGACGTCGCGGACATGGGGGCGCGGACGCACCTGCACTTCGCGGTGTTCAACGGGGGGTTTGAGGCACACGCGTGGAACGGGGCCCTGCCGCCGAGCGCGTGCTCGGGGTTTCCGGCGTTTCCGTACAGGTTTGTGGACCCCAACGTGTTCCTGGAAGCGCATCAGGCACCGGTGCGGCTGCCTCGAGGGGTTCGGTACTAGGTACTCATTTCCCGCGAGTCGGCCATTTCGCGGGTTTCTGTAGAGACCAGGGCCCGCGAGTTGGTCATTTCGCGGAAAACGTCCGACGTCGTTAACACCCTGGATTGCGAAAGCGAGGCTCCAAGTCCATCCTCGGCTCGATGGGACGCACTCCAATCGTGCCGGACGCGCTGACTCGTGGACCGTTCACGCTTCACGAGGCGCGCCAGGAGGGCCTCGACCGATGGCACCTGGAGGGTCTGAGCTGGAGACGGATCGCTCGTGGGACCTACATGTGGGCGGGTCTCCAGGAGACTGTGATGCACAGGATCGCGGCAGCCCAACGGCGCCTCCCGCCCGCCGCCGTTTTCTCCGGCCTAACTGCTGCGTGGCTTCACTACATCGAGGTCCTGCCCTGCGATCTGATCGAGGCGACCGTCCCACCGGAGACAGCCCTGTACCGGCGATCGGGGATACGCATCCGCCGGGCAGCGTTGCCCGATGCCGACGTGGTCGTGCGGCGAGGCTTCCGCGCGACCGGCATCGTTCGCTCTCTTGCCGACATATGCGCCATCACGAGCCTGACGGACGGTGTTGTCGTCACGGACGCCGCCTTGCACTCCCAGCGTGTGAGGCTGTCGCAACTATCGGAATGGGCGGACAGGCATGCCGCCCGTCGTGGCATACGCAATTTCAGGCGAGTAATCGCGCTGGCCGAACCTGACACGGAATCGCCGATGGAATCGCGACTGCGCATGGTCCTCTTTCTCGGTGGCCTGCCCAGGCCGAAGGTGCAGGTGCCTATCTACGACACGAAGGGACGCTTCGTGGGGCGGCCGGATCTCTATTACGAGGAGGCGAGGCTGGGCATCGAGTTCGACGGCGGTGTGCACCGCGACACCTTGGTCGAGGATGACCACCGACAGAACCTGCTGCTCAACGCAGGTATACGGCTGCTCCGATTCACCGCCAGAGACGTGTTTCGAAACCCCGCCTCCGTAGTCGCCCAGGTTCGCGCGATGCTTGGCTAGCTATTCGTCGTAGGCCAGGTTCGGGCGCAGCCACCGCTCGGCCTCGGCCGCGGTCATCCCCTTCCGCCGCGCGTAGTCCTCGACCTGGTCCCGTCCGACCTTGCCGACCATGAAGTAGCGCGACTGCGGGTGGGCGAAGTAAAGCCCCGCGACCGCCGCGGTCGGCGTCATCGCCCCGCTCTCGGTCAGCTCCATGCCGATCGAGCGCGCGTCGAGCAGGTCGAACAGCGTCTGCTTCTCGGAGTGGTCGGGGCAGGCCGGGTAGCCGAATGCCGGTCGGATGCCGCGGTACTTCTCGCCGATCAGCTCCTCGTTCGACAGCCTGGGGCCGGTCTCGTACCACGACCGGCGCACCTGCTCGTGCAGGTACTCGGCGAACGCCTCCGCGAGGCGGTCGGCCAGGGCCTTGACCATGATCGCCCGGTAGTCGTCGTGCTCGGCGGTGAAACGCGCCGCCAGCTCGTCGACGCCCAGGCCCGCTGTCACCGCAAACGCGCCCAGGTGGTCGCCGGACGGGGAGATGAAGTCCGCCAGCGACAGGTACGGCTTGTCGTCGCCGTGGTCAACCTGCTGCCGCAGCATCGGGAACCGCACGCCGTTCGCCAGAGCGATGTCGTCGCCGTCCGCGACCGCGGGCCAGAAGCCGTAGACGCCGCGCGCGCGCAGCCAGCCGTTGGCCTGGATCTCGTCCAGCAGCTCCTGGGCGTGGCCGAACAGCTCGCGCGCGGCCGCGCCGTGGGACGGGTTGTCCAGGATCGCGGGGTACTTCCCTTTCAGCTCCCAGGCGTGGAAGAAGAACGTCCAGTCGACGTACGCGCGCAGCTCGGCGAGCGATGGTTCGATCACCTTCCTGCCGGTGAAAGGGGGCGCCGGGAGCTCGCCGAAGGGCAGGCGCAGCCGTTTCGTCCGCGCGTCCTCCAGCGACAGCAGCGGGCGGCGCGAGGTCGAGTGCTGCGCGCGCAGCTTCTCCTGCAGGGCGAAGTTGTCGCGCTCGAACCCATCGCGGCGGCCGTCGTCCAGCAGGTCGGACACGACGCCGATCACCCGCGACGCGTCGAGCACGTGCACCGTCGTGCCGTCGTAGGCCGGCGCGATGCGCACCGCGGTGTGCTGCTTCGAGGTCGTCGCGCCGCCGATCAGCAGCGGAATGCGGAAGTCGCGCCGCGTCATCTCCTTGGCCACGACCACCATCTCGTCGAGCGATGGTGTGATCAGCCCAGACAGCCCGACCACGTCCGCGCCCAGCTCGATGGCGGTGTCGAGGATCTTCTCCGCCGGCACCATCACGCCGAGGTCGTGCACCTCGTAGTTGTTGCACGCGAGGACGACCCCGACGATGTTCTTGCCGATGTCGTGCACGTCGCCCTTGACGGTCGCGAGCACCAGCTTGCCGCGGACGCGCTGCGACCCGGTCGCCTCCTTCTCCGCCTCCATGAACGGCTCCAGGTAGGCGACCGCGCGCTTCATCGCCCGCGCGCTCTTCACCACCTGGGGGAGGAACATCTTGCCCGCGCCAAACAGGTCGCCGACGACCTTCATCCCGTCCATGAGCGGACCCTCGATGACGAGCAGCGGCTTGCCGAACTTGAGGCGCGCCTCCTCCGCGTCCTTCTCTATGTGCTCGACCTCGCCGTGCAGGACGGCGTGCTTGAGGCGCTCCTCGACCGAGCCTTCGCGCCACGACATGTCGACCTCTCGCTTAGAGCCTTCGCCCGAGACCGACTTCGCGAACTCGACCAGGCGCTCGGTCGCGTCGGGACGGCGGTCGAAGATGACGTCCTCGACCATCTCCAGCAGGTCCTTGGGGATGTCTTCGTAGACGACGAGCTGGCCCGCGTTGACGATGCCCATGTCGAGCCCAGCCCGGATCGCGTGGTAGAGGAACGCGGAGTGGATCGCTTCGCGCACGCGGTCGTTGCCCCGGAACGAGAAAGAAAGGTTGGACACCCCGCCGGAAACGTGGACCCTCGGGAAGCGCTTCTTGATCTCGCGGGTCGCGTCGATGAAATTCTTTGCGTAGGCGGCGTGCTCCTCGATTCCGGTGGCGATGGGGAGGATGTTCGGGTCGAAGATGATGTCCTCGGGCTCAAAACCCGCCTTCTCGGTGAGGAGGTCATACGCTCGGCTGCAGATATCCACCTTGCGCTCGAACGTGTCCGCCTGGCCAACCTCGTCGAAAGCCATCACGACAGCGGCCGCTCCGTACTTCCGCACCAGCCGCGCCTGCTCGAGGAACGACTCTTCGCCTCCTTTCAGGCTGATCGAGTTCGCGACTCCCTTCCCTTGCAGGCACTTGAGGCCCGCCTCGAGGACGGTCGGCTTGGAGCTGTCGACCATCACCGGGATGCGGGCGATCTCGGGCTCGGTCGCGATCAGGTTGAGGAAGCGGACCATGGCGCTCTCCGAGTCGAGGAGGTCCGCGTCCATGTTCACATCGAGCAGGTTGGCGCCGCCACGTACCTGGTCGAGGGCGACCTGGACCGCGCCGGTGTAGTCGCCGGACTCGATCAGGCGCCGGAAGCGCTGCGAGCCGGTGACGTTGGTGCGCTCGCCGACGACCACAAAGCCCGAGTCGGGGCCGATCTCGAAAGGCTCGAGGCCGCTGAAACGTGTGCGCGCCATGCGGCCGGGGATCTGGCGGCGCGGGACCTCGGCGATGGCGGCCTTGATCTGGCGGATGTGCTCCGGGCCGGTGCCGCAGCAGCCGCCGGCGGCGTTGAGGAACCCGGCCTCGGCGAACTCCTTGAGCAGGCTGCTCGTGGTCGGCGGCTGCTCGTCGTAGCCGCCGAACGCGTTGGGCAGCCCGGCGTTGGGGTAGCAGATCACGTAGACGGGTGCGATCCGTGACATCGCCTCGACGTACGGCCGCATCTCGGTGGCGCCCAGCGAGCAGTTGACGCCGGCCGCGAAAGGCTGCGCGTGCTCTACCGACGTCCAGAACGCCTCCACGGTCTGGCCCGAGAGGTTGCGGCCGCTGCGGTCGACGATCGTCACCGAGACGAAGAGCGGGATCTCCGGCGCGACCTCTTTGACCGCGGCGATCGCGGCCTTGCCGTTGAGGGTGTCGAACACCGTCTCGATGAGGAGGATGTCGACGCCGCCCTCCTTCAGCGCCCGGACGGCCTCCGCGTAGCCATCACGCAGCTGGTCGAAGGTCACCTCCCGGTAGGAGGGGTCGTCGACGCGGGGCGAAAGCGAGAGGGTGACGTTGGTCGGACCCAACGAGCCGGCGACGAACCTGTCCTCGTATCGGTCGGCGGCCCGACGCGCCAGACGCGCGCCCTCGAGGTTCATCTCGTAGACGAAGTCCTCCAGCCCGTAGTCGGCCTGGGAGACGCGCGTGGCGGTGAACGTGTTCGTGGTGATGATGTCGGCGCCGGCCTCGATGTAGTCGCGGTGCACCTGGGTCACGAGCTCGGGCTGAGTGAGGCAGAGCACGTCGCTGTTGTTGCGCAGCGGCTTGGGGTGGTTGCGGAAGCGCTCGCCGCGGAACTGGGCGTCGCTCAGGCCCTTGTGCTGGAGCATGACGCCCATCGACCCGTCGAAGATCGCGATCCGCTGCTGAAAAAGCCGGTCGAGGCGCTCTCGAACGGACGTTGCCACCGCCATGGTGACAACTAAGCCTACGCGAGGCCCCTCTTGCGTCAGTCGGGGACCGGACTCCACACCTGGAAACGGCCGTCGTCGTAGATCAAGCTGCGGCCGCTCGAGGCCAGGGCGGCGAGCTCGCGCTGCCGCCTGGAGACGTCGGTGGGGCCGCCGAGATACGCCTGGCGGTCGATGACCACGTAACTGCTCGCGTCGAGCCTGTCGGGGAAGTCGTTGATCTGGTGGCGGTTTGCGAGCCACACATCGAGGGCGCTGTCGGCGTTGACGGGGGCGTCGGACGGGATGACGGCCGTCGCCTGCGCCAGCTGGGCCACCACGTTCGGGCGCGTGTAGACGGAGTCGGGCGCGCGCAGCGACGGCGGGACGCTTCCGGTGAGGTAGGCGATCACCAGCGCGGGGGCGATCGGAAACAGAGCTAGCGCCGGCGACAAGGGCCGGCGCTGCAGCCACCAGCGCCCGCCGACCGCGGCGGCCGCGAGCAGCGGAAAGAGCAGCGGCAACACGTAGTGCAGGTGAAGGAGGTTCTGGGGCGCGTGCTCGCTGAGCACGGCGGCGAGGTAGGGCGGGATCGCCAGGAGCGACCACCGCGGCGCCAGGAGCGGCAGGGCCCCGAGCGAGGCGATGACGCCCGCGACCATGAGCAGCGCCTCCGGGCGGGCAACCGCGGACAGGACGGCGAGCGGCGTGACCGGCATGTCGGGGTTCAGGCCGACGAGCCAGCCGTAGTAGGAGAGGTCCGTGTAGCCGGAGTCGCGGAAGTAAGGCTGCACGAGGCCCGTGCCGACGAGCAACCATCCGCCGGCGAGGTAGAGGAGGAATCGCCAGTGCTTGCTCACGCTGGGCGCTCCGTACGACCGCATCAACAGCGCGAGCACGGCGAGCGTGTAGACCTGGTCCTCCTTGCAAGCGAGGCTGAGCACGCAGAGCGTCCACATCGCGATCCGCCGGCCACGCAGGCCCGCCCAGGCCGCGAGCAGGGCGAAGGGGAGGGCCAGGTTCTCAGGGTGGAAGAAGTCGCCGGCCGCCTCCTGGATGGCGGCCCAGAAAGGGATTGGCGCAGCCAGCGCGACGGCCAGCCACGGCGAGGCGGGCCGGTCGGCGGGCAGCATCGCCCGGAGGAAGAAGTAGGCGGCGGGGCCGGTCGCGGCCAGACCGGCGGAGCCGAGGATGAGGAGCACGATCGGGCTCGGCCACAGCCTCTCCACGGCCGCGACTGGAATGAGGATGGGCTCGAGGTGGATGCCGAGGAGATCCGCGCGCGCAAAGCTCGAGTAGAACCCGTGGCCGCGCGAGACGTTCCACACGACCTGCTGCTGATAAGCGAGGTCCCAGGCGAGCGCGGTCATGCCGTAGGCGCGCTGGAGCTCGGCGTACAGGATCCAGCCAAAGGAAGCCGCCGCACCCAAGAAAGGCACCGCCGGGAAAGCCCACCACGCCTCCGTCGCGACCCGGTCGGGCCGCACGCCCTCCACGTGCAGTGCCTCGGCTGACATCCGCGTCCGGAGCTTAGCTGCATAATCCGGGCGATGGCCCGCCACGCCCGGGCGATGGCCCGCCACGCGGCCACCGAGACTCCGCACGTCTCGGTCATCGTCCTCGTCTACAACGAGGTCGACAGCGTCGAGCCACTGCACCGCGAGCTGATGGGTGTGCTCGACGCGATCGGCACCTCTTTCGAGGTCCTGTACATCGACGATGGGAGCCGCGACGGCAGCAACGAGAAGCTGGGCCAGATCGCGGCGCGCGACGAGCGTGTGCGCGTCGTCAGCTTTCGCCGCAACTTCGGCCGGACGGCCGCGGTGCAGGCGGGGATCGATCACAGCCGGGGCGCGGTGCTCGTCTTCTTCGACGGCGACATGCAGAACGACCCGCACGACATCCCTCACCTGCTCGAGAAGATGGACGAGGGCTACGACGTCGCCAGCGGCTGGCGTCGAGCCAGGGCGGCGTCGCGGTCGCGTGCGCTTTTGTCGAGCATCGCGAACGGCGTGATGGCTCGGCTGACCGGGGTCGGCGTCAGCGATTTCGGCTGCACGCTGAAGGCGTTTCGACGTGAGGTGATCGAAGGCGTGAGGCTTGATGGCGAGATGCGCCGGCTGCTGCCGGTCTACGCCGCCGAGGCCGGCGCGCGCATCACGGAGCTCCCGGTCAACCACCGGCCGCGCACGTACGGAAAATCGAAGTACTCGCTGGCCGCCAGCTCGAGGGTTCTTCTGGACCTCGTGGCGGTCAAGCTGGTGGGCGGCTCGCCCCGACCGGTGTACTCGCTGGGGGTCGCTGCCGCCGGCGCGTGGTTGCTCGCCCTCGCGGCCGGGGTGGTCGTGGCCGTGCAGAGGGTGGTGCCGCCTTACGTGCACGTGCACGCCAACCTGCTGGTCGTCGCGGCCGTGGGGTTGGCGATCATCGGGGTCCAGCTCTTTCTCGCCGCGCTGACGGTCCAGCGCTCGGAACCGACGTACGTGGTGCGTGAGGTCATCGCCCGCCCTCCGCACCGCCAGCCCGGGCCGATGGAGAGGACCGCCGGCCGGGCCACCCTCCGTTAGTCGCGACTATCCAGACATTTCTCACGCCAGAACCTGCGTTAGTCGCGACTATCGCGCGTTCTCGAGCGCGGAATGGGTGGATAGTCGCGACTATCGCGCGTCTTCGAGCGCGGAATGGGTGGATAGTCGCGACTATCCGTGGTCTTTCGCCCCCTCACCCCGACCCTCTCCCCTGACGGGGAGAGGGAGTTCTGGCCCCGGGTGAGGGCCGTTGATCTACATACGACTCTTAACAGTTCCTTAAGAGGCGATCGAAAAGGTTCGGAGTAGCGTTGTCGAACCGCTGGGGTTGGGGTTTAGATCCAGCGTTTTTTGGAGGGTAGGGAAGCAAGTGAAGAGGGTGGTGGTGGCCGCCGCACTGGCGGCAGGGATCCTGTTGTGCTCGCCCACGTCTGCCGGCGCTTGGGCCACGTACTGCGACTGGGACCCGCTGGTCCTGATCGTGACGCCCGGCGGACACGTCGTCCCGGTCTACGACAGCGTCTGGACGGCCTCGCCCCTCTCCCTCGGGCTGCCCCTGGAGAGCTACACGGCGACCCGCGTCTACGATCCCGCGGGCCATCCCCAGACGGCGGTCGACATGAAGATCTACACGCCGACCGGTCTGCTGCTCCGTTACAAGGTGCATGACATGGTGACCAGCGGCCTGTTGGGCTCGGGCACCGTCTATGCCCAGGCCGACGGCTGGAGCGGCCAGTCCGTCCACCTCAGGTTCACCCTCTCCACGCCCTAGGCGAAATGGCACCGCGCCGGCGCTCCGAGCTGTACCGGCTGGGCGTCGGCGCGGTCGCGCTCGCGATCTTCGTCACCACGCTCGGCCGGCTTCAGGCCGGCGGCCTGGACTGGTGGCTGGTGGCGTCGCTGTCCGCGACGGGCCTGCTGGCGCTCGAGTTCCCCCTTCACATCAGCCTCAGCGTGAAGGTCAGCGTCGCCAGCGCGGTCTTCTTCGCCGCCGTGCTGCTGCTCCCGGTGGCGCAGGCGGCTGCGCTGGTCGGCGCGCTGCAGGCGCTGGACATCTCCGTCGCCGCAGTGCGCAAGATCCGGCGCACGCGTGAGCGGCCGCCGCTGCGTGCGATCGCGATCAACCTCCTCTTCAACGGCGGCCAGGCGTACCTGTCGGCCCTTATAGGCGGGCTGCTGCTCCAGTCCGCCGGCGTCTCCGCCCGCACGGGGCTGGCCGGCGCCGAGGGCGCGCTCGCCCTGGTCGCCGCGGCCGTCGTGATGTACGGGGTCAACATCTTCCTCGTCTCGCTTGCGGTCGCCCTCGCCACCTCGCGCAGCCCGTTCCCGCTGTTCCTCAACACCCAGCGGCTCGTCTACGTCCAGTTCGCGAGCCTCTACCTGCTCGGCGCGGTCGCAGCCTTCGCCTCCGCGCGGTTCTCCTGGCTGCCGTTGCTTGCGATCGTGCCCGCCACTCTCGTCTACCACTCGCTGCGGCAGCGGGTCGAGATGCGGCGCGACGCCATGCGCGCGATGGAGCGGATGGCCGACGAGGTCGACCGCCGCGATCCTTACACGTTCAACCACTCGCAGCGCGTCGCCGTCTACACGCACGCGATCGCGCGCAAGCTCGGATTCAGCCCGGCTGAGGTGGATCTCCTCGAGCTGGCGGCGAAGGTGCACGACATCGGCAAGATCCGAGTCCCGGACTCGATCCTGCTCAAGCCCGCCGCCCTGACGCCGGCCGAGCGGCGTGTGATGGAGACCCACCCGCGGCTCGGCTACGACATCCTCCGCCCGCTCTCCGACTACCACAAGGTGCTCGACCTGGTGCTCACCCACCACGAGCGCTACGACGGGCGCGGCTACCCGAACGGCACCGTCGGCCGGCGCCTGCTTCTGATCGCCCAGGTCATCCCGGTCGCCGACTCGCTGGACGCGATGACCACCGCGCGGGCGTACCGCGGCCCCAAGCCATGGGCGTCGGCGATGGAGGAGCTTCGCCGCGGCGCGGGCACCCAATGGAATCCGCAGGTGGTGGAGGCGGCGGTCGCGGTACTGTCGCAGGTGCAGCCGGCGCCCGCCGCCGTCTCGACCGCCGCGGTCGCTTCGGCCTAGGCCTTCACCGGCGCAAAGCGGACCTCGTGCCGCGCGCCGGGCGCGAGGAAGTCGAGCAGGCGGAGGCTCTCCTCCTCGACGCGGTTCGCATCAGGATTGGGCAGCGCCTTCTCAAACGGCGTGACGACCATCGCGACGCCCTCACCGCTCGTCACCGGGATCCATGCTCCGCGCACGAAACCGTCGACCAGCACCGAGCCCTTCATGATCCCGCTGCTGCTGAACAGGCCGACATGGCGTCCCTGCGGAAGGATGCGGGTCCGGTCGGCGTGCGCCAGCAGGATGTTGTCGTAGTCGGGCAGGAGGCGGACGGGCGCCTCGACATCGGCCGAAGGCCGCGGCGCCCTTGGAAGGTCGAACAGCTCCCGTCCGTGCGTGTCGCGGAACGCGCGCAGCTTCGGCCGTAGGCGCTCGAAGACCGGCTTCGTCCCCAGGCCAGACCAGGCGCGCATGTCGGCGGGCGAGGCCGGGCCGAAGGCGGCGAGGTAGCGGAGCACGAAGTCCTCGTCGCGGAAGGCGGGGCCGGGCTCCCGGCCGAGCCACGCGTCGAAAGTGGTCAGCGCGACCGGTCCCTTACCTCGCCACGCGCCACGCGGCGTGGTGAAGACGAGCGGCACCATGTAGCGGACGCCGTAGGCGAGGGCGAGGCCGTCCTGGCCCGGAAAACGCAGCGCAAGCTTCTTCGCCAGCTCGGCGATGGTGTGCGGCCTCTCGCCCATGATCTGGCGGCCGGCGCGACGGACCGCCGCCAGGTCGGCGTCCCGGAGGCCGCGGCCCCACGGACTTCCGTGGGTGAAGCCGCGCTCGCCGAGGCGCATGAAGAGGGGCTTGATGCCGAACGCGTCCCGCGCCGTGACGAGGTGGATGGTGTTGCGCATCAGCGAGAGGCGCACGGCCTGCCTTCCCTCGACCAGGCGAGAGAGATCCTCGTGGCGGAAATCGCGGATGCGCGACCACAGGCCGACGTAGGGCAGGTCGGGCGCCTGCGCCTGCATGCCGACCAGGTGCTCGAGGGTCGCCGCCGCGGTCATGGCGCGGCGGTGAAGGAGCAGCTGGCGGGCGAGCAGCGCGCGGTTCAGCGCGCGGCGATCGAGGACCGGGGTCGCTTTGGGCACCCGGCCATTGTCTGATCAGACGCTGGTTTGAAGCTTCGGTCGCTCCGCAGCCTGGCGGTAGCTCTCGATCTTGGCCCGGAGCTCGCGCCGGCGCGCTGCACCACGGTCAGGGTCGAGGAAGTACATGGCCGTGGCCGCCAGGGCCATCCACATCATCCAGCGCGTCGTTCGCGAGCGCAGGAACATCACCCAAGAAACGGGCGCGGCCCGGACCCTACTTGACGGCCGGGCCGGGAGGTGTTATCTCCGACCGATCGGCCGCCGTGCGGCGGCCTTTGTCCGGGGAGGGGGAGCAAGTGAGCACATCCGGCGCCGCGACCAGGCTGCAGCGAGACGCGGTCGGCCTGGCGCCCGTCCTGTTCCAGTCGATCACCCACATGGCCCCGGCCGCGGCCGTGGCGTTCTCCATCATCTTTGCGGTCACGTACGCGGGCGGGGCGACGCCGCTCGCGGTCCTGCTGGCATTGGTCGCGTGTCTGTTCGTCGCCATCAGCATCGGCCAGCTGGCCAGGCACCTGCCCTCGGCCGGCGGCCTGTACACCTACAGTGCGCGCGGCCTGCATCCGACGGTCGGCTTTTTCGTCGCCTGGGGGTTCATGCTCGCCGAGCCGCTCGTGGCCCCGCTGCTGTACCTGATCTTCGGCAACGTCATCAGCGCCTACCTCAACGCCCACTTCGGCACCCCGACCTGGTTGTGGGCGCCGCTCGCCGCGCTCGCGGGCATCGGCGTATGGGTCCTGGTCTACCGCGGGGTCCGGATCTCGACCGAGACCGGCGTTGCGCTCGGCGCATTTGAGATCGTCGTCTTCCTCGCCCTCGGGATCACGCTGATCTTCGCCGCCGGCTCCAACAACACCCTGAGCGTCTTCAACCCTTCGACCGGTAACTCGAGCGGCCTCGGCTCGGTCTTCGCCGGCATGGTGTACACAGTGCTGGCATTCATCGGATTCGAGGCTTCGGCGCCGCTCGGCGAAGAGGCAAAAGATCCGAAGAGGACGATCCCGCGCGCGGTGATCCTCTCCTGCGTGCTGATCGGCGTCTTCTACCTGATCTGCTACTACGGCGCCATCGTCTACTTCGGCCCGGACAAGGCGGCCGACCCGAAGAACGGGTTCTTCTACTTCAACGGCGGGGACCCGTGGGACGGCCTTGCGTCCGCGGTCTGGGGGCCGTTCGCGATCCTCGTCCTGCTCGCGATCGTCAACAGCGCGTTCGCCAACTCCAACGCCGGCGCCAACGCGGCGACTCGCGTCGGCTACTCGCTGGCGCGGGCGGGGATCCTTCCCCGCGCGCTCGCGAACGTGCACCCGCGATTCAAGACGCCTTACGTCGCCGTCCATGTCCAGGGTGCGCTGGGCATCGCCCTCGCCCTCGTGCTGGGCTTCGCGCTCGGCGGTCCTCTGCTCGCCTTCGCGCTCTTGGGCACCGTGGCGACGCTGGTGATCGTGTGCATCTACATCCTCACCAACCTCGCCAACATCGTCTTCTACATGCGCGAGCATCGCGACGAGCTGAACGTGGTCTGGAACGTGATCGTGCCCGTGCTCGGGATCCTGATCTTCATCCCGGTGCTGGTCGCGTCGTTCGGGATCGACTTCTTCGGCCTAGGCATCGTCGCCCTCGCGCCGCCGGCCAGCTACGCGCCGTGGGTCGTGGTGGCGTGGTTGGTCATCGGTGCGGTCCTGTACTTCTACCTGCAGTCGCAATCCCCGGCCGCGATCAAGGAGACGGCGACAACTTTCATCGAGGCCTGACGGGCGGAAGACCGCGTGCGGCCGCCAGGTTAGACACCTGGTGAGCCGCCGCGGCCTTCTCCTGTTCGTCGCCATGTGCGTGATCTGGGGCATCCCCTACCTGTTCATCCGCGTGGCCGTGAGCGAGCTCTCGCCGCCGACGCTTGTCTTCTTCCGCACGACCGTGGGGGCGCTGATCCTGCTGCCGTTCGCGCTGTCGCGAGGCGGCCTGGGCTCGGTGCGGGGCAAGTGGGTGCCGCTGCTGTTCTTCGCCGCCTTCGAGGTGGCGTTGCCGTGGCTCCTGCTGTCGAGCGCGGAGCAGCACATCTCGAGCGCGCTGGCGGGGCTTCTGATCTCGGCCGTGCCGCTGGTGGGCGTCGTCATCGCCACCGTGCTCGGGAACCGCGATTACCTTCGCCTGTCGACGCTGTCCGGGCTGGTGGTGGGGCTGGCCGGCGTGGCCTTGATCGTGGGTCTGGACGTCCGCGCCTCTGACCCGATCTCGCTTCTCGAGATGGCCGGCGTCGCGGTCGGGTACGCGCTCGGGCCCGCGATCCTGTCCCGATACCTGACCAGCGTGCCGAGCGTGACCGTGAACGGCCTGTCGCTGGCGATCTGCGCGATCGCCTACGCTCCGGTCGCGGCGCTGCACTGGCCGCTGACGGTGCCCAGCCTCGCCGTCATCGCCTCCCTCGCCGTGCTGTCGATCGTCTGCACCGCGCTCGCCTTCCTGCTGTTCTTCGCCCTTGTCGCCGAGATCGGGCCGGTGCGCTCGACGGTGATCACGTACGTGAACCCGGCCGTGGCCGCGGTCCTGGGCGTGGCGGTGCTGCACGAGAGCTTCACCCTTGGCATGGGCCTGGGCTTCGTCCTGGTGCTGGCCGGCTCGATCCTGGCCACGCGGAAGTCGGGTGCGCCGGCGGCCGCCGAGGCGGCGGCCGCGATTCCTGAACCGAGGCGGGAAGAGGCCGTCAGCTAGGCGTTTCGTCTGTGTGAAGCCGACCGGCCGGCTTGCCGCCGCCCTCGGACAGGCGATCGTGCCGGTGCTTGTGGCGGCGGGTGGTGCGATCCTGCTCTCGGGCTGCACCAGCTGCCAGTCGACGGTGCGGACCACGGCCATGACGGTCATCGCGGGGGGTTCTTACGACGTGGTCGTGGCCGACCAGCCTGGACAGCGGCTGTACCTCGCCGACCGGACGGCGAAGGGCGTCGACGTGGTGGACATCTCGTCGCCGCAGCCTGTCTTCGTGAGCACAATTCCGCTGACGGCCGCTCCCCACGGCCTGGCTCTCGACACCGCTTCGCACAGGCTCTTCGCGGCCCTCGGCAACGGCGCGGTCGCGGTCATCGACACCGGTCCGCGCTCATCGAACCAGGTGGTGGCGAACATCCAGACCGACTCCTCGAGCCTCGACCTGATCGACTACAGCGCGCAGACCGACAGTCTGTACGTAGGTTCCGATCGCACGGTGCTCGTGGTCGACGCCGCCCGGGCGCAGGTGACGAAGCGGATCACGACGGCCATGACTGTCGGTCAACCGAGGTTCGACCCGGCCGACGGCATGGTGTACGCGACTGTGAGCGGCACCGACTCGCTCGTCCAGATCAACCCGGCGACCGGGTTCGTGACCCGAAGCTACGTGATCGCCAAGTGCCGGCCCAACGGGGTCGGCATCAATCCGGCCCGCCAGCTGGCGCTGGTATCGTGCGGCGGCAGCATCGCCCTGGTCAACCTCGAGAGCGGCGCGCAGCGTGTGACTCGCGTCGTGCAGGGTGGCGACGTCGTCACCTACGAAGCGGCCGCGGATCGCTTCGTCGTCGCCTCGCCCCACGACATGGACGAAAGTGCCATCGGTGTCTTCGCCGGCGACGGGTCGTTCATCGGCTCGGTCCCGGCGACCTCGTCGGCTCACGCGGCCGCGTTCGACAGCGCGCACGGTCTCGTTTACGCGCCGGGTCCTGTGGGGTTGATGAGCTTCGCGCCGGCGGCGTGCGCGCCGCCGCCGGACTGGTTGCGGTTCGTGGGTGGGCTGTCGGTATTCGCCGTGCCGCTCCTGCTCGCCACGCTGTTCCTCGTCCTGGTCGCGCGGGCGCTCGCCCGGCGCCGCGCCGGACTGGGAGGGCCTACCTACGAGGAGCTGCAGGCCGAGGACCTGGAGTTCGAGCGCGAGCGGATGCGCGCCCTCGAGGATGGGATCCTCGGCCCGCGCGTCGCCGACTAAAGCCTCCTACAAGCCGACCGCCGCGGCAAAGGTGTCCGTGTCGCCGAAGGTTGCAGCACACGCGCTGTTGGGGTTCGGCGCCACGGCCGACTTGGTTCCGGCGTACACCGCCGACCTGTAGGCGTTGACCGCCGCGCACGCGGTGGCGCTGCGCGTGTCGGTCCAGACCACCCACGCGGTCCTGGCGCCGGCGACGATCCCGATGTAGTCGCCGATGAACTGCTCCATCAGGTTGTTGTAGGAGGAGCCGTCGGGGTTGGAGCTGGCGGTCGACACGCGGACCGGCGCGGACCAACCGGTCGAGGTCGACTCGACGATGTAGGCGTCGTAGACCTGGACTCCCGTCTGAAACGGGTTGCCGGCCGGAGGCGCGGTCAGTGCGTCAAAGGCGACCGCGACGACGCCGGAGGTGGTCACCGCCGGCTCGGGGAAGAAGGCGTTCCGTCCAGCGATGCTCGCGATCGTGCCGAGCGAGCTCCACCTGAGCCCGTCGGTCGAGACCGCGCCGGTGACGATGCCGTGCCCGCCGGCGAAGTCGCACCACACGACGTAGACCTTGTTCGAGGACGGGTCGGCGGCGGGGTGCGGGAAGCAGTCGACGCGGGCGCTCATGCCGGGCACGCGGTTGAAGAGGTCGACGGCGTCGAAGGGCGTGCCGCGGAGTGGGTAGTCGGTGACCTGCGCGATGGTGATGGGCGCGGTGTAGGTGTCGCCGCCGTCCTTAGACGTGGTCACGACCTGCAGGCTTGGGAGCTTCGTCGAGTCGGCGTTCTCGGTCCAGAACACCTCGACGGTGCCGTCCGACGCGACCGTCATCTGGCCCGTCTCGCGAAAGCCTTGGGGCGTGTTGTTGTTCGTGGCGCTGATCTTGACCGCGGCCGTCCAGGTCCGGCCCTCGTCGTCGGAGTGGGCGGTGTAGATCTTGACGTTGCCGTTGCCGGCGCAGCTGTTGCAGAAGACGGCCCAGTTCATGTAGAGACGGCCGAAGTGCGGGCTGCCCGCGACCTTGTCGACCGCGATCCACTCGTGGTCGACGAAGTTGCTCTTGTTGTTGGTCGAGGTGGCGACGACCGGGTTCGACCATGTGAGCCCGTCGTCGTACGTCCGCGAAACCGTGCCGAGCTCCCCGCCGAGCTCGGGGAACGGGTCCGCCAGCGAGGCGTAGTACACGACCGCGCCGCAGGAGTAGCTGAACGCGCCGCTTGCGCAGCGGCGGGGGCCGAAGTCGAGGCTCGGGTCGCCGCCCGACGTGCGGCCGATCGTGTCGAACCCGGGGAGGTAGCCGCCGGCCCAGGTCGCGCCGCCGTCGGCGGAGCGGTAGAAGGCGCTGGTCGGTGCCCCGGGCTTGAAGGGGCAGGGGGAGCTCAGAGGGGCGGTTGTGCCGGGGCACAGCGGTTGCGAGAGCTCGTCGTTCGCGCCGGCGACCAGGACTCCGGTGAGCGGGTTCCGCGTGATCGCGGGCTCGTTCTGCTTGTCTTTGGGGAAGAGGACGCTGTGGTCCAGGTCGACGAGGTTGTTGGCGCCGGGCGTGGGACCGGCGGCGGCCTGCGCGGGGGCCGGGACGATTAGAGCTACGAGGGCGAGCAAACCGGCGAGCAACGCGAGCTTGGGCCGCATCTTGTGGACACCTCCCGGGTTAAGCCGGCCGACGGCGGTGAGCAAACAGCTTAAGCCGGTCTTAAGACCGGTGCGAGTCCGGAGTTCGGCTCAGGCCGGTTGTTCGAAGGCCGACTTGATGGCGGCCTCGCCGGCCGCGGCCGTGAACTCCATCACCTGGCGCAGGCTCTGAGCGACGTCCGGGTCCTGGGGCTCCTCCCAGAGAAACGAGCGAGCTACCTTTGTCCGCCCTTCCCCCTCCTCGCTCAGGCGTGTCGTGATGTACATCGTCGTGGGCTGGTCCGCGATCAGGGTCAGCTCCCGGCCCGGCTCGAGATTCACGACGCGCATGCTGACGACGCTTCCGCCGTGGTGGCAGTGGAACTCGGCGCCGAGGTCTTCGCCGCGCGCGCCCGCGACCGCCTCCACATCGTCGGAGATGAGATAGCGCTCCATGACCTTGGGCTCGAGGAGGCGTTTGTAGATGCTCTCCGCGCTCGCCTCGACGACGACCTCGGAGTTCACGATCGCCTCCTCTGGCAGGACCCGCTTGCGCTCCGTCGCCTGAGCCAGGTCCCAGAGGTAGCCGATCTCCTGGTAACCGCCGTGGATGGCGCCGACGTCGAACTCTTCGGAGTGCGGGGTGAAGCGGGCGCGGGTCTCGTCAGGGAGACGCTCGAGCACGGCGTCGGTGACGAGCAGGTACTCCTTCGAGGGCACCTTGTTCTTGAGCAGGCGGTGGGGAACGATCACGTCCGCACCGTGCAGCTGCTCGACGTTGCCCAGCCGCTGGCGCGAGAACTTGCCGTGGTGGACGACGAACTTCAGCTTGAGGACGCTGATCCGCGCGCACGCGTTGCAGGGGCAGGTGGTCACCGCCTGCATGTCGCGGAGGCGGCGATGAAAGGCGACGAACGTGCCCTCGAGGGCCTTGATGACGTCGGGCGTGGAGAGGCCGGTGATGAAGAGGATGGCGTCGCCCTCGACCTGGGAGACGTCCATGCGGCCCTGGAGGCTGCGCACGACGGTGTCGAGGAGCTCGTGCAGGATCGACCAGCTGTGGTCGACCTCGGTCTGCTGGACGAAGGCCGAGTAGCCGGAGATGTCGGCGAGAACGAGCGCGCCTTCCTGGAGGCCCGCGAACAGCTCGGGGCGGTCGCTCTGGCTCGCCATCGCCGGATTATCGCCTCCCGCGATTGGCGATAGTCATACTGGGTTGCGGCTGATGGGTGACGTGTTGAGCCTGGCGCGGCGCCGGCCGTTCACGTCCGCGGTGATCCTGCTGATCGTCGCCGTGTATGTGGTCGAGATCGCGCAGAGCCGGCCGGCCTTCTGGCTCGAAGGCAAGGGAGACCTTCCCGACATCGCCGCGTTGGGCGTCGTCTGGACGCCGGCGATCGGCGACGGGGAGTGGTGGCGGCTGATCACGGCCTCGTCCCTCCACGCAGGCCTCCTCCACATCGCCCTGAACTGCTACGCGCTCGTGGTCATCGGGGGCGCGGCGGAGGCGCGCTTCCGCTGGTGGCGGACCGCGGTCATCTTCCTCGTGGCGGCGGTCGGCGGCAACATCGCCGCGGCGGCGATCCAGCCCGGGGCTGCGTCGCTGGGCGCGTCGGGCGGGGTCATGGGCTTGGCGGGTGCGGTGGTGGTCGGCGCGGTGTGGTCCGGCGAAGGGCTGGCGCGAAGCCAGTGGGTCATCGGGGCGATCATCGCCACGGTCGCCTTCGGCTTCATCAACCCGGGGATCTCGAACGCCGCCCACATCGGGGGGCTCATCGCGGGAGGCGCGGTCTCGCTGCCGCTGGGCTTGACGGCGCGGTTGCGAAGGACGCAGCGGCCAGCCCCGGCCCCGAAGACGCAGGCGAGGGGGACAGCTCCGGGGAGGGCTACGGCGACGGGGATGAATCCGCGGCAGGTGGAGTTCCAGCGGCGGATCGACGCGGCGATGGCCAAGGCGAGGGCCGAGCGGGAGGAGGACGCACGTCGTGCCAGCTCAGGTGAGTGACGCCGCCTCCACTGGCACAATCGCGCGATAGTCGCGACTATCGACGTTCTCGTGCGTCGCTACCGGTGGATAGTCGCGACTATCGACGTTCTTGCGCGTCGCTACCGGTGGATAGTCGCGACTATCGACGTTCTTGTGCGTCGCTACCGGTGGATAGTTGCGACTATCGACGCATTTGCGATCCCTGAATAGTCGCGCCGATTCAGGAGAGTGACACCGCCACCAACGGAACGGGGAATGGCGGACCCTCCCTTACAAGGCCCTCGGGAGCTTGCTACGCGTGCTCCTGGTCGTGTGGCTGATCGAGCAGCTCGGCGACGAACTCGCGGCCGCCCGGATTCTGCTCAATCACTTTGGCGAGCCGGCCAGGCGGGTCCTTGCGAAGCTCTTCGGCCAGCAGTTCCTGCAGCGCCGGATCGATCTTCGCGAGGTTGCCGGGGTTGAGGTCGCGCCTGACGGTGCGCTTCGCGGCTTTGATCGCAAGCCATGTCCCGCCGGCCACGAAAAGGACTGGAAAGCCAAAGACGATGACCAGGATCCAGTCGCTCATCGCGGCGCGAGCATAACCTCGGCGGCGTGGATTTTCAGCCGCCCGTCACCGACGGGATCCTCACGTGGCGCGCCGTGGACGACGCGTCCATGAGATTGGCTGTCAAACCGAACCGAACGCTGTCGTGCTGTCAAGCAGCACCGCGGTCGCTTGAACTTTGGTGGACCTGAGGGGAGTCGAACCCCTGACCTCGTGAGTGCGATTCACGCGCTCTCCCAACTGAGCTACAGGCCCACAGTCGTCGCACCGAGCGCAGAGAGCCGAGTATAAACATCCCCACGAAACCGGAGCCTTCGGCGTGAAGTCGCGGGGGCCCGCGCCAAAGGCGCTCCTATACTCGCCTTCCTGATGGCCTCGTTGTTCCGGCGCAACCGCGTGCCCGAAGGCGTCGATCCGGCGCGCATCCCGCCGGGCCAGACCCTCACCGCGCCCGACCGCTGGCCCCTCCTCCACTTCGGCCCCGTGCCTAAGGTCGACATCGCGAAGTGGGAGTTCAACGTCTTCGGGGCAGTGGAGAATCCGCTCACGCTCGACTACGGCGAGCTGCGCGCAATGCCGTCGAAAGAGGTGGTCGCCGACATCCACTGCGTCACGGGGTGGAGCCGACTTGGCGATCGCTGGACGGGAGTGCCGATCCGCGAGATCCTCGACCGCGTCAAGCCCAGACCCGAGGCGAAGTACGTGACCGCGCACTGCGACTACGGCTATACGACCTCGGTCCCGTTGTCTGTCCTCGACAGCGAAGAGAACCTGCTCTGCTACGCGTGGAACGGCGAGGACCTCACCCCAGAGCACGGCTGGCCCTTGCGTCTTTTCGTGCCCTCGAAGTACTTCTGGAAGTCTGCGAAGTGGTTGCGCGGGCTAGAGTTCATGGAACGCAACCGGCTAGGTTTCTGGGAGCAACGTGGCTATCACGACGAAGCAGACCCCTGGAAAGAGACAAGGTACTGGTAGCGGCCTAGCCGGGCCGCCGATCGTCACATTCACCTCCGACTTCGGCTCCGGGTCGCCTCTTGTCGCGGCGATGAAGGGCGTGGTGCTGGCGGGCTGTCCCACAGCGACGCTGGTCGACGTCTCGCACGAGGTGCCGCGCTTCGACGTATCGGCGGGCGCGTTCATGCTCTTCGCCGGCACCCGCCACTTCGGCGGAGGCTCGGTCCACCTGGCGGTGGTGGATCCGGGCGTCGGCTCGACGCGTCGGCGGCTGATCGTCCAGGCCGGCAGCCGCTACTACATCGGTCCGGACAACGGCCTGTTCGCGATCGTGATCGACGAGGTGGGGATGCAGGCGGTGCACGAGCTGGCGCCCCGCCCGCACGGCGCGCCTACGTTCGAAGGCCGCGACGTGTTCGCGCCCGCGGCGGCGGCGCTGGCGTCGGGTGTGCCGCTGTCCTCGCTGGGGCCGCAGACCGATCCGCCGGTCGGCCTGCCCGACAGCGGACCGCGCGTCTTGTGGACGGACGGGTTCGGCAATCTGGTCACTAACCTGAAGCCGCCGGTACGCCGGCTGCGCATCCACAACCACGACATCGTGGCCACGGCCAAGACGTACTCGGAGGCGCGGCCCGGCGAGCCCTTCGTCTACGTCGGCAGCATGGGCTACCTCGAGGTGGGTATGCGAGAGGCGCGGGCGGACCGGCTGCTGGGCGCGCGTCCCGGCATGCGGGTCGATCCGATCTAGCCGCGACTCTTCTTAACAGGCTGGGTTGGAATCCACGCCGGCGCTCGATAGCGTGTGCCCGCTGTGGTTCGAGTGGTCTGCCTGCTCTTCCTCCTCCTTCTCTCCCTGGCGGGCTGCTCGAGCCCGGCCTCGCCGCGGCCGCCCGACGCCGGCCTCGTGTCGCCGGACGGTGGTGAGGTCCGGCTGTGGCAGGACGCGGCGATCTTCACGCTTGTCGGCCGGCTCATCGACACAGCGCGCGAGCGGGTGCTGGTCGAGGTCTACGAGCTCGGGCGCCCCGACCTGGTCGACGCGCTGAGCGCCGCCCGGGCGCGCGGCGTGCGGGTGCGCGTGATCACCGACCCGACCGTCGAGGCAAGCCGCCGCTCGCTGGAGCGACTGAAGTCTGCCGAGGTTCCGGTGCGCCCCTACCCGGTGGACGACCGTCGCCACCAGATCGACCACGTGAAGATGCTCGTCGCCGACGCCGAGGCGGCGGTGGGAGGCATGAACTGGGGCGCGCACAGCGACCGCAACCACGACTACGTGCTGGAGACGCGGGTCGCCGCACACCTCGAGCGGCTGCTGCTGATCTTCGAGCAGGACTGGAGCCTAGCGGGCGGCCACCCGGCGCCGCTGCACCAGCTCGCGTCGGCGGTCGGCCAAACCTCACCCGGCGATGAGATCCGCAAGATGCTCGAGGCGGCGTTCGCCACCGCCCGGCGGCGCATCCTGGCCGAGATCTACACGCTCACCGACCCGCGCACCGTCGTCGAGCTCGTGCGGGCCCATCGCCGCGGCCTGGACGTGCGCATCGTCCTGGACCCTAACCAGGCCTACAACCTCCGCGCGGGGCACATGCTGCGCGAGGCTGGCGTGGATGTCCGCTGGTACCCGGTTCCGCCCGGCGTGCTGCTGCACGCCAAGGTCGGGCTCTTCGACGCCACGCTCATCGTCGGCTCCGCGAACTGGACCCTGAGCGGGCTGGGCGTCAACCACGAGCTGGACATCGAGACGGAGGACGCGCAGGCGGTGGCGGCCTACGGGTCCAGGTTCGAGGCGGATTGGAACCGGTCCGCGGCCTAGCGCGTCGGGATCGCGGCCGCCGCCGATCTACGGCGGGTCTCGCGAAACTGAGCCGGCCTGACTCTAGCTCTGCGGCGGAGGCCCGGCGGAGCCGGCGGGGGGCGGTCCGCTCTGGCCGGCGGCGGGCGGGAGTGAGCTGGACTGACCGGCTGAGGGCGTGGTGCTGAAGCTGACCTGGGGCACGGCGCGATCGCCCTCGTCGGCCTGGAAGAAGCCGAATGGTTTGAAGCCCAGGACGCCGGCGATCAGCGACGTCGGGAGGGTCTGGAGCTTGGTGTTGTAGTCCCTGACGTTGCCGTTGTAGAAGCGACGCGAGAACTCGAGCTTGTCCTCGGTCGCGGTCAGGTTCTCCTGCAGGTTGGTGAAGGCGGAGATGGCCTTCAGCTCCGGGTAGTTCTCGGACACCGCGAACAGGCTGCGCAGGCTCTGCGAGAGCATGTTCTCGGCCTGGCCGATCTTCTGCGGGTCGCCAGTGGCGCCGGCCGCGACCGCGTTGGCGCGGGCGTTGGTGACCGCCTCCAGGGTGCCCCGCTCGTGGCCCATGTAGCCCTGGACGGTGTTGACCAGGTTGGGGATCAGGTCGTGGCGGCGCTTGAGCTCGACGTCGATCTCGGACCACGCCTCCTGGGTCCGGTTCCGCGACGTGACCAGGCCGTTGTACGTGAGGACCAGCCAGGCCAGGATGAGGACGACGACGACCCCGAGGATGACCCACTCCATCTCGCCCTCCTAGGCGTGCGCCCTACGCTGCCAGCGCGTCTTCTTGAGCATCTTCTTGTGCTTGTGCTTGCGCATCTTCTTGCGCCGCTTCTTGATTACCGAGCCCACTCCAACTCCCAGTGCGTGTTTGATCGAACGCTTGTGATTCGGCCGCGAATCATACCGTAGCCGGGTTCTTGCCGTCCCGGCGCCGAGTGAGCCCTACACTCAGGCCGCGCATGTACTTCACCGACGCCCACGAGGAGCTGCGGCTGCACATCCGCAAGTTCCTCGAGAAGGAGGTGCAGCCGCACCTCGAGGAGTGGGAGGAAAAAACCTTCCCCGACTCGATCTTCCGCCGCTTCGGCGAGCTCGGCTTCCTGGGCCTCCGCTACCCGCCGGAGTACGGCGGGCAGGGCGGCGACTACTTCTCGGCGGTGGTGCTGTCGGAGGAGATGGCCCGGGTCGGGAGCGGAGGCCTGGGCATGGCCGTCGCGGTCCAGGCCGAGATGGCCACCCCGCCCGTCTTCAAGTTCGGCACCGAGGAGCAGAAGCGCCGCTGGCTCGTGCCCGCAATCCGGGGCGAGCAGATCGCCGCCCTGGCCATCACCGAGCCGGACGCGGGCTCCGACGTGGCGGGCATCACCACGGTCGCACACCGCTTCGGCGACGAGTTCATCGTCAACGGCCGCAAGATCTTCATCACCAACGGGGCCCGATGCGACTGGGCGCTGGTCGTGACGAAGACCGACCGCGACCGCGGTCACTCGGGCTTCAACCTGCTGCTGATCGAGAAGGGCACCAAAGGGTTCGAGGTCACGCGCACGCTGCAGAAGCTCGGCATGCACTCCTCCGACACCGCCGAGCTCCTCTTCGAGGATTGCCACGTCCCGGCCGGCAACCTGATCGGCGAGGAGGGGGAGGGCTTCAAGAACCTCATGTGGGAGCTTCAGGGCGAGCGCATGATCGCGGCCGCCGGCGCGATCGCCGGGGCCCAGCGCGTCTTCGAATACACGATGGAGTACGCACGCAACCGCAAGGCGTTCGGCAAGCCGATCTCCGACTTCCAGGTGATCAAGCACCGCCTCGTCGACATGGGGACGAAGGTCGCCGCGGTGCAGGCGTTCGTCTACCAGACGGCGCAGCAGTGGGACCGCGGCGAGTACCCGGTGCGCGAGATCTCGCAGGCCAAGCTGCTGGCCACCCAGGTGGCGTGCGACGTCGCGGACGACGCCATTCAAATTCTCGGCGGCCACGGCTACATGCGCGAGTTTCCCGTCGAGCGCGCCTGGCGCGACGCCCGTCTCGCGCGCATCGGCGCGGGGACGGACGAGATCATGAAAGAGATCATCGCCAAGTCCTACGGAATTTGACCGCCGAGCCGGTCCTGTTCGCCGGATGCAAGCCCGAGGTGGCGGCCTTTGGGGAGCGCATCCTCGCCGTCGGTCCAGGCGCGCGCGCGGCGGCCGGGCGGAAGGCCGAGGTCGTGCGCCTGAGCGGCGAGGTGTGGCCGGGCCTGATCGACTCGCATATCCACCTCGAGGGCCTGGCCGACCGCAAGCTGACCGTCGATCTCAACGGCAGCGCCAGCCTCGACGAGGCGCTGCGGCGCGTGAAGGAGCGCTCGAAGTCGCTGCCAAGGGACGCGTGGGTCGTGGGCGCCGGTTGGTACAACGACGGCTGGCCTGACGCGTCCTTCCCCTCGCGGCGGCGGCTCGACGCCGCGGCGGGCGGACGTCCCGCCTATCTGCGGCGGAAGGACGGGCACTCGGCGTGGGTTTCGACGGAGGCGCTGCGCATGGCGGGCGTCGAACGAGGCGCCGCGGACCCTTCCGGCGGAACCATCGACCGCGACGCCGAGCGCGAGCCGACAGGCATCCTGCGCGAGACGGCGATGCAGCTCGTCTTCCGCCTGGTGCCGCGCGAGACGGACGACGAGTTGGACTCGGCCATGGGCGAAGTGCTCGCCGACCTCGCGCGGCTCGGGCTGACCGGCGTGCACACGATGGACAGCGCGCGAGGGCTCGCGTCGCTGCAGCGCCTGCACGCCAAAGAGCTGCTGCCGGTGCGCGTGACCTACAACCTCCCGCTCGCCGACCTGGCGCACGCCGAGCGCATCGGCATCCGCTCGGGATGGGGCGACGGGTGGCTGCGGATCTGGGGAGTGAAGGCGTTCGTCGACGGCTCGCTGGGGAGCCGTACGGCCGAGATGCTCGATGGCTCGGGGACGGCGCGACTGGCGCAGCCCGAGCTCGTCGACATGATCGAGCGCTGCGCCCGCGCCGAGCTGAACGTGTGCCTGCACGCCATCGGCGACGGCGCAGTCCGCCGCGCGATCGACGCACTGGCGCCGCACAAAGACGCGTGGCGGAGCTGGCGGCCGCGCATCGAGCACGCGCAGTGCGTCAACCCCAAAGACATGCCGCGTATGGCTCGCGCCGGCGTGATCGCCTCCATGCAGCCGATCCACGCCGTCGCCGACCGCGAGCTCGCGGATGCGCTGTGGCCGGCGGTCACGCAGCACGCGTACGCGTGGCGCGCCCGGCGGCCGCGCATCGAGCACGCGCAGTGCGTCAACCCCAAAGACATGCCGCGTATGGCTCGCGCCGGCGTGATCGCCTCCATGCAGCCGATCCACGCCGTCGCCGACCGCGAGCTCGCGGATGCGCTGTGGCCGGCGGTCACGCAGCACGCGTACGCGTGGCGCGCCCTCGAGCGCGCGGGTGTGCGGCTGGCATTCGGCTCGGACGCGCCGGTGGAGACGGCCGACCCGCTTGCCGGGATCGAGGCCGCGACCACCTGGCGCCGGCAGGCGAAGTGGCATCCCGACCTCGCCCTGACGCGCGCGGCGGCGCTGCGGGCCTACACCTCAGGGGCGGCTTACGCGGCCGGCATGGAGGACGAGGTTGGGGCGTTGCGGCCGGGAAGGATGTGCGACCTGACCGTGGTCGACGCCGGCAAGGTCGTCGCCACCGTCGCCGGCGGCAGGGTCACGTGGCGGCGAAAGCGCGCCTGAGCTTGGCGGAGGTCTGAGTCAGCGCCTCGTTGACGATCTTCACGTCGTCGATCACGGCCATGAAGTTGGTGTCGCCGTTCCAACGGGGGACGAGGTGAAAGTGGACGTGGTCGGGGATGCCCGCGCCCGCGGCGCGGCCGATGTTCACGCCGGCGTTGATCCCGTCCGGGTTCATCGATTCCCGGAGCACGGCGAGGGTGCGCCGCACGGCGCGCATCAGGTCGGTCGTCGCCCCATCGTCGAGGTCTTCGAGCGTGGCGACGTGCGCGACCGGGGCCACCATCGCGTGGCCGGGGTTGTAAGGGAACTTGTTGAGGATCACGATCGCGCCCTCCGGTCGCCAGAGCACGAGGTCGGCGTCAGGATCATTCGGGTCTGCGATCACGCGGCAGAAGAGGCAGCCGGGTCGCTGCTCCCCGCCGATGTACTCCATGCGCCAGGGCGCCCACAGCCTCTGCATTGATCTACGTCCTCTTCTTGCTGACAGTCACTGCCGTCTGGGGCTGGACCTTCGTCCTGGTCAAGGACGCAGTCACACAGTACCCGACGCTGCCGTTCTTGCAGATCAGGTTCGCGCTCGCGCTGGTCGTGATGGCGCTGGTCGTCCACCGCCTTCCGACGCGACGGGAGCTTCGCGTGGGCGCGGTGATCGGGACGGTGCTCGCGGCCGGCTACCTGGCGCAAACCGCGGGCCTGACCATCACCAGCCCTGGCAACGCTGGGGTGATCACGGGGATGTTCGTGGTCTTGACGCCGCTTCTCAACCGTGTGTTCGGCGCGCCGATCCACTGGTGGACGTGGGCCGCGACACTCGTTTCGCTGGCGGGCCTGATCCTGCTGACCGGCGGGCCGACCGGCATGAGCGTCGGCGACCTGCTGGTGCTTGCGTGCGCCGTGCTGTTCGCGCTTCACATCGTGCTCCTCGGGCGCTGGTCGCCCGGCACCTCGGCGGCGCCGCTGGCGATGGTGCAGATGGGCGTGTGCACCGTGCTCTTCAGCGCCGGCGGCACGTGGTCGCTGCGCTGGCCGAACGCCGGGGTGTGGTTCGCGATCGTGATCACGGGCCTGTTCGCGTCCGCGTTCGGCTACTTCGTGCAGACGTGGGCGCAGGCTCACATCAGCGCCAACCGGACGGCGCTCATCCTGGCCACCGAGCCTGCGTGGGCGCTGGTCGCGGCGGTGGTCCTGGCCGGGCAGCGGTTTGGCCTGGTGCAGGCGATGGGCGCGGCGCTGGTGCTCGTGGCGATCCTGGGCCACGAGGGGGCGTCACTAAAATTTGAGAGCCATGGCCAGCCGTCCCCGCCGTAGCGCCTACATCCCCCAGGACATCGAGCCCAAGTGGCAGAGGACCTGGGCCGAGCGCGGCGTGATGAAGGCTTCAGACAGCTCGCCGAAGCCTAAGTACTACGACCTGGTCATGTACCCATACCCGTCGGGCGACCTGACGGTCGGGCACGCGCGCAACTACGTGATGGGCGATGCCCTGGCGCGGATGAAGCGGATGCAGGGATTCGAGGTGCTGCATCCGTTTGGGTGGGATTCGTTTGGTCTGCCGGCCGAGAACGCGGCGACCAAGCGCGGCGGTGGTCTGCACCCGAGGACCTGGACGCTCAACAACATCGCGAAAGGCAAGCGTGAGCTGAAGATGCTGGGCATCCTCTACGACTGGGACCGAGAGGTCACCGTCAGCGAGCCCGATTACTACAAGTGGACGCAGTGGCTGTTCCTCTTGATGCTGGAGCGAGGCCTGGCGTACCGGGCAATGGCGCCGGTCAACTGGTGCCCGGTCGACAAGACCGTGCTGGCCAACGAGCAGGTGATCAACGGCCGCTGCTGGCGCCACCCCGACGTGGAAGTCGAGAAGCGCGACCTGGAACAGTGGTTCCTGAAGATCACCGACTACGCCGATCGCCTGCTGGACGACCTGGCGATGCTGGAGCGCTGGCCGCAGAAGGTCCGCGTCATGCAGACGAACTGGATCGGCCGCAGCATGGGCGCGGAGGTCGACTTTCCCGTCGTCGGCATGCCGGACGAGTCGATCCGCATCTACACGACGCGGCCGGACACGCTGTTCGGCGCGACCTTCATGGTCCTCGCGCCGGAGCATCCGCTGGTCGAGCGCATCACCACCGAGAAACACCGGGCCCGCTTGCGCGAGTACGTGGAGAAGGCGCGCAAGGAGACCGAGATCGAGCGCCTGTCGACCGAGCGCGAGAAGACGGGCGTGGCGACGGGCGGCTTCGCCGTGAACCCTGTCAACGGCGAGAAGATCCCCGTCTGGGTCGCCGACTACGTCCTGGTCACCTACGGCACCGGCGCGATCATGGCCGTGCCCGCGCACGACGAGCGCGACTTCGAGTTCGCGCGGCGCTACGACCTGCCGATTCGCGAGGTCATCGCGCCTCCCACCGGACCGCAGAAGATGCTTCGCGAGGCGTACATCGGCTCGGGCACGATGGTGAACAGCGCGCAGTTCGACGGCCTCGATTCGGGCGAGGGGATCGAGCGCATCTGCGACTGGCTGGAGGAGCGTGGGATCGGCAAGCGCTCGGTCAAGTACCGGCTACGCGACTGGCTGATCTCACGCCAGCGCTACTGGGGCGCGCCCATCCCGATCGTCTACTGCCCCAATCACGGCATCGTCCCGGTGCCGAAAGAGCAGCTGCCAGTCGAGCTTCCCCCGGAGTACAAACCCCTGTCCGAAAACCCGGACTGGTACGAAACCACGTGCCCGTTGGGAGACGGCCCCGCACGACGCGAGACCGACACCATGGACACGTTCATCGACTCCTCGTGGTACTTCATGCGGTACGCGAGCCCGCACGACGATCGCGAGCCTTTCGACCCCGAGCTGGTGAATCACTGGATGCCGGTCGATCAGTACACGGGCGGTGTCGAGCACGCGATCCTGCACCTGCTCTACTCGCGCTTCTTCGTCAAGGTGCTTCACGACGCGGGCATGGTCGAAGCGTCGGAGCCGTTCATGCGCCTCTTCAACCAGGGCATGGTCAAGCGGTTCGGGCAGGTGATGTCGAAGTCGGCGGGCAACGGCGTCTCCATCGACGAGCTGGCGGGCGCGCAGGGCGCGGACGCGGGCCGGATCTACGAGATGTTCATCGGCCCGCCGGAAGAGGACGTCGAGTGGACGGACGCGGGGCTGAACGGCGTGGTGAAGTTCCTCCAGCGCGTGTGGCGGCTGGTGCTGGAGCCGGCGGCGGTGGCGGGCGAGAGCGGCCCATTGGGCGCGACCGTCGACAGCGCGGCGCTGCGGCGCAAGGTCGCCCAGACGGTGGGGAAGGTGACCGAGCACTACGACGAGCTCCGCTTCAACACCGCGGTCGCGTTCCTGATGGAGCTGGCAAACGCGATGCAGGACTATCTGCGCGGCGGCGGGGCCCGGGACACCGCGTGGGAGGAGGCGGTGCGGACGCTGCTGAAGCTGCTCAACCCGCTGGCTCCGCACGCGTGCGAGGAGATGTGGGAGCGGCTGGGCGAGCAGGGGATGCTGGCGGACGCGCCGTGGCCGGTGTTCGACCCAGGCCTGGCCGCCGAGCCCAAGATCGTGCTCGTCGTCCAGGTGGCGGGCAAGCTGCGCGACCGGCTGGAGGTCCAGGCGGGGTTGAGCGAGGCGGCGGCGGTCGAGGCCGCGCTCAAGAGCGAGAAGGTGCAGGGGGCGCTGAACGGCGGCAAGCCGTCGAAGGTGGTCTACGTGCCCGACCGGCTGATCAACCTGGTGCCTTAACAGGCAGGGTTGACTGGCGCCCCGGGGCGCGCCGTACGCTGCGCCTCCGCACTACCTGCCCCAGGGTGGGTGGGGGGTCAGCGGGTGGGAACAACGCCCCGCTGGTGTGGCGCTGTCGGGCGCCAAAAGGGTCTATTAAGCCCAGGGATGCACTCTTTTGGCGACAAACAGGTCTATCCGGGCTGGTGATGCGCTCCCTTTGCGCAAAAGCGCATGCCTCGGCGGGTCAGTCCTGCGGCACCGGGACCCGCATCCCCGAGTCGAGCGCGTAGTTCGCCACGAGCTTCGAGCCCGCCGCCACCGTGATATTCGTCGGCCCGCTGGCCACGCGCATGTAGGTGTTGAACCTCACCACGTAGCCGCCCGGCTCCAGGCGGATCGAGTAGCTCCCGTTGTTGTCGGTCACCGTCCGGCCGACCACCTTCGTCCCCTGGAGGTAGTCGATCTCCAGGCTCGGCATGGGCTTGCCGGCGCAGGTCGACCCCGCTTGCTCGACCGGCGCGCACGGTACAACCAGCACGCGGCCGGTAACCGTGCCGGTGTTCGTGGTCGGCGACGGCCTGTCGCCCGGGAACGTGTAGGCGCCGCACGCAGTACACACCAGGCAGAGGGCCCCGAGCAACGCTTGCCTCATCACCAGACCGAACGCCGGCAGGCGGTTTGAGGTCACGCCCGCATCGGGGAGGATGCGCGGGGCGAACGCTATGTTGGTACCCGATCCCGGGTGGCCAAGAGGTAAGGCAGAGGACTTTGGATCCTCGACCGAAGGTTCGAATCCTTCCCCGGGAACCACGTCAGTCTCTTAACAGGCAGGGTAGTCACGCCGCCATCTCGACCCTAGCCTCGATGCCATGCGCATCCCGCTTCGGATCCCCGTTCGCCTCGTCCCCGGCTGGAGGCGTCTCGCGATTCTCGCCGGCCCGCTGACGCTGGCCGTCGCCATCGTCGCCGGCGCCTACCTCTATCACGCGGCGGCGCCGCCCGCGCCCACTGCGCCGCCGGTCCGCGACCCGGTCCTCGACCTGCCCGCCGACCCAGGTCTGCTGATTCACGTCGTCGGGGCGGTAGAGAACCCAGGCCTCTACCGCCTGCCCCGCGGCGACCGCGTCTTCGACGCCATCGCCGCTGCGGGCGGCCTGAGCGCCGACGCCGACACGTCGAAGCTGCCCGACTACGCCGGACGGCTGCGCGACGGGGAGCAGATCAAGGTCGCGTTCGCGAAGACGTCGTCGGGGACGGTGATCGCGCGCGTCAACCTCAACCAGGCGACGCTCGAGGAGCTCGAGTCCATCCCCGGCTTCACCTCCGCCTTCGCGCAGGAATGCATCGATTACCGCACCAACTTCGGCGGCTTCCAGAACACGCGCGAGCTGGTCGAGATCCTGGGCATGAGCGAGTCCGACTATGTCGTCGCGCGCAAGTTCGTGACCCTGTGACCCGCTACCCCGGGCTCGTTGTCGCCGTCGCCTGGTCGGCGGCGTTGGCCGCGGCCGTCGTGCTGCTGCCCGCGCGGCCGATGGTCGGCGTGGTGGCCATCGCCGCGGCGATGCCCGTCGCCGCGCTCGCGGCGCTTCTGCGCCCAGCGCTGCTCTGCCTCGCTCTCGCCGCCGCCCTGCTTGGCGTCGGTCGGGCTGAGCTTCCCGCCGCGGATCCCTTGCTGCCCGCGCGCGCCGCCTCCCTGGCCGGGAGTGTGGTCGCGATCACGGGACAGGTCGTCGATGACGGCCGGCCAGTCGGCGGCGGATCCGAGGCCCTGGTCGAGCCCGCGCGGATCGCAATCGGTGGCGCCGCCATCCACGACATCGGCGACCTCATGGTCCGCTGGCGCGGGCCGGAGCAGGCAGGGTTCGCGGACCAGGTCAAGGCTGCCGGCACGCTGGTCCTGCCGCGCGACATGCCCACGTTCGACCGCCGCGCCTACCTCGCCCAGCGCCATGTCTACCTCCAGCTCGACGCGACGAGCTTCGACGTGTCCCGGCCCGGCGGCGGTCTCGGCGCCCTGCCCTCGTGGTTGCGCAAGCGGTACACCGCGGCGGTCGACGCCGCTCTGCCCGCGCCGCACGCGGCGATGCTGCTCGGCATCGTCCTGGGCGTCCGCCAGGGAATTCCGGCCGCGCTCGAGAACGCCTTGATCGCGACGGGCCTGGTCCACCTGCTCGTGCTCAGCGGACTGAAGGTCGCGGTCTTCGCACGCATGGTCCAGGGCGCGCTCGCGCCCATCCTCGGCCGGCTTGCGACCTGGCCGGCGCTCGCCTTGATTGGCCTCTACGCGCTCGCCGGCGGGGCGACTCCGGCGGCGATTCGCGCCTCGGCCATGGGCGGCCTGGCGATCGCGGCCGCCAACCTCGGCCGCCCGTCGCATGTCTGGACCTCGCTCGCCGTCACGGCGGCGGCGATGCTGGGATGGCGGCCGGAGCTGGCGTGGGACGTCGGCTTCCAGCTCTCGTTCGCCGGCACGGCGGCGATCATCTTGTTGACGCCCCCGATCACGCGACGCGTGCGCTTCCTGCCGCACATGCTGCGCGAGCCGTTCGCGGTCACCTGCGCCGCGCAGGTCGGCACGCTGCCGATGATGGCGACCGACTTCCACGTGATCTCGCCGGTCGGGCCGATCGCCAACGCGCTCACGTTGCCCATCCTTCCCTTTCTAGTCACCTCGGGCCTGCTCCTCGGAGCGCTGTCGTTTGCGCCCGAGCTGGCGCGGGCAATCGCCATCCCGATCGCCGGCATGCTCGCCTACATCGAGCAGGTCGGCTACGTGCTCGCCCGCGCGCCGGGAGCCGCCTTCACCGTGCCCGCGTTTCCGAACTGGCTGGGCCTCGCTTACTACTCGGCGCTAGGGCCGGCGATCGGGGGCGCCGGCGCCTCGGGCCACCGGCGGCGTGCCGCCTTCGCGGCCGCCGCGATCGCACCCGTGCTTATCTCCGCGACCGCGCTCGCGGCCTGGGCGAACGCGCCGCCGCAGGTGATGATCCTTGACGTCGGCGACGGGCAGGCCGTGCTCCTCCGCGGTCCGCAAGGCGCGATCCTCATCGACGGGGGACCGAGCCCCGCGAAGCTCGCCGACGGTCTCGGTACGCAGCTGCCGCCGTGGCAGCGCCGGCTCGACGCCCTGGTGATCACGGCGCCCGGACTCGGCCACGCCGGCGGTCTGGCGGGCTTCGACCGCGCCGTAAACCGCGTCCTCGTGCCCGGAGTCGCGCTGACCGGATCGGCGTGGCGGACAGCCGCGCTCGAGCAGCTGACGCGTGGCGCGGTCATTCAACAGGTGGTGGCCGGAGACATCCTTTCGGTGGCGGGCCTCGAGCTGCAAGTCGTCGCCCCGGAGCGCGGCGCCCCGGGCGACGTGGCCGGGGCGGCCGGCGTCGGCTTGCGCGTGGTGGCGCCTGGCGGCAGGTCCTTCTGCGACCTGAGCGACCTCGACCTCGACGCCCAGACGAGCGCCGCCACGCGACTGCGCGGTCCGTGCACGTACCTGCTGCTCCCCAACGGCGGCCGGAGCCGGTTGTCGCCAGACCTCGAACGAGTCGCGGTGACAACCTCCACGCAGCTCATCGCGTCGCGTTCGGCAGGACGGCTTGCCACAGGTTCTCCACCCCACGTCCTGCGCACCGACCAGGAGGGCGCGATCACCTTGCCGTTGTAAGTACGATCGCGAGATGCCCCGGGCGACCTCCCGCGCAGCCGCGACCGCGGCCGCGACCGCGCTCCTGCTCCACGGCGAGGAGCGGTTCCTCGTCGACGAGAGGGCGCGGGCCACTCTTGCCGACTGGAGCCCGGACCTCGTCTCCGACTTCGGCCTGGAGACGATGGAGGGGAGCGGGCTCACCCCCGCGCGCCTGCAGGACGCGGTCCTACAGGCCCCCTTCCTCGACCCCTACCGGGTCGTGTTCGCGCGCGCCATCCCGCCGGCCAGGGCCGAGGGGCTGGCGTCGGCGGTGGCGCAGATCCCGCCGACCACGCGCCTGCTGATCACGGTGGCGGGGCGGCTCGGCGCGACCAACAAGCTGGCGAAGGCGTTCACCGCCGCCGGCGGCAAGGTCGAGGAGATGCCGCGCCTCGTGCGCCGGGCCCTGAGCGACTGGGCGTCCAGGCGCGCCGTAGAAAGACACGGCCTCACCCCTTCGATCGCAGCCCAGGTCGTGCGTGTCTCGCCGCCCGACCTCGGCATCATCGACTCCGAGCTGACGAAGATCGCGGCCTACAAGGCCTCCGGCGCGAAGCTCACGCCCGAGGTGGTCACCGAACTGCTCGCCGGCGGACGGGAGGACGAGATCTTTCGCCTCACCGACCATCTGCTGCCTCACCCCTCGGCGCAGGCGTTCGACGTCGCCCGCAACCTGACGCGATCCGGTGTCGGGGGGACGTTGATCGCCTACCGCATGGCGCGGCACATCGCCCTGGTGCTGGAGGTCAAAGCCCGGCAGGAGCGCGGCGAGTCGCTGTCGCAGGTGCAGAGCGACATGACCGAGCACAACTTCGTCATCCAGAAGGCTTTCGACGCCGCCCAGCAGGCTCGCAGCGACAACCTCGAGGAGGCGCTGCGGCGGATCCGCGACTACGAGTGGGAGGTCAAGTCCGGACAGGTCGACGCCGAACTGGGCCTCGAGGTCCTGCTGGCGCGCCTCTAGGCGCGCGCCGGCCGGCCCTAACTACTTCTTCTTCGGCGCGGGAGCGGGAGCGGGTGCGGCCGCGCCCTTCTTGCCCTTGGCGGGCGGGGGCGCGGCGGCGGCCAGCTTGGCCATCTGCCTCGCCAGTCGCGACTTGCGCCGGGCGGCGTTGTTGCGGTGCAGCACGCCCTTCGCTGCGGCGCGGTCCAGGGACTGAATGGCTGAGAGCAGCGAGGTCTCGCGATCACCCGCCTCGGCGCCCGAGCCGCGCAGCGAGCGCCGCGCCTTGATGATCAGCGTCTTGACCTCGGAGCGGGTCGCGCGGTTGCGCGCAGAGCGGCGGCCGCCGGCGCGAGCCTGCTTCTTCGCCGAAGCCGTGCGCTTAGCCATGCGTCATCACCAGCCTGGAGCTTGCAATCACGAATTCAGCATTATAGGGGCCAGTGGAATTCGAGCTCGGCGGCAAGCGCCCGCGCGTGCACCCCGACGCATACGTCGCCCCCACCGCCGTGCTGGTCGGCGATGTCGAGATCGATGCGGGCGCGAGCGTCTGGTTCGGCGCGGTGCTGCGAGCCGACGAGTCCGAGATCAAAGTCGGCGCCGGCGCCAACGTGCAGGACAACGTGGTCATCCACTGCGCGGAGAACCTGCCGACGGTCATCGAGACCAACGCGACCGTGGGCCACTCGGCGCAGCTCGAGGGGTGCGTCGTCGAAGCGGGCGCGCTGGTCGGGATGGGAGCGACGATGCTGCAGCGCAGCCGGCTCGGCGCCGGCTCGATGCTCGCCGCCGGCGCGGTGCTGCCCGAGGGCGCACAGATCCCGCCGGGTCACCTGGCCGCGGGCGTCCCCGCCACCGTGAAAAAGGCGCTCGGCGGCTCGTCCGAGAGCTGGGTCGGCAGCTCCGCCGAGCACTACCGGAGACGCGCCGTCAGGTACCGCGCCGACCTGAAGCTGCTGTCGGATTGACCATCGCGCTGCCGGCGCGGGCGAAGCTCAACCTCGACCTCGAAGTCATCAAGCGGAGGGACGACGGCTACCACGAGCTGCGAACGACCATGCAGACGATTGAGCTGCACGACCTGCTGGTCATCACCAGATCCGACGCCACCGAGCTGACTGTTACGGGGCTCGAGCTCGGCAACAATGACAACTCCGTGTTGCAGGCCCAGCAGGCGCTCGAGCGCGCCGTGGATCGAAAGCTGCCGGCGAGGTTTCATCTCCACAAGCGCATACCACCGGGCTCGGGCATGGGTGGCGCGAGCTCGGATGCGGCCTCGGCGCTGCGCGCGTTGAAGGCGCTGTACGGCCCCGACCTCGACCCCGACCTCGACCTCGAGCCGGTCGCCGCAGAGGTGGGTTCGGACGTGCCCTTCTTCCTGCGCGGCGGCGCAGCCATCGTCGAGGGAAGGGGCGAGCGTGTGACGCCAACGCCTATCCCCATCAAGCCCATCTGGTTCGCGATCGCCTGGCCGGGTATCGAGCTGTCGACCCAGGCCGTTTACCGGGCGTGGGACGAGGTCAAGGGCGAGGGCCTGCGCCGCGCGGCGGAGCACGTCGAGCCGCGCCTGCACGAGTTCTCGAAAAAACTGGGCGCGGGGTGGCGGATCACCGGCAGCGGCTCCGCGTTCTTCCGCCAGGCCGGGAGCGAGGACGAGGCGCGGACCGCGATCAAAGGCCTGGACTGCTGGACAGCGGTCAGCCAGGCGGTCGCGTGAGCTTCCGCCACGGCGCGAAGCGCCGATGTTGAGGAAGACGGCCGCGGTCTGGGCCGGCAAGGCCACCGGCGCATTGAGCCGCATCACCCGCCGCGGCGGGGGCACGACTCTGCCCGGCGACGTGGCGAGGGCGATCGACCCGAAGATCCTCACCCGCCTCGCGCAGGACCTGACCCAGGGCGCGGTCGTCATCACCGGCACCAACGGCAAGACCACGACCGCGCGCCTGGTCACGTGGCTGTTCGAGGGCATCGGTCAGCGCGTCGTCAGCAACCGCGCCGGCGCC
>VBEK01000176.1 GCA_005889135.1 Chloroflexota bacterium
CTCGAAAACTTTCATCCCGGTCTTGATGCCGAGGTCTCGCGCCTCCCTCGAGGAGGAGACGATGGTCGCCGCGTCGGTCGCGTACGCGGCGATGGCGAGGACCTTGCCCCTGAGCGCGGGGTCGTGCTGCTGTTCGATCGAGGCGAAGGCGCAGTTGAGGTCGACGACCAGCGTCGTCGGCTCCGCGAGGTTCAGCCCGAGCTCGATCGCCTCCGCCGACGGAGTCACGTACAGATGTTCGCATCAAGAATCCCCGTTAACAAGAGGGGTTGCGGAATCGCAGATCGAAGGCGGACGCTCGTCGTCGTGGGACACCGTCCACAGTTGCCGCCCGTATTGCTCGAAGGGCCTTTCACGGTCGAGGACGCCAGGGCCGCGGGCCTCGAGCGCTGGCATCTGGAAGGCAGCATCTGGCGACGGATCGATTCAGCGACCTACCTCTGGTCTGGGCTGGCTGATAGTCCCGACCACAGGCTTGCCGGCGCCCTCCGCCGGCTGCCTGGCGGGGCCGCGTTCTCGGGCCGCACGGCGGCGTGGCTCCATAGGCTCGAGGCGAGCGCCTCCGACCTGGTTGAGGTGACAGTTCCCCCGGGCTCGGGTATATCCGCAAGATCTGGCATCAAGCTGCATCGCTCCCCGCTCGCTCCGGGCGAGATCGTCCAGGTGCGCGGCTTCCCGACCACGTCGATGCTGCGGACGGTCACCGATCTCTGCGCGCGGCCCGGCCTGACCGAGGCCGTGGTGATCATGGATGCCGCGCTCCACAGCCGGCGACTTCGTGTCGACGATGTGGACGCATGGCTGCAAGCGAACGACGGGCGGCGCGGCACGAGAAGCGTCCGTCGTGTGCTGGAGCACGCCGAGCCTGCGGCGGAATCTCACATGGAGTCGAGGCTGCGAATGCTGCTCATCCTCGGCGGGCTGCCGAGACCGCAAGCGCAGGTCGCGATCTACGACCGGCAAGGCGAGTTCGTCGGCCGGGTTGATCTCTATTACGCCGAGCACCGTCTAGGAATCGAGTACGACGGCGCCTGGCACCGCGACAACCTTGCCGAAGACAACAGGCGCCAGAACGAATTGCTTCGTGCCGGCGTCCGGCTGCTGCGCTTCACGGCTAGCGACGTGCTCGGCAGGCCCGATGCAGTCGTCGGACAGGTGCGCCAGATGCTCGGCTAACCCCGCGATTGCCGGCAAATGCGGGCTCGAACTGCCGGGCCATCGCCGCAGATGCCGGCAAATGCCGGGTTGAGCCCTCCTCAGACCCTCGCCGGCGCCTCCACCTCCGCCAGGAACTCAAAAAAGAGCTTCCCCCACCGTTCCTTGGCGTCCATCACCGGACCATGCCCCGACCCCTCGAACATCTCCATCCGCACCCGGCCGCCCTTCGCCTGGTACCGCTCAAGGACGTTGCGGATCTGCGTCACCATCGGCTGCGGCGGGAACACCTCCTCGCCCGGCCACCCCGGCACGACCCCCAGCTTGCCCAGCGTCCCCATCTCCCACGGCGAGCCGTCCGCGACCACGATGTCCGCGCTCCCGTGCGTCCACAGGATCGGCGGCTTGGGCGAGATGTCGACGATGCCCGCCCAGTTGCAGTACTTCGGCGACAGGGCGTTCAGGATGCCCCGCGTCCCCGGCGCCACGCCCGGCCAGTTGGGCGAGGCAACAGAGTCTCCGGGATAACCGTCGTCCCCGGTCTCGGACTTCAGGACCTCGTCGAGGAGCATGTCCTCGCGCTCCGGCGGCTCGCGGTGCGACGCGGCCCAGTAGGAGCTGTTCATCACGTTGCGCGGCGAGATCGGAGACTCGGTCGACGTGTCCCTCTCCGCGATCCGCTTCATGAACTCGAGGTTTCCAGTCCCGCCACCGGAGCCGGCGTAGTCGGGGAAGTGCGGCGTCCCGTCCAGGCGAACGCCTCCGTAGCCGTAGGGCGACACGGGGTCGATGAACGTGAGCGACGCCACCTCTCCCGGCCGGTCCTGCGCGTAGTTGGCGATCGCGGCGCCGCCCGTCGACCACCCGACCAGGTGCACCGGCCGCGTAATGCCCAGCTTCTGCACCAGCGAGTACGTGTCGTCGGCCCAATCGCGCAGGCCGCGGGTGGCGTCGATGGGCTTGCGCTCGGTGTCGCCGAAGCCGCGCATGTCGGGAGCGATGATCTGGTAGCGCTCGGGGGCGCCCGGCATCAGGTGCTCGTAGAAACGACCGGTGGAAAGGTTGCCGTGGATCATCACCACCGGCACGCCGTCCTCGGGCCCCGATTCCGTGTAGCGCATGCGCAGCCGGCTGGTCTGGACCGTGTGCGAGCTCATGGGCGCCTCCTTACCCGGGGTGAAACGAACAGGCACTAATAAGGTAGTGCGGTCAGCGGCTTTTCAACGGGACCGTAAGCGTGAACTCGCTCCCGACCCCCGGCTTCGACTCCACCTCGACGTCGCCGCCGTGCCGGCGGGCGATCTCCCTGCACAGGAACAGGCCGAGCCCCGTGCCCGGGATGGTGACGTTCTGCTCCGTCGGCAGCCGGCCGAAGCGGGTGAACAGCAAGGGCAGGTGCCGCGGCGAGATGCCCAGGCCCTCGTCACGCACGCTCACGAACCCATTCGCGCCGCGATCGCCAGTGGTGACCAAGATCTCGCCTCCGCCGGGCGAGTACTTGAGCGCGTTGTCGAGCATGTTGGCGACGACGGTCGCGATCCGCGCCCTGTCGCCCTCGACCACGAGCGGCCCGGAGTCGGGCGCCATGACGAGGGAGTGGTCGCGCGCCAGGGCGCGGAAGACGTCGACCTGCTCCTGGGCGACGTCGCGCAGGTCGAACGTGTCCCGGAACAGCTCGTAGGTGTCGTCCTCGAGGCGCGCGGTCTCCAGCATCTGCTCGATCAAGAGGTCCATCTGCGCCAGCTTCGCGTCGACGATGCGCGCCACCGCAGGGATCTGTTCCGCCGCGATCGTCCCGTCCTCCAGCATGGAGTTGTAGCCGCGGATCACGGCCAGCGGACCGCGCAGCTCGTGCGACGCAAGGTTGAGGAAATGGGACTTCGTGCGCTCCAGCTCGGCCATCCGCTCCGCGTGCGCGCGCAGCTGCATCGCCTCGCGCTCGCGCTCCACGTTGTGCTGGATCTCCTGGGCCCGGCGCTCGCTCAGGTCGCGCGTCACCTTGCCGAAGCCGCGCAGCCGCCCCGTCTCGTCGCGCAGGGCCGTGATCACAACGCTAGCCCAGAACCGAGTCCCGTCCTTGCGGATGCGCCAGCCCTCCTCCTCGTAGCGGCCCACGCGCTTGGCGACCTCGAGCTCCCAGTCGGGCTTGCGGTTCTTCGCGTCCTCGGCCGGGTAAAAGATGGAGAAGTGGCGGCCGATCACCTCGTCGGCCCTGTAGCCCTTGATGCGCTGCGCGCCCTCGTTCCACGTGACGATCACGCCCGCCGGGTCGAGCATGAAGATCGCGTAGTCGACCACGCTGGAAATAAAAAGCGCGAACTGATCGCCGAGCACCCTCGGCTCGGTAGGACCCACTCTCCGCAGCACCAAATCCGGATGTTACTAATTCAGCCCCACACCGCATCGGCCACCCGGCCGACGAGCTCGAGCTTCCGGCGCTGGTCGTCCGCCGTCAAACGGTTGCCCTCCATCGTCGACGCGAAGCCGCACTGGGGGCTGAGGGCGAGTCGCTCGAGGGGCACGTACCGCGCCGCCTCTACGATCCGCCGCTTCAGCTCCTCCTCGGACTCGAGCGCGGGCTTCTTGGAGGTGACCAGGCCCAGCACCACCGTGCGGTCCTCGGGCACATGCTTCAGCGGCTCGAACCCGCCGGAGCGCTCGTCGTCGTACTCGAGCAGGAAGCGGTCGAACTTCGTCCGCTCGAAGATGCGAGCGATGGGTTCGTAGTCTCCCGCGGCGTAGAACTTGCTCTGGTTGTTGCCGCGGCAGATGTGCATCGCGAACCTCACCCCGGGGTGGTCCTCGATGATCGCGTTGTCCATCTCGATGCACGTGTCGATGAGCTTTTCCGGGTCGCTGCCGCGCTTGCGGTAGCCCTCGCGCAGCTCAGGGTCGAGCAGCGCGGCGTACTGCGGGGCGTCGATCTGGACGTAGGTGCAGCCGAGGCGCGCGAGCTCGTCCACCTCGCGACGGCTGTAGCGAACGATGTCGTCGAGGTACGCGTCCCGCGTCGCATACGCGCCCTTCGATTTCTCCGGGTCGTAGTAGGCGGCGGCCTGTTGGGCGCTGATCAGAGTCACCTTGGCCGGGTGCTTCGTGCGCGCGCGCAGGTAGGTGAAGTCCTCCGCCGCCATGCTCCGCAGCGGCTGGAGCTTCTCGACCACGACCGGGCGCTTGAACACCAGCTGTTCGCCCTTCTCGTCCCGGAACGGGATCGCCCAGCCGCCGAACTTGTCGAAGCCGGACATCGAGTCCACCAGGTGGCCGAAGAAGGCGTAGCGCCGCTGCTCGCCGTCGGTGACGACGTCGATCCCGGCCGCGACCTGCAGGTCGATCGCCTCGTCGACCGCCCGGTCCTCGACCTCTTTGAAGCGCGCGGGGTCGATCTCGCCGGCCTCGAGCTCCTTGCGCGCCGCCACCAGGTAATCGGGCCGCAGAAGGCTGCCGACCACCTCCGCCCTCACCTCAACCACCCGAACGGGAGCATGATGACAGCGGGACACGCCAGCATGCACCGCGCCATCTCTGAACGCCGGCCGTTTCGCTCCCACCCCCCGTTCGACATAGTCGCCTTCGCGGCTTCCGCCGGCGGCGTCTTCGCCCTGACCGAGATTCTGGGCAAGCTGCCGGCCCAGTTCCCGGCGATCGTCGTCGTCGTCCAGCACCTCGACCCGCGGCACCGAAGCCTGATGCCCGAGATCTTCGGCCGGCGCTCCCAGCTGCCCGTCGACCAGGCGCTGGACGGGATGAACGTCGAGCCGGGGCACGTGTACCTGGCGCCTCCGGACCGCCACCTCCTCATCAACGGTGATGGGACGGTGAGCCTCACGCAGACCGAGCTGGTGAACTTCGTCCGGCCATCCGCCGACCTCCTGTTCGAGTCGGTCGCTGCCGCGTACGGTGAGCGCGCCATCGCTGTCGTCCTCACCGGAGCGGGCAAAGACGGCTCGATGGGTGTGACCGCGATCAAGGCGCGGGGCGGAACGGTCATCGTCCAGGACGAGGCCACCTCGGAGTTCTTCAGCATGCCTTCGGCAGCGATCCGCACCGGCGTCGTCGACTTTGTGCTCTCGCTGAACGAGATCCCCTCCGCGCTCGTCACCCTCGTCGCCGGCAAGGTCCGCGATTGAGCCTCGAACCAGGTAACGAGTTCGAGAACCTGATCGAGTACCTGCGCGAGTCGCGCGGAGTCGACTTCACCGGCTACAAGCGCCCGAGCCTCGTGCGGCGAGTCGCCAAGCGCTGCCAGGAGCTCGGCATCGACAACTTCGCCGCCTACCTCGACTACCTGCAGGTGCATCCGGACGAGTTTCCGGTGCTGTTCGACAAGGTCCTGATCAACGTCACCGAGTTCTTCCGGGACGCGAACGCTTGGGACTACATGCGAGAGAGCATCGTGCCGCGCATCATCGCCAAGCAGGGCCAGATCCGCGTCTGGAGCACCGGCACGGCATCGGGTGAGGAGGCCTACTCCGTGGCCATGATGCTCTGCGAGGCGCTGGGCCGAGAGCAGTTTCTGCGTCGGGTCAAGATCTACGCCACCGACGTCGACGAGGAGGCTCTGAACAAGGCGCGGGCGGGCTATTTCCCAAAGGACCTCGAGTCGCTCGACGAAGACCTCAAGAACCGGTATTTCGAGCCGCAGGGTGGGCGCTTCGTGTTCCGCTCAGCGCTGAGGCGGGTCCTGATCTTCGGCAGGCACGACCTCATGCAGGACGCGCCCATCTCGCGTCTCGACCTGCTGATCTGCAGGAACGCGCTGATGTACTTCACCTCGGAGACACAGGCCCGCATCCTCGCCCGGTTCCACTACGCGCTGAACGACGACGGCTACCTGTTCCTGGGGCGCGCCGAGATGCTCCTTACCCACAGCGCCCTGTTCACGCCGGTCGACCTCAAGCAGCGCATCTTCTCCAAGGTCGCCAGCCTGCAGCTGCGGGACCGCTTGATGCTGCTGGCGCAGTCCGGCAGCACGGAGGCGTCCAATCATGTGGCGCGCCAGCTGCGTGTGCGCGAGCTCGCGACCGAAGGCGTGCCCTACGCCCAGCTCGTCGTCGACGCGCTCGGCGTCCTCGTCTCGGCCAACCTGGCGGCCCGGCGACTGTTCAACATCCCGCCCGGGGACCTCGGCAGGCCCCTCAAGGACCTCGAGCTCTCCTACAAACCCATCGATCTGCGGACCCCGATCGACCGCGCCTACCGCGAGCGCAGGGCGTCGTCGTCGTCGGCGGTGGAGTTTGCTTCGGGCGACGGCCAGGCGAGGCTGTACGACGTCCACATCGGCCCATTGATCGACGACGACGGCTCGGTCGTCGGCACAAGCGCCAGCTTCATCGACGTGACCCAGATGACCCAGCTGCGTGCCGAGGTCGAACGCTCGAAGCAGGACGTGGAGACGGCGTACGAGGAGCTCCAGTCGAGCAACGAAGAGCTCGAAACCACGAACGAGGAGCTTCAGTCCACCGTTGAGGAGCTGGAGACGACCAACGAGGAGCTGCAGTCGAGCAACGAAGAGCTCGAGACCATGAACGAGGAGCTCGAGTCGACCAACGCCGAGCTCCAGAGCATCAACACCGACCTTCGCATCCGGACGGAGGAGGTCAACAAGCTCAACACCTTCCTGCGCGCGATCACCGGCATCATCGACGTGGGCGCGGCGGTGCTCGACGCAGGCTCAAAGATCCAGGTGTGGAACGAACGCGCCGCGGACCTCTGGGGCATGCGCTCCGACGAGGTGGTGGGCCAGGGCTTCTTCGACCTCGACATCGGTCTTCCGTCCCGGGACCTGAGAAGCATGATCCGGTCGGTGATGCGCGGCAACCCGGCGCACGACGAGGCGACGGTGGAGGCGATCAACAGGCGAGGCAAGAGCGCGCGCTTCAAGGTGTCGGCGTACGCCCTCTCGGACGGACAGAAGTCCGGCGGGGTGGTGCTCGTTATGGAGGAGCTGGAACGGGCGGACTAGGCGACTGCAGCGGCCATCGACCGCCGCATCTTCTCCGTCCACTCCCCGACGATGCTCTCCAGCGACTCGACGTCGGCGGATACCTGGTAGCGCTCCGCGAGGGGCAGCTCCACCACAGCGTCGCGCAGCTTCTGGGTCAGGGTGGTGCCCATGTCGATCAGGCGGCCGTACGCGACGATCCAGTACTCGGCGTTCTCGGGCGAGCCCCAGGCGAGGATGACGCTCCGATAGGCGTGCTGGGCGGCATCGGTCTGGCTTCGCAGCACGTCGACACGCCGGCGTGCTTCCTCGTCGGCTTCGTCGCGGTCCAGCCTGCGCTGGCAGCGGTCGAGCATCAGGCGCCTGGACTGGAGGATCAGCAGACGAGACGTGAGAAGGGACTGCGCGACCCCTGCCCTCATCCGGCCCGTCTCGTGTGAGTCATTCTCTTTCAAACCCCGCTCCTCCCGTCGATGCCTTGATCCCGTAGCCCAGGTTGCGGGCGACGGTGATGACCTCCTCCAGCCCCACCTCTCGCAACCGGCTGCGCAACCGCATGATGTACGTCCGGACCTGGGCGTCCGACAGCCTGGAGTTTTGCCAGGCCAGCGTCGCCAGCTGGCGGCTGGTGAAGGGGCGCCGAGGATGGCGGAGGAGGAAGTCGAGCAGGTCGGCCTCGCGTCGCGTCAGGCGCAGCGACTTGCCGGCGTAAGTCAGCGTGTGGGTGGCGCGGTCGATGGTCACGCCGGCAAGCTCGGCGTGGCGGTCGCGCCAGCTGCTGAGGCGGCCTTCGATCCACGCGAGGTTCCGCTGCAGCTCCTCCGACTCGACCGAGCCGTTGGCGCGACCGATCACCGAGCGCAGGACCGCGGCCATCTCCTCGTAGATGGAGATCCACCCGGCCACCTCAGGCAGCGCCGAGGTGGCCAGGTCCTCGCCCGGAAGATCGCTCCAGTCCCGGCGTGCTTCTCGCAACACCCTAGCCTCCAATCCGTAACCCTACAACGCCCGGCCTAATTGGGGCATTGAATTTTGGCCCCGAATTTGGCGCTTCGAGACTTAAGGTGAGCCCGGAGTCACATGGCTGCAGGGGGCAGCAAGGTTCGCTCAAACAGCCGGGGGGCAACGACCGGGCAAGGGGCCAGGGTCCGGAGGGAGGACCAGGCCCCTTCGCCATCTCTCGAGGTGTACGTGCCGGCGATCGAGAGCCTGGATGAGATCAGCGGCTGGCTCGGCACGTTCCGGGAGCGCTTGCGCATGGCGCGCGTCGTGGAGCCCCCGGAGGTCGCGGCCGAGCCGGCCTGAGCCTTCAGATGCGCCAGCTGAACGGGTCCCCGCGCGTGCTTCGGCTCGCTAGAGATATCGACGGCAACCGCGTCCGGGTCGTCATCGTCGAGAACCACCAGCTCGTCTCGGAGAGCCTGGCTCTTCTGCTGGACAGTCAGAAGGACATGGAGGTGGTCGGCAGGGCCGGCTCGGTGGTCGAAGCCGCGGCGCTGACGCCCACGGCCGCCCCCGACGTGATCGTCATGGACTACCACCTGGGCGACGGCACAGGGCGCGACGCCGCGGCGGCGATGCGGCCGAGATTCCCTGGCGCGAGGTACGTGTTCCTGAGTCGCGACGACGGCGACGACGCGCGGCTGGCCGCGGTCGAGGCGGGCGCGAGCGCGTACGTGCACAAGTCGAGTCCAGGGTCGGAGGTCATCGCGGCCATCCGCAAGGTCGCGCAGGGCGCAAGCTTGATCTCGCCTGCGATGGTGGCGCGGCTGGTGAGCAGCGGCAAGGAGCGGGAGCACGTGCGCGACAGCCTCAGCCCCCGCGAGCGCGAGGTGCTCCAGCTGATGGCGGACGGCGTGGGCACGCGTCAGATCGCCCAGCGCCTGGGGATCAGCTACTCGACCGTTCGCACGCACGTGCGCGCGATCGGCGCCAAGCTCGGTGCGCGGTCGATGTTGAACGCGGTGGTCACCGCGCGCGAGATGGAGCTGGTGACCTAGTCCGCCCGAAGAAGCGGGTCTCTTCGGTGCAGCAGCCTCTCGCTTGCCCGGAGTTGGGCGCTCAGTTCAGGAAGGCGCCGATCCTCAGCTCGAACATGTCGGGGTGCGCCTTCAGCGCGCGCACGAGGGTAAGGCCGTCGAACTCGCGCACGTCGTACTGGCAGAGGACGGTGACCGGGTAGCGCTTGGACATCAGCTGGAAGGCCTCTTCGTAGCGAAGCATCTCGTCCTCGGACTTGAACATCGTGCGCTCGGCCTTCATCTCGCCCACGAGGCGGATCACCGTTGCGCCCTCTGCCACGTACTCGGAAAGCTTTTGCTCCCACTCGGCGATGGCTTCGCCGGAGGTGCCGCCGTTGAAGGCGACCACGGTGAGGTTCCGGTGCAGGCCGTTGAACGCGCGCAAATAGCGCGACGCCAGCGGCTCGGTGGCGACGAGGACGCAGGGTTGACCGAGCCGAAGTCCCTCGGCGAGGAACGGAACCGACAACCTCATGCCGCCCGCGTCGCTGGTGTAGAAAGTGGCGAGGTGACCGGGCACCGGCACCGCCAGGCCCCCGACCGTGACCGGGCTCTCGGCGCGGCCTGCGGGGGCGCGCTCCATGAACGCAAGCAGGTCCGACTCGTTGAAGCGCCGCTCGCGGCGCCCGCCGACCCGGCTCACTCGTAGACGTCCGGAGTCAGCCCACCGTCGGATCGACGCCTGGCTGACGCGCAGGAAGCGTGCTGCCTCCGCAGTGTTCAACATGTCAGCATTGCTCTACTTGACTGTGCAAAAGGTTACGCACCAGCATACTCTTGCTCATTAGAATCCAGTAAAGGAACATGCAGAAACCTGCTGCTTTGTCCGCCAGACCGAGCACTCCGGAGCTCGGGTGGCTGGGCGACGCCAGACGGCATGGAATGCTCGGCCGCTTGCCTGACGCCCTGGTCGCGCTGCTCGTGCGGAGCGGGCAGCGCATCGAGTTTCCGCCCGGCACCATCGGGCTGCGTTGGGACGAGGGCCCGAAGGCGGCGATCGTCCTCCGCGGCACGCTTCGGGCCTACATCTTCTATCCCGACGGCAGCCAGGTCACGACCCGCTATCTGAAGGTTGGAGACCTGACCGGCGTCTATGCGCCCCGTCAGCCGCTGATCGCGCGGGGCGTGCAGGCGATCGAGCAAAGCGAGCTGCTGCTGATCGACGGCGACCGGCTCAAGGATGTCGCTCTCGCCGAGGCGCAGGTCGGGTGGGCGCTGGTCGAAGAGCTGACGACGGTCCTCAACGCGACCCATCGCGCCCTCTACATTCGGGCGTTCGGAACCGTGCGCCAACGCGTGGTCAGCGCGATCGTCGACCGCGCGTCCGCGTCCGGGCTGCTCGCCGAGGGGCGCAGAGTGCTCGGGACGCAGCAAGACCTGGCGACAGCGGTGGGGTCGGTCCGCGAGGTGGTCGCAGCCACGCTCGGTCACCTCAAGCGCGAGGGCCTCATCGACGTCAGGCGTGGCGTGGTCGTGATCCTCGACCCTGATCGGCTCGCCCGGGAGGCGAACGCGATCATCGGCGCTGCCGGCTGACCTTGTCTACTGGGGCCGATTAACTACCCGGACGGGTAATCGTTAAGCGCCGTCTCCCCGCCGTGTCTTGACCGGACCGGAGATCCTGCCGCTCTTCAGCCACTCGATGCACTCGCCGCAGACGGCGTCCACGTCCTCCGCCGCGGGACCCAGCGAGCCTCGAGGAATTCCGCAAAGCGACGCTTCCGCACCAGCCCGGACTAGGTGCAGCACGTCGCCTTGACCGTCGTGCCCGGCGCGGAGCATCAGCGCCTGGTAGTCGTGGTCGGGCACTGGCTCAGGGTGACCGGAGCGGTCGCGGTTAAGCAATGAGGGTCCTCACTGAT
>VBEK01000195.1 GCA_005889135.1 Chloroflexota bacterium
CGCCGGTGCTCTTGTTGCCGGTGCTGCCCGAGGCCGCGCTGCCGGCCGTGTTGCCGGTGCTCGCGCCCACTGACGCGCCCGTGCTCTTGTTGCCGGTGCTGCCCGAGGCCGCACTTCCGGCGGTGTTGCCGGTGCTCGCGCCTACCGACGCGCCTGTGCTGTTCTCGTGGCCGTTGCCCGTGCTCTTGTTGCCGGTGCTGGCCGAGGCCGCGCTGCCGGCCGTGTTGCCGGTGCTCGCACCGACCGAGCCCGTGCTGGCGCCGACGCGCACGCTGTTGGTCGTCGCGGTGCTGCCAGTCGTGGTCCCGGTGCTTGCGCCGGTGCTCTCGCTGTCCGAGTCGGCCTCGTGCATTGCCTTGCCGTTGGCCGTCGTCTTGACGCGATCGTCACCATTGCCAGTCTTGCCGCCGGCCACGTCACCGTGGGAGTCGGAGTTGTTCTCCCCGGCCTCCTTGTGCTGGCCAGTGGACTTTGTGTCGGCCGCGGCGCCGGCGTTGGCACTGGCGCTCACGGTGGTGCTCGCGTGAGCATTGGCGCTGCCGCTCGATTGAGCCTTGGCGCTGTCGCTCCCGTGAGCCGTGCTGCTGTTGCTGGACGCCGACGACATCGAGTTGCCGCCACCGGTGTGCACGTCACCGCTGGCATGCGTGCTCGACTGCGCCTGAGCCGACCCCTGGGCCGAAGCCTTGGCGCTGTCGTTTGAGCTCGACTTCGCCGCGGGCGCCTGCGCGCTCGCGCTGCTGGTCGTGCTCGCCCCGCTCGTTTGGCTGCCGGCGGCACTGCTGGATTGGCTGCCGGCGCCTGTCCCGCCTCCTACCTTGGCCTTGCCTCCGCTCTTACTCTTTCCATCGCCGTCCCCGCCGCCACCGATGTGCTGGTCTTCCTTCGCCGTGGGACTGTCGTGGCGATTCGCGACCGCGGATGCACTCGTGTGGTCGGTGGCTTTGCCCTGACCGTTACCGCTGTCCGCGGCCAGGGCCGGCGACGTGCGAGCAAGCATGAGGAGAAGCCCGGCTAGAAGCACAAAAGCAGTGACGATGAGCCGCCGTGCGTACACGGGCAGGCTCGACAGATGCGTGCCGATCGCTTCCAAATGCCCACCTCCACGTGGAAATGAGCGATTGCCTCGCCGCCGCAATCCTGGACACTGACCCCGCAGCCCCGGGGGTATGTCGTAGGACGCCCCGCTCAGCGTTCCCTATTGCAGGGCAATACGCTTCAAATTGGAAACGCAAACTTCGTCCCGAGTAACCATGGACGCCGCCACCAGCAAGGAGTCGGTGGCCGCCTTCATGCAGGACGTACTCGCCGGCACCGGCTGGGAGCTAGGGTCCATCCATCGGCGCAGCACCAGGTTGGAGCCGCCCGACTCCTACTGGGCTCTCTTCAACGTCGACATTAATAAGGACGGGGAGGACGAGCGCACCCTCCGGCTGGTCGCCAAGGGGGCGCTGAACGAAGTCGCGTGGTCCAGGCTGGCCGCGCGCCTGGCGCGCGACGGCAACGGCAAGATCTGCGATCCCATCAGCGGCATCGGCTATCCATGCCTGTTCCACGAGACTCAGCACGCCTACTGGTTCTATCCCTACGACCCGGCGATGCCGAAGCTGCCGCTGGCCAACGACCCGGTGCACATGGCCTCGGTGCTGCTCGGGCTCGACGACCCGCCGGCCATGGCAGCTGCGGCGAACCGGATCGAGGTCGAGCGTGTGCGCTACCTTCCGGAGGTCGCCGCGATCCTCCGCTACACGCTCGACAGCGGCGGCTCCACCAGCGAGATATATGGCAAGGCGCAGCCTGGGTCGCGCGGCCTCCGCGCGTACCGCGTCGTCCAGGGGCTGTGGGCGGCGGCCCAGCGATATCCAGGCCTTCTGAACCTTCCGCGCCCGCTCGGATTTGTCGAGGAGCTCGGTCTGCTCCTCGAGGAAGGCGTGCCTGGCCGGCCGGTGGGCGGCAACCGCAAGAAGGCCGAGTTCATGCTCGCGAGCCTGGCTGCCGCGGACGCCCTCGCGGTGATCCACGAGTCCGGCGTCGAGGCTGACCAGGAGATCAGGATCGAGTATGAGCTGGCGCGCCTGGAGCGCGTCATCGAGCAGTTCGCGTACGTCCTGCCCGTCGGTCACTTCCTGCTCAAGGACCTGGTCACCCACATGCGGGAGCGAATCCGCAGGTCCGAGGCGGAGGACTTTCTCCCCACCCATGGCGACATGAAGTACGACCAGTTCGTCTACCACAACGACCGGTACACGCTCCTCGACTTCGACTACTGGGCGTCCGCGGAGACGAGCTACGACCTCGGCAAGTACTGCGCCTACCTCGTCCCGTCAGCGCCCCGCGACTGGAGGGACTCCGTCGCCGCCGAGGAGGCGAGGACGGAGTTCCTGCGCAGGTACAGAGAGATGCGACCGCACGCGACGCTGCAGCGGTTCGGCGTTTATGAGGCGCTCCAGCTGGCGCTCCGCTCGATGGCGGCGATGTGGTCCCAGTCGAACGGATGGGAGCGGACGGCGGAGACGTTTCTGGTCCTTGCCTTCGAGCGATTGAAGAGCCGCCTGCCCGACTAGAAGCGGGTTCCGGACCCGCGGCGTGATGTCTCGGGGGTGGTTCTAGGGCAATTGTTAAGGATCGCCTATGGCTCGAGCGGGTCTGTTTACAAGAGTTAACCGCAAACTGCTTAGGGATGCCGCCGCCGCTGCGCAGACTCGGTCGCCATGCGGAGTGCGACGTGGCTTACCGCTC
>VBEK01000177.1 GCA_005889135.1 Chloroflexota bacterium
GAAGCGGTCGTCGGCGATCGTCGCCAGCGCGCCAACCGGGGCGCGACAGGTGCCGCCGGTGGCGGTGAGGACTCGCCGCTCCGCGTCGACCGCGAGCCTGACGTCGGGGTGGTCGTGCCATGCGAGCACAGCGAGCAGCTCGGCATCCACTCTGCGAGCCTGGATCGAGAGCGCGCCCTGGGCCGGCGCGGGCGGCATCACGTTGGGGTCGAGCCTCTCGTCGATCCGCTGCCCGTCTCCGATGCGGTCTACGCCCGCGGCGGCGATGACGATGGCGTCGACCTCGCCCGCGTCGAGGCGGCGCAGGCGCGTGTCTACGTTGCCGTGCAGCGGTACGATGCGCAGGTCCTTTCGCGCGGCGCGCACGAAGCCGGCACGGCGTGGACTGTCGGTGCCCACCGTGCTTCCCGGCGCCAGCGAGGTGAGCGACAGCCCCCCGCCCCGGGTGATGAGCGCGTCGCGTGGATCGGCCCGCTCCGGATAGGCTGCGACCACCAGGCCCGGTTCTTCTTCGAGTGGGATGTCCTTGGCGCTGTGGACCGCGACGTCTACTTCGCCCCGCAGCAGCGCCTGCGCGATCGCCGCGACGAACATGCCCTCGCCGGGCACCGAGTCGACCGGGCGCGTGTCGCCCGCGGTGACGATGCGCACTATCTCGACGTCATGGCCGCCGGCGCGCAGGCGGCGGGCCACCGATTCGCTCTGCGCGAGAGCCAGCCGCGAGCCGCGCGTGCCGAGCCGGATCCTCACGCCGTCCGCTCCAGCCACATCATGTACTCGGCTGTCCGGAGCACGACGACGCGCTCTGCTTCCCTTATATATGCGCCGGGCAGCGGGCCTCGGCGGCGGTACAGGTCGTCGATGCCCAGAAAGCTTCCGTTCAGCCGCCGGCGGACCGTGTCGGGAACGGCCTGGGGCGCGGAGATGTCCGCGATCGGAGGCAGCTCATGGCCCTCGGCTCGCTCGAGGTCGGACCATGGTCCCGCGAGCGCCACGGCGACTGCGGCCACGCTGGGGGCAAGACGCGCCCCATCGCTGAGGTCGATGCCCGACCCGCGGTAGACGCGCGCGAGACGAGAGGCCTTCCTGGCGTCACGGCTGGCGATCACGATGTCGGCGCCGGCCAGCTCGGCGGAGTGCGCGAGCGCCGACCCCATGCGGCCCGCCCCGGCGACCAACACGGTGCGGCCCGCGATCTCCGACTTGCCCCGCAGCCAGTGAACGGCCTTCTGGGCGAGATTGCCGCTCGACTCCGTCCGGCGCGAGCGGGCCTGGCGTCCAGCGGCGATCGCAACCTCGAACAGGCGGTGCAGCCGCCGGTCCAGACGCGTGTCGCGGCTGGCGTTCCCCAGCGCCTGGCGCACCTGGTGTAGAACCTCGTCCTCGCCGACGATCACGCTCTCGAGACCGCACGCCACGCGCAACAGGTGCGCCACGGCCGCCTCCCCTGACGCCGTGCGCGCCTCCGCGAGCTCGGGCGGCGCGCCGAATCCGTAGAGCTCGGCGCGATGGCACGTGACCAGGGCGACGCCGGCACCGATCTGGCGTGCGATCCATTCGGTCATCACCTCCGCGAGCGCCTGTCGCGACGCCGAATCGACGCGATCGGCCGAGGCGGTGAGCGCCCACAGCTCGCTCACGATTGTGTGTGTCCTGTCATCAACGCGACCAGCAGTCGATCGAGGGCCGCCTCGGCGTCGACCAGCAGCGCGGTTGCTTCCCTGGTGTCGAGCCGCCGCAGCCGAGCGAGCGCCACGAGCTCGTCGACGAAGGGCTTGCGAAAGCGAAGAAACCCGTCGACCGTGTCGCTCAGCGACGCGCCCAGCCTCGCGGCCTCACGACCGTAGTCGGCGGCGCGGCGCTCGGCGACGCTCAGGTCACCGCGATCGGCGTCCAGGTACCCGAGCAGGTCGCCCACGAGCTGCATGCCGCGCCGGCGGAACTCGAGACGCTCTGCCTCGGACAGCTTCTCCATCCAGTGCGGCCGGTCGTGGGCGAGGGCCAGCGGGCGAGCCCGGCGGTAGGCACGCACCATGCGCTCGGCTGAGGTGGCCAGGGCGGGACGGCGGGCGCGCGAAGCCGGAACGAGCGCCTGGACCGCGTTGGCAAGGAACCGGCGATGCCCGCCCGGGGTGGTGAAGGTGGAGATCTCCCCTCTGTCGGCCCAGCGCCGCAGGGTGTTTGGCGTCACTCCGAGGGTGCGGCTGGCCTCGCCGAGGGTCAGCCAGCGATTTCCGTCATTCCTAGCCAAACCTAGCCAAATCTACCATCGGCCGGTGCCTCGACGCGACCTGGGCGACGACGTCGCCGACGATCAGCGTCGCGGGAGACCCTAGTTCCGCGTCCGCCGACCTCGCCGCGAGGTCGCCCAGCGTGCCGGTGACGACCTTCTGCTCCGGCATGGAGGCGCTGCTCACGACCGCGGCCGGCCGGCCGGGACCCAGCACCGCGGCAATCTCCGACGTCAGTTGGGGCAACCTGGCGTGGGCCATGAGGACGACGAGCGTGTCGGCCGCCGCGGCGAGCCGCGCGATGTGATCGCCGGCCGCGCCGCCCTCGCCCGTGGTCACGGCCAGCGACGAGGACACGCCGCGCATGGTCAGCGGGATGCCCGCCGCCGCCGGTGCCGCGATCGCCGCGCTGACCCCCGGCACTGCGACGACGTCGATACCGGCCTCGACCAGGGCGCGCATCTCCTCGCCGCCGCGACCGAAGACGAAGGGATCGCCACCTTTGAGGCGCACGACCAGATGTCCCTGACGCGCCAGTTCGATGAGACGGTCGTTGATCGCCTCCTGGCGCGCACTGGCGCGACCCGCCCTCTTGCCGACATCCTCCAGCTGGGCCGACGGGCCGCAGAAAGCCAGGGTCTCGGGACTGACCAGCGCGTCGTGAAGGACGTAGTCCGCGTCGGCCAGCATCTCGCGCGCCCGGACGGTGAGCAAGCCTGGGTCTCCGGGGCCTGCGCCCACCAGCGCGACGCGACCAGGGACGCGGCCCGACGGACGAGACAGAGTCGCGGCGACGCGCTGCGCCGCCGCGGTTTCGCCGGCGCGGATCAGGTCGCGCACCTCCGAGGTGAGCAGCCGCCTGTAGACCCGCGTTTGCTCCGCGATCGGCACACCGCGCTCGCGCAGGTCACGCCGGACGCGGCCGACCAGGGCGGTGAAGGGACCCCACTCCCGACCGAGCCAGCGCTCGAGCCGGGCGCGGAGCGTCGAGGCCAGGAAGGGACTCTCGCCGGAGGTGGAGATCGCGATCAGCAGCGGCTCGCGGTTCACGATCGCCGGGGCGATGAATCGGCACTGCGCCGGGCGGTCGACGACGTTGATCATGATGCCGGCCGCCTCGGCCTCCGCCCAGGTCTGGCGGTTGATCTCCGGGTCGTCGCTGGTGTCGATGACCAGGCGCGCCCCGGCGAGGACGCCCGGCCGGTATTCACGCGAGGGGATGACGCAAACGTCCGCGCCGGCCTCCCGCAGGCCGGCCTGCTTGTCGGCGGCGAGCTTGCCGTCGCCGACCACGACGCAACGCTGGCCCGCGAGGTCGACGAACATCGGGTAGTACCTCACGCCGTCGCCTCTTCCTTTTCCTCTTGCGCGGCGTCGAGGAGCACGCGCGCGACCTCCGGACGGGTGAACTCGGGCGGAAGGTCCTGACCTTCGTCGAGCAGCTTGCGCACCGCGGTGCCGCTCAGGGTCTTGTGCATCTCCTTCGGGTGCGGGCAGGTGCGCGTGGAGGCCATGCCGCCGCAGGCCTCGCAGTAGAAGGTGTGCTCGAAGCGCAGGATCTCGATCCCGAGCTCGTCCGCCCGGTAGCCGTCGAAGACGCGGTGCGCTGCGTAGGTGTCGTAGTAGCTGCCCACGCCGGCGTGGTCGCGGCCGACGATGAAGTGCGTGCAGCCGTAGTTGCGGCGGACGATGGCGTGGAACACGGCCTCCTTGGGACCCGCGTAGCGCATCCACGCGGGGTTGGTCGCGAGCAGGACGCGATCCGATGGGAAGTAGCCGGCGAGCAGCTCCTCGTAGCAGCGCATGCGCACCGCGGCCGGGATGTCGTCGCTCTTGGTTTCGCCGACCAGCGGATGGAGGAGCAGGCCGTCGATGCTCTCCAGCGCCACCTTCTGCAGGTACTCGTGGGCGCGGTGCACGGGGTTGCGGGTCTGGAAGCCAACCATCGTCTGCCATCCGCGCTGCGCCTTGACCTCGCGGACCTGGCGCGGAGTGAGGTCGAACTCGGGGAATCCCGAGCTCGGTCGCGCAAGCGCGACGACCTCGCCTGCGACGGCCCACCGTCCCGAGCCCTTCAGGACACGGACGCCTGGATGCGCCTCGTCTTCGGTGCCGTATACGGCGAGCGCCTCCGCGGGCCGGTCGGCCTCGTAGGCTTCGGCGACGTCCAGGATGGCGACCGGCCGGTCGCCGATGAAGAGGCCGAGCCTGCCGGCCGTGGGCGCATCTTCCGTGCGGAGCACGATCGGGATCGTGAACGGGGCTCCGTTGGCGAGCCGGCCACGGGCCACGATCGACTCGTAGTCCTCGCGACCGACGAATGCGTCGACCGGTGTGAGCGCCCCCGCGGCGAGCATGAAAACGTCGGCGAGCTCGCGCTGCCCCACCTGCAGGTGAGGCAGGTTTCGGGCCAGCAAGCGCAGCTCGTTCAGCTCCTCGCCCGCCGGCAGGCGCTCGCGCGCCTGTCGCGGGAGGTGACCGAGGCGCTCCAACCGGTCGACCACTTTCGCCACCGACTCCGCGACGCTCTCCTTCGACGTGTCGCACACAACCTCGGGGTGCAGCGGCTCTTCGTACGGGTCGCTGACGCCGGTGAAGTTCGCGATCTCGCCCGCGATCGCCTTTCGGTACAGGCCCTTGGTGTCGCGCTCGACGAGCGTGTCGAGCGGTGCCCGGACAAAAACCTCGACGAAGCCCGGCATCTGGCTGCGCACCTCATCGCGGACCTCGCGATAAGGCGAGATCGCGGCGGTGATGGCCACGCCGCCGCTGCGCGCGACCAGCCGCGCCACGTAGCCGATGCGGCGGATGTTCGTGTCCCGGTCGTCTTTGGAGAAGCCGAGGCCCTTCGAAAGGTGCGTTCGCACCTCGTCGCCGTCGAGAAGCTCAGAATGCCGGCCGCGGCGTGTCAGCTCGGACTGCAGCGCGTTCGCGATCGTTGACTTGCCGGCGCCGGACAGGCCGGTGAACCAGACGACGAATCCGTGGCTCATCGCCATTGGTCCCGGATTCGCGGCGATGCGGAGCCCGCGCTCATGGTTTCCTCCAGTGGATGCCGCATTCCTTCACCTCGCCCTGCTCCCACCACCACCGTCCCGCCCGCTCGTCCTCGCCGGGCTCCGTGGCTCTCGTGCAGGGCGCGCAGCCGATCGACGTGTAGCCGCGCTCGTAGAGGGCGTGGTAGGGCACCTCGTGCTCGTGGATGTACGCCCACACCTGGTCCGACGACCACGCCGCCAGCGGCGCCACCTTGGCGATGCCTCCGTGCTCGTCATCGGTGGCGACCACAGTGGTGGCGGCGCGGGTCGCCATCTGGGACCGGCGGAGGCCGGTCACCCAGGCGTCATAACCTCGCAAGGCGCGCGCCAGCGGGCGTGATTTGCGCACTGAGCAGCAGAGCCGGCGCAGCTCGGGCGAACTGTGGAAGAGGTTCGTGCCGTTGGCCGTAACCATCTCGCGGACCTCGTCGGGATCGGGCGCCACGACCTGCACCTGGACCCCATACCGGGCGCGGACGCGGTCGATCATGTCGTGCGTCTCCTGCGGCAGCCGGCCAGTGTCGAGGGTCAAGACCTCGACTCCGGGGCGGATCCGCGCCGCCATGTCGATCAGGACCGACGACTCCGCCTGGAAGCTCGCCACGATGACGACGCGCCTGAAGGACTCGAGCGCCCAGCCGAGCACGGCCTCGGCGTCTGCGTCCAGCGCCAGGGGTGTGGGCAGGAGCGCGCTCATGCGGGCCTGGCAAGCGGTGACGCGACGCTGCGGAGGGCCTCGAATCCAACTCGGTCGGTCCAGTCGCCGAAGCCCTCGGTCGGGATGCGCTCCGCTCGAAACGCCTCGAACAGCGGCCGGAGCAGGCCGGGAATCTCGTGCATCGGCACGTTGGGGGCGTACACGCGATTGAGTCGGGTGCCGTCAAAGTCTCCGCCGAGCATCACGTCGTACTTGCCGAGCGTCGTGCCGACGAAACCCACGTCGCCCAGGTAGGGGCGCGAGCAGCCGTTGGGGCAGCCGCTCATGCGGAAGCTGATTCGCTCGTCCGCAAGGCCCAGCTCCTCGAGCAGACCGGCGATCTCTCGGATCAGCCCGGGCATCGCCCGCTCTGCCTCGGCGACGGCGAGGCCGCAGGTCGGCAGCGCGGGGCACGCCATCGAGTGCCGTATGGCGCGAGGGACCGACTCGACCGCGACGATGCCGTGCGCCGCGAGCAGCTCGTCGACGCGCCGGCGCTGCGACGGCTCGACCCCGGCCAGGATGAGGTTCTGCTGCGCGGTGAGCCGGACCTCGGGGCGCAGCTCATCGACGATCGCGCGCAGCCCGGTGCGCATGCGCACGCCGCCCACGTCCGCGATGCGGCCGTTCTCCACATACACGCCCAGGTAGAGGTTGCCGTCGCCCTGCTCGTGCCATCCGAGGTGGTCGTCGACCGGCTTCCAGGAGAGCGACTCAGGCGGCTGAAGCCGGAAGGGGAGCCGGCTCTGCACCTCGCGGCGAAACCAGTCGAGGCCGCGATCGGCGATCGTGTACTTGAGCCGGGCGTGGCGGCGGTTGGTCCGGTTGCCGTAGTCGCGCTGCACCGCGACGACCTCGCGAGCGACGTCGACGACCTGGTCGGGCTCGACGAAGGCGAGAGGCAGCGCGATGGCGACAAATGTTTCCGGCTTGTTGTGGGTTCGCCCCAGCCCGCCGCCGACGAGGACGTTGAAGCCTCGGACCGAGTCGCCCCCTCCACGCATCGCGACGATGGCGAGGTCCTGGGCGTAGATGTCGACGCAGTTGTCGCCCTCAAGGGCGACCGTCGTCTTGAACTTGCGGGGCAGGTACTGCTCGCCGTAGAGGGGCTCGACCTCCGGCTCCGAGGACTCGACGACCTCACCGTCGAGCCAGATCTCGTGATACGCGCCGGTGTGCGGTGTCAGCTCCGCCACCACGCGCGAGATCGCCTTCTGCACCTCGGCATGGAACCGGCCGGCAAGCGGCTCAGGGCAGCACATGATGTTGCGCTCCACGTCGCCGCAGCCGCCCAGCGTTGTCAGCATGGCTTCGTTGATGGCCCGGATCGAGCTCTTCAGGTCGCCCTTCAGGACTCCATGCAGCTGGAAGTCCTGGCGCGTGGTGACGCGCAGGGTTCCGTTGGCCCAACGGAGGCTGATGTCGTCGTGCGCGATGTAAGCGTCCGGTGAGACGACGCCGCCCGGGATGCGCGTCCGGATCATCAGCTGGTGGTGCTTGTCCAGGCCCCGGGCGCGAGCCTCCTTGCGGCGGTCGCGGTCGTCCTGCTGGTAGACGCCGTGGAACTTCAGCAGCTGCTCGGATTCTTCGCCGAACTCCGGAGTCGGGGCGCCCAGCTCCTCTTTGATCGTGCCGCGGAGATGTTCCGAGCGCGATTTGATGCCCTCGTTCTTGGAGAAGCCGTCGAGCGAAGGGGTGCAGCCGCAAACCTTGCACATCGCCTCAGGCCACCTTCAGGGCCAGCGTCCACACCGCCACCGCGACGGTGAACCGGGTCACCCGCTCGGGGACGAGAACCGAGAGGCGGCTGCCGATGACGACCCCGGGCAGCGATCCGGCGATCAGCAGGGCAGCCAGGTGAAAGTCGAACGGGGTCTGGAGAAGGGCCAACGGCGCCGCCACCGCGGCGAGGATCAATGCGTGGACCATGTCCGTGCCCACGACCCGGGCGACCGGCAGCGAGGTGAGCCCGATCAGCCCCGCGACGGCCACCGAGCCGCTGCCCACGCTCGAGAGGGCGACCATTGCCCCGATCAGAACCCCGAGCAGGGCGAGCTTGACCGGGTGGTTGGTGCCCTGGCCAGGCAGCAGGGGAACGAAGAATCGATAGGTCAGCACGGCGGCCGCGATCAGCAGACAGATCTGGATCAGGCGTGACCTCACCTCGTCGCTCCCACCTGCCCTGGCGACATGCGTCAGCACGAGCCAGGACCCGACCGCGGCCGGTAGGCTGCCGACGGCCAGCTGTCCGACCACCTTCAGGTCCACGGTCCCCTGACGGAGGTGCTGCACCGAACCGACCGCCCGCGTGATCAGCGTGAAAACCAGCGATGTGGCCACCGCGACCCCGGGATGAACGCGCAGGACCAGGATGAGGAAGGGGGTCAGGAAGGAGCCGCCTCCGACCCCGGTCAGGCCGACGGAAACCCCAACTCCCAAACCCAGAGCAACGACAAGTAGTTCCGACAAGACAGATGCGCCTCCGTTGTTAGCTGATGCCGACGGTTGCCGCGTCCACGGACGCGAAGCGCGGAGAGCTCGCCCTCCGCTCGAAAGGTCGGCCTAGCTACAGACGCAGCTGGCGCAGCGCACGTAGTCGATTACTCGCCGCCTGGTGAGGTCCGAGCCGCGAGCCATCGTTCTACGCACGGTCGGAATACTTTAGCCGGGCCCAGATCCCGGCGTCAATTTGGTGGGGTACCAAGGGCGATGATGCGAATTTGTGGCCCGGTGACAGCGCGCTCAGGCGCCCACGTCTTCCTTGCGCAGCAGGCCGACGAGCCGGCCGTCTGAGGTCGTGATGACCACGCTCACGCGCTCGTGGTCGCGCATGTATGCGGCCATCTCTTCGGCCAAAACGTAGGGACGAAAGGTGCTCGGCGCGGGCCGCATCGCTTGCGAGACTTGCTGATCAGGGTCGAGGTCGAGCTCCTTGGCGCGCAGGAGGCCAAGGACCACCCGTTCGGAGTTGATGACGACCGCGGCATCCCAGCCCTGCTCCCGCGCTCGGTCTCTGATGTCCCCGAGCCGCTCGTCGAGCCGGCAGGTCGGGACATCGGCGCGCGCCAGGCTGCCGGCCCGCGGCCGTTTGGCGTTCGTGCCCTCGGTCGGAAGGCCCGCGGCCATCCAGTCGAGCTTGCCGCCGCGGTACTCATACACCTCTCCGAACCCGAGGCTCTCGAGCCGCCACGCGGCCCTGGGGGACATGTCTCAAGCGATGTCCCAGCAGTAGACGATCACCGGGCGATTCGTGTCCAGCGTCGTCGATGCCTCGTCGTCGAGACGCCCCAGCGGGATGCTGATCGCTTTCGGCAGATGGTCCTCCGCGTACTCCTCCTCCGGCAGCACCTCGACGAGCTGGGCACCCGCCTCGACCAAGCGCCGCAGCTCGTTGCGATCGATCTCCGCGGGCATCTATACCTGCCGCTGGACCACGTCGGCCCAATCCCGCGTCCCAAGCTCTGAGGCCTCTTCGAGACCCATCTCCCGGGTTCTCACACCCACTCGGGACCGATTCGTGTGCATGTCGCCAGGCGCTCGGCAATTGGCTCGAGCGTGGAATCCGCGTGCTCTGCGATCCGGTCTAGGCCGCGCAAGGCAAGGCTGTACACGATCTCCTTGCCGCGGCGTTCGGCGCGAACAAAGCCGCAGTGACGCAGGCACGCCAGGTGGGTGCTCACCCGCGGCTGCGGCTGTCCCACGGCTGCCACCAGCGCGCCGACGGCGAGCTCACCCTCCTCGAGCAGCTCGAGGATGTGAAGCCGAGTGGGGTCACCGAGGACGCGAAAGAAGCGCGCCGCGGCGGCGCGGTCGACTGGTGCGAGCACGCCGGAATACATATCTGGAAAGCAGGATATCATTTTCCTGTGAAAGTCACCCTCCAGTATTTCGACGGGTGTCCTCACTGGAAGCTGGCTGACGAGCGGCTGGCCAGGGTCCTTCGAGGCCTGCCACGCGGCAGGGTGACGCTCGAGTACCAGCGCATCGACTCACCCGAGACGGCGGAGCAGATCGGCTTCCATGGCTCACCCACGGTCCTCGTCGACGGTCGCGATCCATTTGCCACCGGCGCCGAGCCTGTAGGCATGTCCTGTCGCGTCTTCCGGACCGAAGATGGCGCTCAAGGCGCGCCTACGGAGGCTCAGCTCCGCAGCGTTCTCGGGGTCTAAGCCGCGGCGCGTCGCATGGTTGGAGCGACCATCGTCGGCCGCAGCAGCCCAAATGCGACCAGCCCGAATGTGATCGCGTACAGGACGTGGCCGATGATGAACGCGCCCCGGGGCGTCATGTCCGGGATCACGGGGTTCGCGCCGATCGGCGGCGGCAGGATCACGTACATCATCAGCGCGTAGAGGATCACTCCCCCGATCACGGACGCTCCGACGTAGCCCAGGCGCGTCGTCAGCAGCGGCAGCCGAAGGGCACGGATCGCGAAGTAGATGACAAGAGCGAACGCGATACCGACGACGACCGCGAATGACATGTGCACAAGGAAGCCCGCCGCAAGATGCGAAGGTTGAACAGGCTCGTTCATCGACATCCCGGGGTGCATCATCATGTCGTGCATCATCATCTGGGCCTCAGAGCGATAGATGAATGAGGCAAAGCACACGTTGAGCGGCGTCCAGAAACCGTTGTTGGTGGCGGCTGAGTAAACCATCATCCATAACGCCATAACCACGCCGCCGGCGGCGCCGCTGACCGCCGCCAGGCCCACAAACCGACTGTCGATACCCCGGCTGGCTTCCATGCGAACCTCCTGAGCTGCAGGTGCCGATCGGTGTGCCGATGACCGCCCTGTCAACGCACAACACGGCATCCGGCACGTAATTCCCGAAGCAACGGCGGGCTCGCCAGGCGCGAGCTTCAGTCGTAAAGCAGCGCCCCCGACTGCTCGCCCTCGAGGTCGAGGTCGAGGTGCTTCAGCGGCCCGAAACCGCGGACCGTCAGCCCGAACCGCGACGGCAATCTGGGGGGCTGCGGTCGATGAGGAAGTGGGTGCCGTCGCTCAAGGCGCCGGGCACGTACCGCTCGGATTCATCTTCCGGTGACAGCTCTCGCACCGTGACCTGGCAGATCTTGCCGCCGCCGCAGCAGTGGTGGACGTCGTAGGCGATGACACGGGTTATTGACGAAGGGTGGCTGTCCAGCCACGCCCGCGCCTTGGCGTCGGGTTCTACCTGGAAGGGACCGTGATCAGGCATTCCCGATCCTCTCGCTGACGCGTCGGACCGCATCGGCTACCGCCGCGGGAGCGTCCTCCTGGATGTAGTGGTTGGCGTTCTCCACCCTGACGACGTGCGCCGAGGGAAAGGCGCGCTGCCAGCGTTCCAGGACCGCGGCGTTCCCAAACGCCGGGTCCTTCATCGCCCACACGAGCTCGAGCGGCTTATCGGCCAGCGTCCTCGGAGCCTCGTTGGCCAGGCGTT
>VBEK01000196.1 GCA_005889135.1 Chloroflexota bacterium
GATCCCCCGCGGCATCAGCACACGCTCCAGGAGCGAGAGCGAGCCGTCGGTCAGCAGCGCAAGCGCCCCCACCAGGACGGCGCCGGCAAACAGCTTGACGTAATCCTGCTGTGCGAACCCGTCGATGATGTAGCGCCCGAGACCCCCGCCGGCGATGGCGGCGGCGAGTGTCGCCGTGGCCACCACCTGGACGGCGGAGGTCCGGATCCCGGCCATGATCAGCGGCACCGCGAGGGGCACCTCGATGCGGAGCACCAGCGGCAGCTCGCGGTAGCCCATGCCGCGTGCCGCCTCGCGGATGTCGGGGTCGACCTCGCGGAGGGCGACGTAGCTGTTGGTCACCATCGGCGGGATCGCGAGGGCCGTCAGGGCGAGGATGATCGGCGCGTCCCCCAGGCCAAAGACCTGGAAGGCCGTGACCAGGATCCCGTACGAGGGCAAGGCGCGGCCCAGGTTGGACACGCTGATCGCGAGGTTGCCGAGGCGGCCGTAGTGGCCGAGCGCGATGCCGATGGGAAGGGCGATGGCGGCGCCGATCGCCACCGCCTCCACCGACAGGTGGAGGTGCTCGCCGAGCCGGGTCGGGATGCCGTCGGTGCCGCTCCAGTGCGCGGGGTCGGTCAGCCACGCCAGCACCCGGCCCAGGAAGTCCATGGCCTAGGCCGTCCTTGCCCAAGGCACTGCTTTCCGCCTGGCCGTCGCGAGCGATACGTCGGCCAGCAGGGCGAGGGCGACGCAGAGCACCGAGCCGACGACGAGCGGGGTGTGAAAGCTCTCGATGTAGCCCTGCAGGATCAGCTCGCCCAGGCCGCCGACGCCGATCACCCACGCGATGGTGACGATGCCGATGGTCGACACCGTCGCGACCCGCACCCCGGCGATGATCGCCGGCAGGGCGAGGGGCAGCTCGACCTGGAGCAACCTGGCCCGCGGCCGGTAACCCATGCCGTCCGCCGCGTCGAGGACATCGGCCGGCACCTCGTCGAGCCCGACGATGACGTTGCGCAGGAGGATCAGCACGTTGTAGCCGATGAGCGCTATCTCCGCCGTCACCTCAGTGATGCCCGTGTACGGGACGAGCAGCGCGAACAGCGCGAGCGAGGGGATCGTGTAGAAGACGCCGAACGCCCCCAGTGACGAGAGGCGCACCGGCGTCAATCTGTGGGCGGCGACCCCGAGCGGCAGCGCGATGACGAGCCCGCCCACGACCGCGATCACCGTCAGCACGACGTGCTGCTGCAGGTCGGCCAGCACGGTCGGGACGTGGCTGCTGAGCCAGCTCCAGTCGACCCACGGATCGCTCGCGTCGAGGAATAGGCCTGCGGTCATTCGGATACGGTAATCGGAACTTGATCCACCTCGAAAATGTGAGCAAGCAGTTCGCGAGCGGCTCCAATGCGGTGCGCGACCTCACTCTGGAGATCAGGGACGGGGAGACCTGCGTCCTCATCGGCCCCTCGGGCTGCGGGAAGACGACGACGTTGCGCATGATCAACCGCCTCATCGACCCGGACAGCGGTCGCATCCTCGTCGACGGCGTCGACACGCGCGGAGTCGACCCGCCGGCACTGCGCCTGAAGATGGGCTACGTCATCCAGCAGACGGGCCTGTTTCCGCACATGACCGTCGGCGCCAACGTCGGCACCGTGCCCCGCTTGTGGAACTGGGAACGCAGGCGCATAGACAATCGGGTGGACGAGCTGCTCGAGCTCGTCGGCCTCGACCCCGCGGAGTATCGCGACCGCTATCCGCATCAGCTCTCGGGCGGGCAGCGCCAGCGCGTCGGCTTCGCGCGGGCGCTCGCCGCCGACCCTCCGATCCTTTTGATGGACGAGCCCTTCGGCGCTGTCGACCGGATCACGCGCGAGCGGCTCCAGCACGAGTTCATCGCCATCCAGCGCCGCGTACGCAAGACGGTCGTGTTCGTGACCCACGACATCGAGGAGGCAGTGCTCGTCGGCGACCGGATCTGTGTCATGAAGATGCAGGCGCAGGTCGCCCAGTACGACACACCCGAGAACGTGCTCGCGCACCCGGCGAGCGAGTATGTGGTCGAGTTCATCGGGCGCGGCCGCGCCGCGTGGCTGGAGGCGCTGCGCCGCTCGGACGCGGACGGTGGAGACCGGGTTGCCGCTGGAGTTTGACGTGGTCTGCCTCGGCGGCGGGGTGGCGGGCGAGGCGATCGCGGGCGGCCTGAAGGACAGCAGGCTCTCGGTCGCGGTCGTGGAGCGCGAACTCGTCGGCGGCGAGTGCCCCTACTGGGGCTGCGTCCCGTCCAAGACCTTCCTACGCTCCGCGGAGACCATCGAGGAGGCGGCGCGAGCGCGCCAGCTCGCCGCGTCGCGCGTGGAATGGGACGTCGACTTCCCCAAGGTCTCCAAGCGCGTGCTCTGGATGGCGCGCGACCTCGACGACACGAGACCCGCCAAGGCGCTGGAGGCCACCGGCGCGAAGCTCTTCCGCGGCGCGGGAACCATGGTCGGACTGCGCACCATCGAGGTCGGCGGCGAGGAGCTGGTCGCCCGGCGCGCGGTGGTCGTGGCCAACGGCGGCACGGCCGTGATCCCGCCCATCGACGGCCTCGCCAAGGTCCAGTACTGGACCAACCGCCAGGCGGCCGTGCCCCGCGAGCTGCCCAAGAGGCTTGTCGTGCTGGGCGGCGGCGCGGTCGGCATCGAGCTGGCGCAGGGTTTCGCGCGCCTTGGTTCGAAGGTCACGGTGGTCGAGGCCGGCGAGCGGTTCCTGGCGGTCGAAGAGCCGGAGGCCGGTGCGGCCTTGCTCCCTCACCTGCAGGCGGACGGGATCGAGGTGCTCCTCGGCGATCCCTGCGTGGCCGTGGAGCAGCAGGCCGCGGACACAGTCCTCCACCTCAGGTCGGGCGCGATCGTCGCCGGCGACAGGCTCCTTGTGGCGACTGGCCGCAGGCCGAACTTCGAGGCCTGGAAACCCGCGGGCCTTGCCCAGACCAAGCGTGGGTGGCTCAAGGTCGACCCGCAGACACTGGAGGCGCGCGACGGCATCTACGGCGCGGGCGACATCACCGGCATCGCCGGCTTCACCCACCTCGCCTACTACCACGGC
>VBEK01000197.1 GCA_005889135.1 Chloroflexota bacterium
TCGCCGACTTCGGGCACAGTCGCCATCCACGCCACCACCAGCGTCACGGTCAACGGCGTCTTGCTGACCCGTGCCACCGGTGACGGGCTCTCGGGTGACAGCTCGGACGCGGGCAAGACCTACGTCGACGCCTTCATCACCCTCGCCCTCCAGCACACGCCTGACCAGGTCGGCGACGTCGAGAACGTCACCGCGACGGTCATGCTCAACGACGGCAGCGGCGCCGGCTACGTGGGGGCGAATGGCGCTACGGTCAACCTCAGCATCCTGTCGGGCAGCGTGGGCAACTTCATGCCCAGCGGCACGACCACCTCGTGCACGACCGGGGCAACGGGTCAGTGCACGGTCCAGATCACCTCACTCGTCAAGGGCACGACGACCGTGCACGCAAGCACGAGTGTCGTCGTCGGAGGCGTGACACTCAACCGCGCCACCGGTGACGGGATCAGCCAGGACGGCCAGGACGTCGTCAAGACGTGGCTGCCGTTCACCCCGACCCTGTCCACGACGCCGTCCGCGGGCGGCACCGTCGGCGGCGTCTCGCTCAGCGACACGGCCAACGTGACCGGAGCGTTTGGCGCGGCCGGCTTGAACAACAACGTCACCTTCAAGCTCTTCGGGCCGTTCGCCACCCAGGCAGCGGCGCAGGCGGACTGCACCGGCACGCCGGTCTTCACCGACGCCAACAAGCAGCTGAGCGGCGGGACTGCGGGCCAGGCGGGTCAGAGCTGGACCGCCAGCTCGGGCTCGTTCAGCCCAACCACCGCCGGCTGGTACGCGTGGCAGGTGAGCGCAGACTTCGCCGGCGACCAGGCCAACAACAACCCGACACCGAACCCAAGCCCTTGCAGCTCTGAGACGGTCCTGGTCAATCCGGTCAACCCGAGCCTTGCCACCACGGCGAGCTCGCCCGCGAGCATCGTCGTCAACACCACCGTCTCGATCAGCGACTCCGCACAGCTCAGCAACTTTGTCAACCTGCAGGCGGGTGACACCGTGACGTTCAACCTCTACGGGCCGTTCGGCAGCGGCACCCCCGTCTGCGACACGACCAATAACACCAACCGCGTGCTCGGTCCGTTCACCGGAGCGGTCAACACGACCACCGGCGCGGCCAGCAGCGGCAGCCAGAGCTTCACACCCACGGCGGCCGGGACCTACTACTGGGTCGCCACGTTCAGCGGTGACGTCAACAACACCAACCTCAACGCGACCAACATCGGTTGTGGCGACAGCCACGAGGCAGTCGTCGTGACCGCCCCGTCGGCGCAGATCACACCCACCGGCATCACCTGCTCGCAGTTCGTGGGCGGCACGGCCCCTACGCTGAGCAACTTCACCTACGCGGTGTCCAACGGGATCATCGCGAACGACCAGCCAGGCGTGTTCTTCTACTACGACCGGATCACGCTGAAGACTGGCGCCAACACGATCACGATCAACGAGATCGTCAAGAGCGGACAGGGTGACAACTACCTGCTGCACATCCTCAACGACTCGACGAGTCAGGTAAACCTGTTCGACAACAACTGCAACGTCATCGGCAGTGCGACCGTGACCTTCAACACGGCTAACCACACCTACACCGTCACGATCACAGTCAACATCTCGGGTACGCCCGCGCCGTTCTACGTGATCAGCGCCAAGTACACGCCGAAGACCATCGTCGGTCAGCCGGCGCCGAGCCCGAGCACGCTCGACTACCAGTTCTCGACCACCGTCAACGGCAGCCTGGTCGCGGCCTCGACCCAGGACATCCTCGGGATCAAGTCCTAAGACCAGTTAGCGGAAACTTGGAGGGGTGCGGCGCAGGCCGCACCCCTCTCTTCCTTTACGGGAAATCAGGAGACGGTCGTCGAGCAGCTGGCCATCAACTGGGTGTGACGACCGGTCGTGAAGATGCTCACCTGGTACGTGCCTGGCCACCAGGCAAACGTCGACATGCTGATCGCTCCGCTGCCGTCGGAGTTGGCGGGCAATGTTCCGGCCCCCCCGTTTGGCCACTGGAACTCGGCCGCGTAGTTGGTATTGGGCGCGTACCCGCCGCCGGTGAGAGTCAGCGCGCCGCCGACCGTGCTGCCGGTGAGCGTGCACTGCGCCGTGCCGGCGGGCGGATTGTGCTTGCTGGCAACAGGCAGGTAGCTCACTGTGCCGGACTCGAGCACGCCGACGACGGCAGCCAACAGAGCGCCGGCCAGGAAGAGGCGACGGATCCGGGACCAGACTATGGACATGTCTTGGCAAACCTCCTAACCGCGTAAATAGGCACGCAGCTCAGGCTTCTGCTCTACGCGCCAATCGCGATGTGTCCAGTCGAGTGGACGCAGCCTCAACAAAGTGGATTTCGGCCTCGCCTGCATCATTTCCCGCAGCCAGGCTCGACCGAGATCAGGCTCAACCGCGAAGGTTAGCCGTCCTCGACGCGACGCGTCAACCCGCGAACTGAGGTTCCAGGCCGGGCCTAGCTCCCCGAGCGCAGATCAAAAAAGGGGTGTGGCCGAAGCCACACCCCTTTGGTTCTCTGTGCCTTTCAGGAAACGGTTGTCGAGCAGCTTGCCATCAGTTGAGGGTGATTCCCTGTGGTGAACACGTTGACGCGATATGTGCCAGACCACCAGGCGTACGTCGACACCTGGATCGCGCCGCTGCTGTTCGAGTTGGCGGGGAAGGCGCCGGCCGTCCCGTTCGGCCACTGGAACGACGCGGCATAGCTGGTGTTGGCCGCGTACCCACCTCCTGTCAGGGTCAGGGCTCCACCAACCGTGGTGCCGGTCAGCGTACAGGCGGTCGCGCTCGCAGATCCGTTGTGCTTATTGGCCACCGGCGAATAGTTCAGGATGCCAAAGCCCAGGATGCTTGCGGTCGCACCCATGACGATGGCGACCACGAAGAGACGGCCCATCCTCGTGAGGAATGTGAACATCAGGGATCAACCCCCCTTGCGCGAGATAACCCCGTGTAACGACCGTTTGTAAAAATTCCTGCGTGTTACTAGGGACAAAGATCCTATTCATGGCCGGCGCGCGCTGGCGTAAGGTGCTCACGGACCCGGGCATGAGCAACTCGAGGCCCAAGGGAGG
>VBEK01000198.1 GCA_005889135.1 Chloroflexota bacterium
AATACGCGGGCCTGTATCCCGCGAGCGCCGGCAGTCGGCGGAATGGGCGGCGCTACTTCTGCCAGGCGTCCAGCAATCGCTGGAGCTGTTGTGCGTTCTTGACCGAGTAGTTGGAGTAGTTGTTGTTCATCAGCGCGTGGACCCTGCCCGCCGACCGCTCCATCTCCTTGATCCGTGGCACCCATTCCGACAGCTCTGCGTCGGAGTAGTCATAGCGAAAGCGCACGTTGGGAGGAACGCCGCGGAGGTCCCACGTCTGGTGGTTGCGTCCGTGGAAGCGGATCACGGCCAGCTTCGCCGAGGTCACCTCGTGCTCTAAGGGCATGCTCGTCGCGTGCCCTTGCGGCACGTCGACCGAGACGAACGGGATGTCACGGCTGCGGAGGAACGCGAGCGTGCCGTCGCGGTGGCTCTCGTCCAGCCACTCCGGCTTACGGAACTCGACCGCGATCTGGAAACCGTACATGCGCTCCTGCACCTGCTCGATGTAGCCGAGGGAGCGGGATGCGGGCATGAACCACGGCGGGAACTGAAAGAAGATCGCCCCCAGCTTGCCCGCCGCGCGCAGCGGCTCGACGGCCGCGCGGAACCGCTCCCAGGCCTCGTCGACCAGCTCCTCCGGCAGATGCTCGAGGTAGAGGTTGGTCTTCTCCCGCAAGCTCGCCGGCAGGTCCGCCCGGATGTCCGGCGGGAGCGACATCGGCTTGGTGGGGTGGTTGGTGAACAGGGAGAACGACTTGACGTCGAACAGGAATCCTGGCGGGGTCTGCGCCGCCCACGCCTCGGCGCTGTCCTTCTTGGGGATGCCGTAGTAGGTGGAGTCCACCTCGACCAGCGAGAACTGGGTGGCGTAGAAGCGCAGCCGGTCGCCCGAGGTCTTGACCGACATGGGGTAGAAAAGCCGGGAGTCGATCAGCGACTTGTCGACCCAGCCGGCGATGCCGCAAACCACGGTCAATTCGCTGTCACCGGCCCTATGATCGCCGCGAATCTTGAGCCGCTACATCCGCTACTGGTACACGTACCGCACGGCGGTGGCGCTGCTCATGGCCCTGGTCCTCTCTGGAGTTATGTTCTGGCTCTACACCCAGCAGCTGACATGCGACGCCCACGCGCAAGGGTGCCTGGTCAACCTCTCGGTCCATCCCGAGGATCGTTTCTTCACCCCGTACGATCCCGGCAAGCCGCGGGACGAGATCGTGATCGTCGGCATCGACAACGACACCCTGGCCAGGCTACCCGACGCGGACCGGCACTACCCCCTCTCCCGAAACCTGTACGCAAGCGCGCTGGAGAGGCTGGAGGCGGCAGGTGCAAGGGTGGTCGCGTTCGACATTGGATTTCCTGACCGCAGCGAGAACGATGACCAGCTTGCGTCGAGCCTCGCCAGGGCCAGCGTGCCAGTGGTTCTGGCCTACGCAGCGGGCGACTCGGAGATCAAGGACGGCCGACTCGTCCAGACCGGCGTCGACCAGATCCCGATTCGAGGGTTCAGATGTCTCGACCGCGATGGACCTGTCGATGGCCCCTGCGCGAGGCCGATGCCCAACGTGCTGCTGGCTTCACCTGACCTCATCCTCGACCAGGACGGGGTGGTGCGGCGGATGCCGCTCGCCGTCCAGCCCGTGTGCTTCCAGAGGCACACGTGCAGCTCATCGATGATCGACTCATTCGCGCTGGCGGCCTACCGCGCCGACGTCTATGGCACCGACTTCAAGACCGAACCCGACATCGCGATCGCCAATGGAAAGGCCACTTTCGGCAGCGCGTGGAGCACTCCCGTAGACGAATCCGGCTCAGTCCTGATCAACTTCTCCGGACCACCAGACAACTTCAAGGACTACGGCCGCTACATCAGCTTTGCCGACGTCATCAACGGAACCGCCGACCCGCAGGCGATCCAGGGCAAGATCGTGCTCGTCGGGTACGACGGCCTTGCTGGGGTGAACGACGAGAAGCTCGTTACCACCAGCTTCGGCCTCAACAAGACACTTCCGATGCCAGGGGTCGAGATCCACGCCAATGTCGTGCAGATGCTGCTCAACGCCGTAGACAATCCAAATTCGCCCTCCCGCTTCCTGAAGGCGGAGCCGCCATGGCTGCTCCTGGCCTTGCTCATCGTCCTCACCCTCGCCACCGCGGTCGGCGTTGCGCGCGTGACCGTGCTGTGGGGGTTGATCGGCACCGTGCTCGCGCTCGGACTCTTCACCTTCGGAATGTCGGCGCTCTCGAGCTTCAACAATTGGGTTCCGGATCTCTTCCACCCCTGGCTCGCGATCGCGCTCACCTATTCGGGGGTGACCGCCTATCGCTTCCTTTACGAGGACCGCGAGAAGCGCAAGGTGACGAACCTTTTCGGCCACTACCTCAAGCCGGAGATCGTCGCCCAGCTGGCCGCGACCCGCGGCGGCGTCGACGACATCCTGCGCGGCGGCGAGCGCAGGGACATCACGCTGCTCTTCGTCGACATCCGCGGCTTCACGTCGATGTCAGAGTCGATGGCCGCGAGCGACGTGACCGAGGTGGTGCAGATGTACCTCGACCACCTCAGCGGGATCATCTTCACCTGGGACGGCACTATCGACAAGTACGTCGGCGACGAGATCATGGCCTTCTGGAACGCGCCTCGGACGCAGGAGGACCACGCCCTGCTCGCGATCCGCTGCGCCTACGACTGCATCAACCGCGCGCCTGAGCTGCAGCAGAAGCTGCTGGCCAAGGGACTGCCGCCCATCCGCTGGGGCATCGGCATCAACACCGGCCCGGCGGTGGTCGGCAACATGGGCTCGCGCAGCCGCCTGCAGTACACCGCTCTGGGCGACACCGTCAACACAGCGGCCCGCTTCTGCGCCCACGCGCCCGCCTTCGAGGTCCTGATCGGCCAGCACACGTACGACATGTGCCGCGACTACATCGCCGTCGACCTCGTCCCCGGCGTCCA
>VBEK01000178.1 GCA_005889135.1 Chloroflexota bacterium
ACCTGGGAAGAACAGATTGGAGCGAAAGCGACCTGACGACAGAGCGTTTCGCCAAGGCGTACTGGTCAGGCGACGATAGCGCCGACTCTGCGATCCGAGACTCCATTCGGATGGGCGGGGTTGCAGCGGTGAACCTTATCGAGTCTTTGGCGCGTCACGCCCCGAACGATGCGGCTCTCGGCAACCTGGGTGCCGGCCCGCTGGAAGACCTGGTCAATTGGCACGGTCGACACCTCGCCGCCGAGCTGGACGCGGCCCTTGACCGCGAGCCGCGCTTGCGCCTCGCCGTACCGATGGTCCGTGTAGGACCGGAGCAGCTTGAGTCGGATGTGAGCTTCGTCAAGTTCTTCATGCTTGGGTGAGCCGTCGGTTCTAGCGGAACCAACCGCAATCGGCTCAATGTCTCCGGACAATCGCCTGCATCCGGTCTGCTTCTGAGAGGTCAGAACCGCTGCAGGACCAGCACGGATCGACCCGTCGTCCGCACCACATCGCTGACGGCTCGCGTTTCTGGCTCGGGCTGCAGCCGGTCGGTGTCGTAGATAAGCCTCCACGGACCGCCGTACTGCTTGGGGAGCGTCCACTTGACCTCCCGCGAATGGGCGTTGAACACGAGGAGAAACGAGTCATCTGAGAGGGGCTGGCCACGTTCGTCGTGGCCCGGAATCCCTCTTCCGTTCAAAAAGACCCCCAGCGAGCGCTCATGTCCGGCTACCCAGTCCTTGTCGGTCATCACCTTTCCGCTCGGTTTGAACCAACCAATATCCACAGTGCCGCGAATCGGACGCCCCTGGAACCAGCGACGGCGGCGAAACACAGGGTGCTCGCGTCGCAGCCCGATCAGCCAGCGCATCACCTCCAGCAGCTCCCCGTCGACCTGATCCCAGTTGACCCACGACACCTCGTTGTCCTGGCAGTAAGCATTGTTGTTGCCCTTCTGCGTCCTGCCGAGCTCGTCACCCATGAGCAGCATCGGCACGCCCTGCGCGAGGAGAAGTGTGGTCAGGCAGTTGCGCACCTGCTTCGCGCGCAACCTTATGACGGCGGGGTCGTCCGTCTCGCCCTCCACGCCGCAGTTCCACGAGCGGTTGTGCGATTCACCGTCGGCGTTGTTCTCGCCGTTCGCCTCGTTGTGCTTCTCGTTGTACGAGACGAGATCGCGGAGGGTGAAGCCATCGTGCGCAGTGACAAAATTGATACTGGCTACGGGCCGGCGTGAGTCGCTCTGGTAGAGGTCGGAGCTGCCGGTGAGCCGCGACGCCAGCTCGGCGACGGTCGACGGGGCACCCCGCCAGAAGTCTCGCACCGCGTCTCTGAATCTGCCGTTCCATTCCGACCACAGGGGTGGAAAGTTTCCGACCTGGTAGCCACCCTCGCCGATGTCCCATGGCTCGGCGATGAGCTTGGCGCGGCTCACGACGGGATCCTGGTGGATGAGATCGAAAAACGTCGAAAGCCTGTCGACCTCGTGAAACTCGCGGGCCAGCGTTGCCGCAAGGTCAAACCGGAAGCCATCGACATGCATCTCGGTGATCCAGTACCGGAGCGAGTCCATGATCAGCTGCAGCGTGTGTGGATGCTGCACGCTGAGGCTGTTGCCGGTGCCCGTGGTGTCGTAATAGAACTGCAGGTCCTCGGCGACGAGCCGGTAGTACGCGGCGTTGTCTATGCCGCGGAAGCAGAGAGTCGGCCCGAGGTGGTTCCCCTCCGCGGTGTGGTTGTAGACGACGTCGAGGATGACTTCGATGCCTGCTTCATGCAGCGTGCGGACCATGGCCTTGAACTCGTTGACCTGCTGTCCGCTCTGGCCGCTGCTTGCGTATCCGTTGTGCGGGGCAAAGAATCCGATCGTGTTGTAACCCCAGTAGTTGCGGAGCGACATGTCGAGCAATCGGTGGTCCTGAACAAACTGGTGGATCGGCATGAGCTCGACAGCCGTGACGCCGAGCGTCTGAAGGTGCTCGACCACGGCCGGATGCGCAAAACCGGCATACGTGCCGCGCAACTCTTCCTCCACATCTGGATGACAGCGCGTCATTCCCTTGACGTGCGCCTCATAGATGACCGTTTCGTGCAGTGGGGTTTCCGGGGGACGGTCGTTGCCCCACTCGAAATACGGGTTGTGCACCACAGATCGGAAGACGTACGGAGCGCTGTCGGTGGTGTTGATGGAGCCCTCGTTGCCGAGCTCGTACGAGTAGCACGCGGGGTTCCACCGGACCTCTCCTTCTATCGCGCGCGCGTATGGATCCAGCAGCAGCTTGCTTGGGTTGCACCGCGCGCCTCGCTCGGGCGCGTATGGACCTCTGACGCGGTACCCATAGCGCTGGCCGGGCTCGATGTTGGGCAGGTAGGCGTGCCACGAGAACGCGTCGACCTCCTCCAGGGGCACTCTACGTTCCTGCCCCTCCTCGTCCAGGAGACAGAGGTCGACCGCCTCGGCGACCTCGCTGTAGAGAGCAAAGTTCGTCCCGGTGCCGTCGAAGTTGGCGCCTAGCGGATACGCGCGGCCAGGCCACACCTCGAGGTCATGCACGCTCGACGACCTCGACCTCGGTGCAGTCGGGCAGGCAGACATTCACGCGCACGGCGACGCCATCTCTCTCGAAGACGATTCGGTCCCCCTCTACGTGCGCCTTGACGTCCGGCGCAACCGCGGGCATGCGGCGTCGAATCGCGATCAAGCCGCGGTACCAATCGAGCACGCGTCGATGGTAAGGCTCGTCCAACTCGTCCCATCTCAGCTTCGACCGCTCGAAGGTGCCCGGGTCTTGCGGGTCGGGCACCTCGTCCGGCTTCCAGCCGAAAGCCGCGAACTCGCGCCGCCGTCCTTCCGACACGGCCTTGCCCAACACCGGGTCGGCGTGGTCCGTGAAGTAAAGGAAGGGCGTGCTCGCCGCCCATTCCTCTCCCTGGAACAGCAGCGGCGTGAAGGGCGTGGTCAAGAGCAGGGCGGCCGCTGCCTTTACCCTGCCTTCGTCCACCAGCGCGGCGAGTCGATCACCCGCGGCCCGGTTCCCCACCTGATCGTGGTTTTGAGTCGCGACCACGAAAGCGTCCGGAGGAACGCCGGCCGGTTTGGCGCCGCGCATCTTCTGCCGGCGGTGTGACCACACGCCGTCGTAGACCCATGCCTGGCGCAGCGCCTTCGCGAGCATCCCGGGAGAGGTGAAGTCCTCGTAGTAGCCCATGCGCTCGCCGGTCAACACGACATGAAGCGCGTGATGCCAGTCGTCCGCCCACGTCGCGTCTAATCCATACCCGCCCTTATCGCGGGCGCGCACCAGGCGAGGGTCGTTGGCGTCGGTTTCGGCGAACAGGAGCACCGACCTACGCAGCGCCGCCGACGCCGCATGCACTTCGGTGGACAGCTGCTCGAGGATGTTCAGCGGCGAATCGTCGACGATCGCGTGCACCGCGTCCAGACGCAGACCGTCGATGTGGTAATCGCGAATCCACATCAACGCGTTGTCCACGACGAAGCGGCGGACCTCGTCGCTGCCGTCTCCGTCGAAATTGAAAGGTGCCCCCCAGGCGGTCCGATGTCGATCGGTGAAGTAAGGTCCGAAATCGCTCAGGTAGTTGCCCACCGGGCCCGCGTGGTTGTAGACGACGTCGAGAACGACGCCCAGACCCGCGGCATGACAGTTGTCGACCAGCCGTTTGAGACCGGCTGGGCCCCCATAGGAGTGGTGCGGAGCGAAGAAATCCACACCGTCATACCCCCACCCGCGAGCGCCTGAGAACTCGGCGACTGGCATGAGCTCGACTGCGTCGACGCCGAGCGCGACGAGGTGGGGGAGATGGTCGATCACACCATCGAAGGTGCCCGCAGGCGAGAAGGTCCCGACGTGGAGCTCATAAAGGATGAGCCGAGAGAGTGTCAGGCCCTGCCATCTCGCATCAGTCCAGGAGTGCAGCTCATGATCGACCACCTCCGACAGGCCGAGCACACCGTCGGGTTGCGAGGCGGAGCGTGGGTCGGGCCGCGTCTCGCCGCCCTCGACCGCAAAGCCATAACGCGTCCCTGGACCGGCCGTCGCATCGGCGCCTTCCCACCAGCCACCTTCGAGCTCGGTCATTGGAGCGCGACTCCCGCCGGAAACCAGGTCGACGCGTTGTTTGCCTGGCGCCCAAACCCTGAACCGATGCATCGCGCCTAGCGAGATGAGGCGCGGCGCGCAAGGACGGCCACCGGAAACCGGCGCGTCAGCTCGGCGACCGGGACGCCCGCTCCACCCTGCTGTTCTTCGCCTGTGAGCAGACTTCCCCAGCCGCCGTCAGGAATGTCGATCGCCGTGTCGGCCCAATCGCCGCCCAGCCCAAGCACGAGCCGGGGCACCACGACCAGCAGGCGGTCGCGGACAAAGCCGACGGCATGGCGTGCCTTGACCCCAGACGCGATGAGCGGCGTGTAGCTTGAGCTGCCGAAGAGCTCGGGTTCAGTCCTTCGCTGCTCCAGGAGGCGGTTGATGAGCCACAGCTTCGGAGCGCCCTCGTCCGCCCGCGCGATGACGTCGCTCAAGGCGGCGTCACGAATCTCCGACAGCAGGCTGGCGAGATGCTCGAAGTCCACCGGACGCCGGTTGTCCGGGTCGACGAGGCTCAGGTTCCACACTTCCGTGCCCTGGTACAGGTCGGGCACTCCTGGCGAGGTCAGCAGGAGGGTGGTCTGGGCGAGCGAGGCAAGCCGCCCCAGGGCCACCAGCTGGTGACGGCCGATGAACGACTCGAGGTCGCTTTTGAACTCAGCGTCGCCCATCACGCTGCCGGCGAATTGAGTCAACGCGTCCTCGAACGCCTGAACCGGGTTGATCCATGAGGTGTGGACCTTGGCTTCGCGGGCGGCTTTCTGGAGGAACGCCACCAGCCGCGGCTCGTCGACCGGCCAGGCGCCGACCATCGTCTGGTACATGAGGTATTCGAGGTTTCGGTCAGGGAATCCCTGCACCCGATGGCGCTCGTTGTGGTCGGCCCACCGCCGGACGGCTGACTCCCACTCCGCCGGTATCTCCGACAACAGGTTTGTCCTCGCCCGCACGTCGCCAGTGCGCTTGGTGTCATGGGTGGACAGGGTGAGCATCGTGGCCGGCCACTTCTCGGCGGTTTTGAGGCAGTGCGCGTGGAATGCCTCGACAGACCGGCCGAACAAGCCTGGATCGCCGCCGACCTCGTTGAGTGAGACGAGGCGGTTGTAGCGATAGAACGCGGTGTCCTCGACTCCTTTGGCCATCACCGCGGGGGTGACCTGCTGGAATCTGGCGGAGAACTCGGCCTCGTCGGCGCCTTCATGCTGCATGAGCAGCAGGTCGCCCACAAACGAAAGGAGCTCGGGGTCGATGTCCGGCCGGCGGCGCGTGGCTTCCTGAACGGCGATCGAAACCTGACGCCGGTCTTGTGCAGATGGCGGCGAACCGCGACGGACGTAGGTTCTGTATACGCCTAGGCAAGCCGCGATCTCGCGGACAGCCTCCCGCAGCTCGCGGCGTGTGCGATCGCGGTGGCGCCGGTTGCCGTCGCAGATGTCGACCAGCAGGTTGGTCAGGCGCTCAAAGTCGGGCGCGAGCTCGGTGGTTATGATCTCGTGCTTGCACGTGCGGACCACCTCGGAGTAAGGCTGCGACTCGCCGGTGAACGCGTGATAGAGGGCGGTCAAAGACCCCTCATTGGCAGAGTCCACGAAGAGGCCGTCGACATGCGCGATGAAGTCATAGCCAGTCGTGCCCTGCACGGGAAAGGTGCCCGGCAGCTCCTCGTCGGAGGCCAGGACATCCTCGACCACCATATACGTGTCCGGAGCTGCTGACCGCAACCGTCCCAGGTAGGCCACCGGGTCCCTGAGGCCATCAATGTGGTCGATACGCAGGCCGGCCACGCTGCCGTCTGCGACCAATCGGAGGATCATCGCGTGGCTGTCGTCGAAAACCTGTTGGTCCTCGACGCGCAGGCCGATGAGGCTGTCGATCGTGAAGAAGCGCCGGTAGTTGAGCTGCTCCTGCGCGCTCCGCCAGAAGGCGAGACGGTAGTGCTGGCGCTCCAGGACCGCATCGAGCGCGTCGAAGTCTCGGTTCACCGAGTCCAACTCGAGACCGTCGAGGCTCTCAGGCGCGACGGGAAACACGAGGTCGTGGTAGCGGACCACTGCGTCGGAGCCGTCCCTTTCGAGTGTCAAAGCGCCGTTTTCGAGCTCTCGACCGTAACGATCTCCAAGCACGCCGAGCAGCACCTTGCCCTTCATGGCCGAGATCGGAGATGCCCAGTCGACGTCAAAGTAGTTCGCGTGCCGGCTCGACGGACCGTTCCGTAGCAGGTCCCACCACCATGGGTTCTCGCGTCCGGTGGTAGCCATGTGGTTGGGCACGATGTCCACCATCAGCTCCAGCCCCTGCTCGCGCAGTGCAGCGACGAGCCGCCGGAACCCGACCTCGCCCCCGAGATCCCCATTGACCCGGGTCGGGTCGACAACGTCGTACCCGTGACTGCTGCCACGCGCGGCCTGAAGGATCGGTGAGCAGTAAACGCGCGCCACTCCGAGGGAGGAAAGGTAGCCGGCGCAGGCGGCCGCGTCGTCAAACGTGAACTGCTTCGACAGTTGAAGTCGGTAGGTGGAAGCGATCTGCACCCGAAAGCTTCCCACAACGACGGTGAGGTTCGGCGGACCCTAGATCACGCGGTTGGCGCGGTCCGGCCGCGGTAGGCGATGCCCGGAAGGATCAGCCCAAGGATCGCTCCACCGCCAGGAAGCAGCAAGCCGAGGAGGTTCGCTGGATCCAGGATCGCGTCCTGCTGGAGCAAGAGCCCTGTCCCAAGACCGGCAACCACGCCGACGACCATCCCCACCACCCGGGCCGAGCCGCTGGGGAACTGGAACATGGTCGCCACCAGCCCGATGATCCCGAGCAGCGCCGCGATCACGCCGAGGATGCCGGCCCATGTCGACAACGGAGCCACGTCGTCGACGATGATCAGGATGCTGCCGTCACACGTGTTGCTGGTCCCCGCCACGGCAAGGACCCGCGTGTAGTGGTCATAGTCGGCGATGCGGTAGGGGCCCGCCGCGCCGCTGACGCTGTTGCCCTGCTTGTCCAGGAGCGGAAGGCCGATGCCGAACAGCAGAACTTTGAGTTGCGCGGATTTCTGCGGGGTCGGAGCAGTGGCCTGGCCGTTCAGCACGTCTGCATCCTTGACATGCCAGCTCGATGCCACCGCAAGGTCGATCGCCCCCGACTTCGAGGCGGTGGCCGTGGCGGTGCAGCCGCCGCTCACCGTCGCCTGGGCAGAAAAGGGCGCTGCCAGAAGACCGAGCGGGACGACGAGCGCCACGCCGGAAAGGCGGACAGCCCGTCTCCAAGCGAGCGGCCGGAGCGTGTTCATATGTGGCTTCATCCTCTGGACCCAAAACGCCTGGATCCGGGCAACAAACCGGAGTCGGGGTTTAGAGGTGTTAAGGAAGGTCGATTCGGTTCAGGCTACTAATTATTGCCTGGCGACAGATCCGGTGTTGACAGCCAAGCTCTGAGTGCAATGATTGTGGCGGCCCCGGTGAACTTGAAAGGCGCAAGCCGGAAGGGTTCGCTGGGGTCATTTGCGTTCTGAAGGCGACGAGCGCCTGAACACCAGGCACCCGATCTCGTCGCCGTTGCCTGGAACTCCCGCTCAGCTCCAGTAGGCGCGCCCTCTCGCCAAATTTACGGCGTCGGTAGTAGTTGCAAGGACCCTCGCCGCACGTTTTCCGTATGCGTAAGGAGGGACCAATGAAGATCAAGGGGCGGTCAGATACTCCGGATCTGCAGACACAGCTCGAGTCCATGTTCGATCAGGTTTGGCGCTCAGAAGACAACTGGCAGCTGTGGGACCGCATCGACGCCATGGTCGCCCGCGAGGTACAGCGTGAGCAGCGCGACCTGCTCCCGCGGCCGAAACCTCGAACGTGACCGCAGCTAAGTGGGGCGTGACGCCCGCGCCTTGCAAGGAGAAGACAAATGGAAGACGACCGCAACACGCCAGATGAGCGCGAAGAACCGTTCGGCGGCCTCACCGAAGAGAATCCTTCACGCAAGCAAGTGACGCGGGAAATGATTGCCGAACGTGCCTATTTGATCTCTCAATCGGATCCATCCGGATCCGATGAGGAGAACTGGCTGCGGGCCGAAAGGGAGTTGCAAGAGGAGCAGGAGAGCAAGTAGGTCGGCGCCTCAGATCTGCGGACGCGGCCGGCACGTGGCCGTTGCGCCCCTTCGAAGGCCTTTGCATACTGGTCCCATGGCCTCGTACACGATCAACAAGCGGGCGGTGGCGCGCGCCCGGCGTCTCATCGACGCCGGCCAGTACGTTCTTGACAGTGACTGGGGCGAGGCCCAGCCACGAGCCGAAGACGAGAATGCATTCCTTGAAGGTCATTCATGGGACGAGTACGCGGAGTGGCACCTCGGCCTTACGGAAGGTGCGAGCGACGAGACCAAGAGCCGCTACGCGTTCGTCTATGGTGACTTCCGCCGGGTCCACCGAACGGGCCTGATCGCCTGCAACTACCGGGCCGCCGAGTGGCGTCACAAGGACATCGAGCTCGCCGCTCACAGGCTTCTGCAGCGGCTCGACAAGGCTGGCGCCTGAAGGCAGGCCACAGCTTCCGGCGGGTCTATCGATGTGCTGCGCGTTTTACCTGTTTGGAGGTGCAGCCATGGACGTAGTCGCCGTGTTGGTCGATCTCCTGGTGGCCCTGTGGTTCCTGGCAGTGATCGTGGCTATAGCACGAGCCTGGCAGGCCAGACTGCCCCGGCCCGCCCCACTTTCACCAGATGCCCGGAACCAGTTCGTGAACTCCTGGCACCGGATTACCGCTGGATTCATAGACGCGCCCCGGGAAGCGGTTCAGCAAGCCGATGCGCTGGTCCTCTCGCTGCTCAGTGAGCGGGGACGTCCGGTGCAGCATGACCGGTTCCCCAAACCGATTCGGGAGGCTCGCCGCTGCATCGCAAGTGAAAGTACCAACGGGACCGAAGCACTGCGCCAGGCGATGCTCCACTACCGGTCGATATTTACGGAATCGATCGGCCGTCGACCGCCGGAGCCGGACCGGCAGGATATTCGCCGGCGAGAGATGGCCTAGGGGCGGGGAAAAACTCCCCTGAGCGGCGATTAGGCGATCTACAGTTGGCTCGCCTTCGTGAAATTGGATGGCACGCCGGGGGGCGGCGGCTTTTCGACGACCGCTAGCGGCCGTACAGGTCGCGCAGTTCATCCTTGGAGGCTTCGAGAATCTCGCGCCGCGACTTCGGCAGGTTCTTGCCCGCGCGGTTGATGTAGAAGGTCAGCATCGACATCGCAGAGCGATAGGGATCACTCTTTCGCCGTTTGCTTCGCTCCGCTGACCGCTTCAACGATTGAGCAATCTGGCGCGGGCTGTCCTTTGTGAAGACGTCGGGCTGTAGGTCGAGTGCGTTGCTCTTCTCCGTGACCTCGCGCGACCAACGCTTCTGCTGGCCCACATCGGGTCAACGAGTTGAACCAGGTGACTACTTACTCCCAGGTGCGGGCGCGTCGCGCATGACGTCTTCGGGGTCGGCCGTGGACGTTGCGTACTCCGGACGCCCGAGAGGCCGATAGGTCTGGATGGTGATGCCGCGGGAGGTGGCGCGCGAGCTGACCAGCTCAAGCGCGACGTCCAGACCGGAATCGGGAAACAGTCGTGCGCCCTGGCCGACGACCACGGGGAAGGTGAACAGGTTGATCTCATCGACAAGGTCGTTGTCGAGCAGCCACCTGGTCAGGGCACCGCTGCCGTGCACCTGCAGCTCACCCGCCGGCTTGGCCTTCAGCTGGCCGATGGCCGCAGCGAGGTCACTGGAGAGCACGGTCGTGACCGCCCATTGCGGGTCGCTGAGCGTGGTCGATGCCACGTACTTGGGCTTTGTGTTCAACGCCGTCCAGATCGGGCTGTCGCCCGGATCGTCCCAGGCCCCCCAAGAACCGGCGAAGATCTCGTAGGTCCTCCTGCCGAAGAGGAATGCGTCGGCACGCTGGTAGATCTCGTCCATGACTGCTCCGGCTTCGTCGTCGAAGTGGGCCCACCCGCCGCGCTCGAATCGTCCGCGCTCGTCCTCTTCCGGGCCGCCGGGCCCCTGCATCACCCCGTCAACGCTGACCTGCGCGGTGGTCGTCAGCTTCATCAGCCGCGCCGGCCCGACGTCGCGTCGCGCATGACGTCTTCGGGGTCGACCGTCGACGTTGCGTACTGCGGGCGCCCGATCGGCCGGTAGGTCTGGATGGTGACGCCCTTGGAGGTGGCGCGGGAGCTGACCAGCTCGAGCGCGACGTCCGGACCGGACTCGGGGAACAGTCGTGTGCCCTGGCCGATGACGACGGGATAGGTGAGCAGGTCGAGTTGGTCGACCAAGTCATTGGCGAGCAGCCATCGGACGAGGGCACCGCTGCCGGGCACCAGCAAGGTGCCGTCTGGATGCGCCTTCAGATCATGGACTGCCTTGGCGATGTCGCCGTGCAGGACAGTCGTGCCCGCCCACTGCGGATGGGCGAGGCTCGTCGACACCACGTACTTGGGCCGGCTGTTCAGCGCGGCGGCGATCGGGCTCGAGCTCGGATCCGCCATCGCCCCCCACGAGCCGGCGAAGATCTCGTACGTGCGCCGGCCAAAGAGAAACGCGTCCGCGCTGCCGTAAGTGTGGTTGAGGTAGTCCCCGGTCTCGGCGTCGACAAGCGGTATCGCCCATCCGCCACGCTCGAAGCCGCCGCTGCGATCCTCGTCAGGTCCGCCCAACCCCTGCATCACCCCGTCCACAGAGATGTTGGTCGTGGTCGTCAGTCTCATGGCCCGGGTTGCCTCCTTGCTGGGCTTGTTTCTTCGGTGAGGATCGCATCGATCTGGCTGACGGCCTGGCGCAGCCCCTCGTCCGTGCCTGTGGCCAGAGCCTGCTCCATGGCTTCCGTGCTCGAGAACATGACCTCGATCGACATGCGCGTGCGTCCTGCGACGACCTCTGCGATGCCGACCCGGATCGTGTTCGTCGGCCGGGGCGTGCCATCCGCGTTGGCACAGCTGTCGCGAAGCAGCAGGCGATGCGCCCGCTCGACCTCGAGAACGTCAAAGTGGCCGTGGTACTTCTCGGCGGAGGGCCCGGTCATGTGGTACTCGACGCGACTGCCGGGCGCCAGATCGTATTTGGTGAAGGTCGCTGGGTACGTCGGCGGCCCCCACCAGCGCTCGAGCTGGCGCGGATCCGCCCACAGCTGCCAGATGCGCTCGACCGATGCATCGAATTCGGCCTCCACGGTCAGGGTGAGCCTCTGGGGATCCTTGCGGACAGCGGTGACGGTCATCGTTTGCTCTCCGTTGCCTCCACGGTGTCGATGGCGCCGGCCGGCTCGGCGATGAGCTCGTTCATGCGGTCGATCCGAGCCCGCCACAGCTCTTCGTACTGGTCGAGGAGGCGGCGCGCGACGAGCAGCGCCTCGAGGTTGGTGCGGACGACCTTGCGGCGGCCAATGCGCTGCTTCGTAATCAGGCCTGCGCGCTCGAGAACCGCGACGTGCTTCTGGACCGCCGCGAAGCTCATCGGGTAATGGCTGGCCAGCTCGAG
>VBEK01000199.1 GCA_005889135.1 Chloroflexota bacterium
GGCCGAGCACGACAAGGCGGAGCGCGAGTCGGCGGAGAGGTTCTGGTCCCAGCTGCGGCTCGTGCGCAGCAACCGCGGCCAGGGCGCCGAGGCGTGGTCGATCGTCAACACCGACGACGAGCGCCGCGGCGAGGTGGTGATGGTTTGGGGCGACCCGCACCCCTACTGCGTGGTCGTCCTGGACGATGACATCGAGCCCGGGGGGTGGGAGCAGGTGATCTACCGGCTCGAGCAGGAGGTCCTGGTCGAGGAGCCGGGCGTCGTCAGCTACGCCGTGTGGCACAAAGGGTTCGTCGGCGAGTACTACCGCTGCGCCGACTGCGGCGAGCTGCACAGCCAGTTCGACGAGGACGAGGGCAACAGCCTCAGGCTGGACGAGCTCGAACCGCCCGAGGAGAGGTAGCTAGTGTCCCTCTCCCGCGCCAGCGGGAGAGGGTCGGGGTGAGGGGCGACGGAGAACTACTCGACCGTGAGAGAGAAGTTTCTCCCCTCCCACCCCGTCATGTAGTGCGCGGTCCACTCGAACCCGCTGCCGGCCGCGAGCTTGTGGCAGGGGACGTCCGCGACCCACACGCCCAGGGTCGTGTCGACCGCCTCGACCACGGTGGTCGTCTCCCACTGGTCGAACGTGTAGTGGACAGCCCCGGGCCGCGGCAGCTGCACTTTCAGCCGCCGTCCCGTCGCGACGCGCGTGATCTGGTGCTTGTGCGACCACACGAACGGCGGCTCGAGCGCCGTGCCTTCGGTGTAACGCCGGCGCGCGGGCATGACGATGTCGGGAAAGCCGGCGAGCGCGATCGTGACCAGCAGCTCGAGGTACTCGGCGTGAGCCCAGCCGAGCGGACATGCAGACCCGTTGGGCTTGCCGAGCTGCAGCCGGCGGCTCGGGATGTCGGGTCCGTCCCAGAGCTGCTCGGGTAGGGCGAGTCCCTGCCCCGCAAAACCCTCGAGCGAGCGGACCAGCTCGGCTGCGGGCAGGCCCATGGAGAAGAAGTGCCGGGCCCGCTCGGCCGTCAGGACCGGCCACGCGCGGCCGCGGCCACCCCCATCCCATGGCGAGCCGTCGTCGTGCTCGCCGTAGTCGTCGCCGGCGAAGCGACGCCAGCTCGGCCCGGCCGGAAGGCTGACCTTCAACGACGTGTCGACGCCCTGCAGGCTGCGCATCACGCGGTCGTCTTTCGGCCGGCGCAGGCCGTAGCGGACCAGCTCGAGAAACTCGGGCGCGATCGCGCCCTCGGCCGGCCGGTGGTCGGGGTCGGATGCCAGGCGCACGTACTGTCCCGTCGGCAGAGAGCACCAGTGCTCGACGCGGTCGTTCCAGTAGTCGGCGACCGCGCGGAAGTGGCTCGCGGCGACGTGCTCGCCCGCGTCGTCGGCGAACTCAGCGGCGACGACGAGGGCGGCGATGCAGGTGGCCAGCGTCGAGGGTGACAGTCCGCCGGCATCCTCCCAGCGATCGAGGCTGGTGACCGGGCCTTCGCGGAGGATGAACTGCGCCGCCCGCCTCACCATCGTCGGATAGGGGTCGTGGTCGAGGCAGCCGGCAACGCCAAGCCTCCACGCGAGCAGGATGGGCAGGGCAACCTGGTCCAACTCCGTCGACTGCCAGTGGGGCGTGCCGTCGAGCGCCCAGTTCTGGTACCAGCCGCCGTCCGCGCGCTGGTTCGCCTGCAGGTGACGGAACGCGCGCAGCGCGGCGTCGCTGTCGCCCGCGTCGAGGAGCGCGGTGGCGATCCGGCAGAGATCCCGCGGCCACACGAGGTGATAGACGTGGTTGCCGTCGTGGTTGGTCTCACCCCAGGGCGCCGCTGGGGAGGCGATGAACGCGCCAGCGTGCGACTTGTCCTCGAGGCAGTGAAGGACCGTTAGCGACGCGCGCGCGAGGTTGCCCTCGTCGCCGCTCACCTGGCCCAGGGCACGCGGGATCTCGGGCTGCGCCCGCCACGCCAGCTCGAATGCTTGGCGCAGGTTGCCTGCGCCCTTCTGCAGCGCGGTGCGCGCCACCTCCTCGGCGTCGGCGCGGCTGTGCGCGAACCCGATCGCGAGCTGAAACGAGCCCGCCCGCACGCCGATCTCCGCGCCCACCGAGGCGTTGCCCGGGCCCGCGCGGTCGTACCTGTAAGTGAACTGGCCGTCGGCGTCGCTGAGGTCGATGTGCACGTCCGCGCTCCGGAAGTAGCCGGTGCTGGCGCGGCTGAAGGGGCCCACGATGCAGATCCACACGTCCTGCTGCTGAAGCAGTAGCGCGGGCGGATGGGTGTCGATGACGCTGGAGAAGTTCCCGTCGGTGTGCGGCTGCCAGTGGGCGGAGGACTGGAGGTAGAGACGAAGGTCGGGCAGCTCCGGCGTGAATGTGGCGGCGATCAGAAGGGCGTTCTCCTCGGGGTCGGAGAAGAACTCCTTGGTCAGGCGATATTCGTGGTGCGTCGTGTCGACGCGGAAGGCCGGAACGCCGGGGGCGAGCCAGCTGATCGCGTGCTGACCGTCGGCGGCGTCATCGACGGGAGGCGCGCCACCGGCGGAGGCGAAGAAGCGAAGCTCGTGCAGGGCGACGCGGTCGAGGAAGGGAAAGAAGACCTCGCTGAGGTTGCCGTCGGCCAGCGTGTACCAGAGCTTGCTCCTGGGGCCCGGCGCCGCTCCGAAGGCCATCTTGCGCCCCGGCCCCCACATCGGAGGGGCGCCTGGTCCTCCGGGTGCTTCCATCGGGTGCTAAGTATGGAGATGGGCTTGGGTAGGCTGGGCTAGATAGAATCGAGCGACGATCGCGCCTCGTCGGGGAGGTGGCTGAGTGGTCGAAAGCACCCGCCTGCTAAGCGGGTAGGGGGTGTAAAGCTCCCTCGAGGGTTCGAATCCCTCCCTTCCCGCCACTGTCCTGTCTCAGGACATCGTGCACGCCTGTTGCAGGACATTGTGCATCGGCCACCGGCCGCCTAGAGGCTGGTAGTCGAC
>VBEK01000179.1 GCA_005889135.1 Chloroflexota bacterium
AACTGCATCGGCGTGTGTCCGACGGGGGCGCTGATGTTCAAGAGCGAGCACGACATGCGCGCCGCCGGGACATGGGACGAGTCGCGGCAGACGGTGACGGAGACGGTGTGCCCGTACTGCGGTGTGGGCTGCATGCTCGAGCTGCGCGTGCAGGACAACTCGATCGTGAAGGTGACATCGCCCCTCGACAACACCGTGACGTCGGGCCACCTGTGCGTCAAGGGGCGATTTGGTTTTCAGTTCGTGCAGAGGCGGGAGCCGAAGGCTACGAGCTAGCTGCTGCTAGTTGTCGCCGCCTCCACCGTGGTCCTCGTCGGCATCGACGTCGTTGTCCTGGTCTTCATCGACGTCGTTGTCTTCCTGTTCCTGGGCCTGCTGAGCCTCGGGCGCTTCGGCCGGCTCCGGGGTCTCCGCAGCCTCGGGGGTCTCAGTTGCCTCCGGCGCCTCGCTGCGATCGCCGGTCGCCTCGTCGTCCTGCACGCTGGAGTGCTGGCCGATGCCGACGATTGCCGTATGGGCGGAAACGCCTGCCCCGGCGACCAGCAGGGCGCCCGCAACCAGGCCAACGATCAGTACGACTGGTCTTTTCATGGCTTTGGTCGGGAGTTTATAACGAGGCCGGGTACGGGACGGGTCCACGGACGGGACTGTGAAGGGGAGACGGAGTGGGGCCTTGGTTACAGGGATCAACGTAAATTTACATTGCAATGTTGGACCTATCGAACCGAAGTTTGTAGAATATTCTCATGGAAAAGCTCCGGGCGGCGGTCGCACAGCTCGAGACTGAAGACCCCGATTTCATCGACCCGCGCGAGCTTTCTTCGCTCATCGACAGGCAGCAGGCCAAGCTCGCCGAGGTCGTGCATCGGGGCGCTCAGCGTGGCCACAACACGGTTGAAGGCAAGACTGTCCACGGCTGGGTCGCATCGACCTGCCGGCTGTCCGGCTCAGGAGCCTCAGACCGGCTGCGCGTGGGCGCGCAGCTGGAGAACCTGCCCCGCATCGCCGCCGCCTTGAAGTCAGGCGAGATCGGCTACCAGGCGGCGTCGTTGGTCTGCCGGCTGAGCGATCAACTGGGCGAGAAGCGCAACCTGATGGACGAAGAGCAGTGGGTCGAGTACGCAAGGTCCTTCTCCATCGACGACCTCCGACGGCTCACGGAGCACGCCCGCTACGTCGCTGACCCGGACGGCGCCGAAAAAGACAACGAAGAGAACTACGAGCAGCGCTACCTGCATCTGAGCGAGCTCGGAGGCATGTACAAGCTCGACGGTGTGCTCGACCGCGAAGGCGGGATGGCGCTGAAGACCGCCCTCGAATCGCTGTCCAGGCGCCTTGGCGAGCTCGACCACCGGACGCCCAAGCAGCGGCGGGCGGACGCGCTGAAAGAGATCGTCCACCACGCATTGGACGGTGGGACTCTGCCCAGGCGCAACGGCGCCCGCCCGCACATCGCCGTCCACACCACGCCCGACGGCTTGCGTGGCGAGCTCGGCGCCGGGCCGGGTGAGCTGGCTAACGGGGCGCCGATCTCCAACAAGACCGTCCAGCGCCTGGCCTGCGACAGCTTGATGCACCGGGTGCTGAAGGCAGACTCGCTGGTCGTCGACGTCGGCCGCGCCCACCGCACCGCGCAGCCGGCCCAGTGGCGGGGGCTGCGGGCGCGCCACAAGACTTGCGCCGGGCCGGGCTGCGACCGGCCGGCGAGCTGGACGCAGGCTCACCACCTCGACTTCTGGAGTCGCGACGGCAAGACCAACTTGGGCAGGTTGCTCCCGCTGTGCTACTTCCACCACCGGTTGCTGCACGAGGGCGGTTGGCAGACAGTGCTCGCGGGTGGGCGCGTGGAGTTCATCCCGCCCGAGACTCCCGTGATGATCAAGCGCCGGTGGGGAGAGAGACGCTGGGCGGCTTAGCGGCCTAGAGTTTCGGTGATGCCCATCGTCTGGACGCAGGATCCCGCGGCAAACGAGCTGCTGGAGACTGACGCGTTGGCGCTGCTCATCGGCATGGTGCTCGACCAGCAGGTGAAGATGGAGAAGGCGTTCGGCGGGCCCTACGAGTTGAAGCAGCGGCTCGGGCATCTGGACGCGAGCACGATCGCGAGCATGGATCCGGACGCTCTCGACAAGGTGTTTCGCGAGCGGCCCGCGCTGCATCGCTTTCCGGGCAACATGGCGCGGCGCGTGCAGGCGATGACGCAGGCGGTGGTCAAGGATTACGGCGGCGACGCCGAGGCGGTGTGGCGGGACGCGAGGACGGGGGACGAGCTCGCGGCGCGGATCTCGAAGCTCCCAGGGTTTGGGGAGATGAAGACGAAGATCATGGTCGCGATCCTGGCCAAGAAGTTCGGCGTCAGGCCGCCCGGGTGGGAGAAGCACGCCGCGACCTGGCACTCGGTCGCCGACGTCGACTCCGCGGAGACGATGGCGCAGGCGCGCGAGGTCAAGCGGGACATGAAAGCCAGGGCCAAGCACTAGCCCGGCTTTCTGATAACGTTTGCGCTCCGGCCTCGTCGCAGAGAGCGGGGCGGACAGAGGAAACGAGACGAGATGAGAGACTGCACTCCCTCGCGCGACGAAGCGCGCGCCCTGGCCGGGACGTACGGGCTGATCCCCGTCTATCGCGAAGTCCTGGCCGACATGCTCACGCCGGTGCGCGCCTACAGCCTCCTCTGCCCGCCCGGAGAGCCGGGTTTCCTTCTCGAGAGCGTGGAGGGAGGGGAGCGCCTCGCGCGCTACTCCTTCATCGGCTTCGAGCCGCGTCCGCTGGAGCTGGCCGAGGGCAACCCACTCGAAGCGCTGAGCCACGTGGCCGGCGAGGAGACGGCGCCGGTCAAAGGCGTCCCTCGCTTTCACGGCGGCGCCGTCGGCTACCTCGGTTACGAGGTGGCGCGGCACTTCGAGAAGCTGCCGGTGGCCAAAGGCTCGCCCCCGCCGATGCCCGAGAGCGCCTTCCTGAAGGCCGAGGACCTTGCCGTCTTCGACCACGTCACCCGGCGCCTGCAGCTGCTGACGATCTATCGGCCGGACCGCGAGGACTACGCCGATGCGGTCGCTCGCATCGACGCCATGGAGAAGCGGCTTGCCGGCGACCCGCTGCCCCCGCCTCCACGGGGTTCCGACGGGGCGCGCTGGGAGCCCAACGTGACGCAGGGGCAGTTCCACGCAATGGTCGACGCGGCTCGCGAGTACATCATGGGCGGCGACGCCTTCCAGATCGTCCCCTCGCAGCGCTTCCAGAAGCCCCTCGCCGCGAGTCCATTCGACGTCTATCGCTGCCTGCGCGCGATCAACCCATCGCCGTACATGTTCTTCCTCGCCCTCGGCGGCGACCGGCACGTGGTCGGAACCTCGCCCGAGAAGCTCGTCCAGGTCGAGGGCCGGCGCGTGGAGACCCGGCCGCTGGCGGGAACGCGGCGGCGCGGCGCCGACCCGGCGGAAGACAGGAGACTTGAGAAGGAGCTGCTCAGCGACCTCAAGGAAAGGGCGGAGCACGTGATGCTCGTCGACCTCGGCCGCAACGACGTCGGCCGGGTGGCCAGACCCGGCACCGTGAACGTCGACCGGCTGATGGAGGTCGAACGCTACTCCCACGTCATGCACATCTCCTCGACCGTGAGCGGGCAGCTGCGCGAGGGCAAGACTTCGCTCGACGCGCTGCGCGCCGCGTTCCCGGCCGGGACCGTGTCCGGCGCGCCCAAGATCCGCGCCATGGAGGTGATCGCCGAGCTCGAGCCCGACCAGCGCGGGATCTACGCCGGCTCGCTCGGGTACGTGAGCTTCGGCGGCAACCTCGACATGGCGATCACGCTGCGCACGGTAGTCGCCGCCGAGGGCGTCGCCTACGTACAGGCCGGGTGCGGAGTCGTCGCCGACTCGAGGCCAGAGCGGGAGTACGAGGAGACGCTGGAGAAGGCGGGGGCGATGTTCAAGGCCATCGAGATGGCGGAGGCGATGTGATGGAGCGCGACGTGCGCATCGCCATGATCGACAACTACGACTCCTTCACCTACAACCTCGTCCAGTACATGGCCGAGCTCGGCGCCGAGCCGCAGGTGTTCCGCAACGACGAGGTCGGGGTCGAGGAGCTGGCCGCGTTCGACGGCATCGTCATCTCGCCGGGCCCGGGGACGCCCGACGACGCCGGGATCTCCAACGAGGCCATCGCGGCGCTAAGCGGCAAGGTGGCGATCCTGGGCGTCTGCCTCGGTCATCAGTGCATCGGCCAGGTCTTCGGCGGCGAGGTCGTGCGCAACGACCCCGCTCACGGCAAGACGTCGTGGATCCACCACGACAACTCGGGCGTGCTCGCGGGCATGAGCGAGCCCTTCGAAGCGACGCGCTACCACTCCTTGATCGTCAAGCGGTCGAGCGTTCCGTCGGACCTCGTGGTCACGGCCTGGACGCACGACGGTGTGGTGATGGGCTTGCGCCACGTCAAGCACCCGACCTACGGCGTGCAGTTCCACCCCGAGTCGGTGCTGACCAAAGAGGGCAAGAAGGTGCTCGGCAACTTCGTCCGCCGCGCCGCCAAGGTGTACGCCTGAAGTGATCGACGCGATCGCGAAGGTCGTGAGGTGCGAGAACCTCACCGAAGACGAGGCCGCAGCAGCGTTCGAGGTGATCATGCGCGGCGACGCCACACCCTCTCAGATTGCCGGCTTCATGGTCGCGCTGCGCATGAAGGGCGAGACGGCGGAGGAGCTGACCGGCTTCGCCCGCACCGCCCGCGCGGTGGCGACCCCGATCGAGGTCGGCGGCGCCCTGCTCGACACCTGCGGCACCGGGGGCGACGGCCTCGCGACGTTCAACATCTCGACCCTTTCGGCGATCGTCGCCGCGGCTTGCGGCGCGCGGGTCGCCAAGCACGGCAACCGAGCCGCATCGTCGCTTTGTGGATCGGCCGACGTGCTGGAGAAGCTGGGGGTGAAGATCGACCTCCCGCCCGAGGGCGTCGCTCGCTGCATCGACGAGGGCGGGATCGGGTTCCTCTTCGCGCCGATCTTCCACCCTTCGTTCCGCTTCGCCGGCGTCCCGCGCAAGGAGCTCGCCATCCGCAGCGTTTTCAACGTCCTCGGCCCTCTGTGCAACCCGGCGGGGGCGCGCTACCAGGCCCTGGGCGTGGCCGACGCCAAGCTCGCTCCGCTCATGGCGGACGTGTTGATGCGTCTCGGCGTGGAGCGGGCGATCGTGTTCCACGCCAGCGACGGCATGGACGAGCTGTCCATGGCCTCTCCGTCCTACGTGATCGAGATCGACGGGCAGAGAAAGGAATATGAGCTCGATCCCGGAGAGCTCGGGCTGCGCCAGGCGCCGCTGGAGGCGATGCGCGGCGGCGGCCCCGACGACAACGCGCGGATAGCCCGCGAGGTGCTGGACGGGGCGACGGGGCCCAGGCGGGATGTCGTGCTGCTGAACGCGTCGGCCGCGCTGCGTGCGGCGGGTCTCGCGAAGGACTGGAAGGAAGGGCTCGGCCTGGCGGCGGAGGCGATCGACTCCGGCCGCGCCGGAGGCGTGCTGGAGAGGTGGGCCACAATCTCGCAACAGTGAGCGACGACCTCCTGGGTCGCCTGGTGCTCGAGGCCCGACAGGATCTGCAGCGACGCCGATCTCTCATGGACTCGGACCGTCTCGAGCAGGCGGTGGCCGCGTACCCCCCGAAGGATTTCATCGCAGCACTGCGAAGGCCGCGTCTGGCGGTGATCGCCGAGATGAAGCAGTGCACCCCCAGCATGGGCGTGCTGACGGACGACTACGAGCCCGCCGACCTCGCCCACGCGTACACGGAGGGCGGCGCGGCCGCGATCTCGGTGCTCACGCACATGGCCGGATTTGGCGGGAGGATCGAGCACCTCCTCGCCGTGCGCGCGGCGACCGAGCTGCCGATCCTGCGCAAGGACTTCATCACCGACCCCTACGAGGTGGCGGAGGCGCGGGCGTGCGGGGCGGACGCGGTGCTCCTGATCGTGGCCGCGCTGGAGCGGGCGCAGCTCAAGGACCTCCTCGCGGTGGTGAGGAGTCGCGGCGTGGCGGCGCTCGTCGAGGTCCACGACGAGGCGGAGACGGTGGTCGCGATCGAGGCGGGCGCGAAGGCGATCGGCGTCAACCACCGCAACCTGCGCGACTTCCGCGTCGACCTTGGCCTGACCGAGAGGCTGCGCAACCTCGTGCCGAAGGAGGTCGTCCTGGTGGCCGAGAGCGGGATCCACGGACCCGACGACGCGCGCCGCATGCGCGAGGCGGGGGCGGACGCCATCCTGGTCGGAGAGCTGCTGATGCGATCGACCGACCCTGCGGGCCAGATCCGTGAGCTGGCGGCGTGATTCGAATCGCCGGGCGCGCGCAGTTCAGGGGCCCCCGCGAACGCGCCAGCGTTCGTGGGGTATAGCGCGCATGATTCGAATCAAGATCTGCGGGATCTGCGACCTCGAGGGCGCCCGCCTGGCCGCGGACGCAGGCGCGGACATGATCGGCTTCCACTTCTGCGACTCCGACCGCCGGGTCGCGCCCGAGGACGCGAAGGCGATCGTGGACGAGATGCCGGTGCGGCCCACGATCGTAGGTGTCTTCATCGACCAGCCGCCGGAGGAGGTGCGCGAGATCGCGGACTACGTCGACCTCGACCTGCTCCAGCTCCACGGGTCCGAGGCGCCCGGCTTCGACGCCGGCCGGCCGGCGATGAAGGTGCTCAAGGTCCGCGACGGCGACGTAAGGGGGGCCGCGGACTGGCCCGACCCGATCATGCTCGACTCCTGGTCGCCGGACCAGCGCGGCGGCACCGGCCGCACCTGGGACTGGGAGGCGGCGCGCAAGCTGCTGGAATCGCGCCGCGTGTTCATCGCAGGCGGTCTCCAACCGGGTAACGTGGGCAGTCTCGTGAGCGAGTTCCGGCCATATGGGGTGGACGTCTCCAGCGGGGTCGAGGCGCGGGTGCGGGTCAAGGACCCGTACAAGGTCCACGAGTTCGTGCAGGCCGTGCGTCGCGCGGAGACAGGGCGTTAGGTGTCGCGCGCGGCGCTGACTCACCCGGTCGACGGGCGCTTCGGCGCCTTCGGCGGCCAGTACGTGCCGGAGACGTTGATGAGCGCGCTGCGCGAGCTCGAGGACATGTGGCACGAGGCCAAGGCCGACCCGCAGTTCCAGCTCGAGCTGGCCGGACATCGCCGCGCGTTCATCGGCCGGCCGACTCCGCTCTACGCCGCGACGCGGCTGAGCGAGCACTTCGGCGGCACGCACATCCACTTCAAGCGCGAGGACCTGTGCCACACCGGCGCGCACAAGCTCAACAACGCGGTCGGCCAGGCGCTGCTGGCCCTGCGCATGGGCAAGAAGCGGATCATCGCCGAGACCGGCGCGGGGCAGCACGGAGTGGCAACGGCGACGGTGTGCGCGCGGTTCGGGCTCGAGTGCACCGTCTACATGGGCACCGAGGACATGCGCCGGCAGTCGATGAACGTCCGCCGGATGAAGCTCCTGGGCGCCGAGGTCGTCGAGGTCAAGAGCGGGTCGAAGACATTGAAGGACGCGACCACGGAGGCGATCCGCGACTGGGTGACCAACGTGCGCACGACCCACTACATCATCGGCTCGGTGGTCGGGCCGCACCCGTACCCCGAGATGGTGCGCGACCTGCAGCGCGTGATCGGCGATGAGGCGCGCGAGCAGTACCTCTCGCTCGACGGCAAGCTGCCGGATGTGGTGGTCGCGTGCGTCGGCGGCGGCTCCAACGCGATCGGCATCTTCACCGCCTTCCTCGACGACCGCGACGTGTCCCTGGTCGGGGTCGAGGCGGCGGGCAAGGGGATCCGCACCGGGGAGCACGCGGCGTCGCTGGTCGGCGGGCGGCCGGGGGTGCTGCACGGCACCTACTCCTACGTCCTCCAGGACGGCGACGGGCAGATCCTGCCCACGCACTCGATCTCGGCGGGGCTCGACTACCCGGGCGTCGGCCCGGAGCACGCCTTCCTCCGCGACATCGAGCGGGTGGAGTACGTGGCGGTGACGGACAAAGAGGCCCTGGCCGCGTTCCACCTCTGCACCAGTCTCGAGGGCATCATGCCCGCGCTGGAGCCCGCGCACGCGATCCACCAGGCGGGCGTGATCGCCAGGGACCTCGGGCCGGGCGGGCGGATCCTCGTCTGCCTGTCGGGGCGCGGCGACAAGGACATGGACTCCATCCCCACGAAGCCAGAGGCTGACGCAGTGACTTCGCGCGGACCCCTAGACGCCGATGGTGGCTGAGGCAACCTCTCGACTCGAGAAGGCGCTCAAGGCCGAAGGCGACCTGAAGCTCGTCGCCTACATCATGGCCGGGCACCCGTCGAAGAAGCGCTCGATCGAGGTGGGGAAGAGGCTCGCCGGCGCGGGAGTCGCGGCGCTCGAGATCGGCATTCCGCACTCCGACCCGCTCGCGGATGGCCCGGTCATCCAGCGCGCGGGCCAGGCCGCGCTGGCGGCCGGCATGACGGTCGCGGGCGCCCTCGAGGTCGCCGACGCGGTGGCGCGCGAGGGCGTGCCCGTGGTGCTCATGACCTACATCAACCCGGTGCTGAACTACGACCCGCGCAAGTTCGCCGCCGAGGCGGCGCAGGCCGGAGTCGCGGGAGTGATCGTTCCCGACCTGCCGATCGAAGAGGCGGAGCCGGTCGCGGGCTGGCTGCGGTCGGCCTCGCTGGACACCGTGTTCATGGTCGCGCCCACCTCACCACCCAACCGCGTCGACGCCATCTGCGCCCACTCGAGCGGCTTCGTGTACTGCGTCACCGTCACGGGTATCACGGGCGTGCGCAAGGAGCTGCCGCCCGGGATCCTGGAGCTGCTTGCGGAGGTGCGCAAGCGCACCGAGCTGCCTGTCGCGGCCGGTTTCGGGATCTCGCGCCAGGACCACCTCAAGGCGCTGCGCGGCAAGCTCGACGCCGCGGTCGTGGGCAGCGCCATCGTCGACGAGATCGACCGCGCCGGCGATGGCGTCGCTCTGGTCAGGGAGCTTCTCAAAGCGTGCCGGTAAGGGGGATTCGCGGCGCCACGACCGCAACGGCGAACACGGCGGAGGCGATCAACGAGGCCACCGCGGAGCTGCTGGGCGAGCTCTCCGCGCTCAACGACCTCGACCCGTCCGACATCGCGTGCGCGTTCTTCACCACCACCACCGACCTCGACGCCGAGTTTCCCGCCCACGCCGCGCGGCGCCTTGGCTGGACGCAGGTGGCGCTGCTGTGCGGCCACGACATGAACGTGACCAGCGCCAATCCACGTGCCGTGCCGATGTGCATCCGCGTGCTGATCCTCTACAACACGCCACGGCCGCAGACGGCGATGCGCTTTGCGTACCTGCGCGGCGCGGAGGCGATCAAGGCCGACCTCGAGGCCTCACGCCCGTGATCATCGTCATGTCTCACCAGGCGACCAAAGCCGAGATCGACGCGGTCGTCGAGCGCGTCGAGGAGATCGGGCTCAAGACCGAGCTGTCGCGCGGCGAGGAGCGGACGGTCATCGGCGTCATCGGCGGCAACGCCTACGCCTACCGGGACGCCTTCTCGCACCTCGGCGGCATCCAGGAGATCATCCCCATCACCAAGCCCTTCAAGCTCGCGAGCCGGGAGTTCCGGCGTCACGACACCGTCGTCGACGTCGGAGGGCTCAAGATCGGCGACGACGAGGTCGTGATCATGGCCGGCCCGTGCTCGGTCGAGGGCGAGGAGATGCTGCTCGAGACTGCCCGGCACGTCGCCGCCCAGGGCGCGCGGGTGCTTCGCGGCGGCGCGTTCAAGCCGCGCACGTCGCCTTACTCGTTTCAGGGCCTGGGCGAATCGGCGCTGAAGATGATGGCCGCGGCGCGCGACGAGACGGGATTGAAGGTCGTGACGGAGGTGGTGTCGCCGGGCGACGTCGCGCTGGTGGCGAAGTACGCCGACATCCTCCAGCTCGGCACGCGCAACATGCAGAACTACGCCTTGCTGCAGGAGGCGGGCCGGTCCGGCAAGCCGGTGCTGCTCAAGCGTGGCATGTCGTCGACCATCGAGGAGTGGCTGCTCGCGGCGGAGTACATCCTGTCCCAGGGCAACCGCGACGTGATCCTGTGCGAGCGCGGCATCCGCACGTTCGAGACGGCGACGCGGTTCACGCTGGACTTGAACGCGGTGCCGCTGGTACGCGAGCTGTCGCACCTGCCCGTGATCGTGGACCCGTCGCAGGCGACGGGAAAGTGGACGCTGGTGGGGCCGATGTCGCTGGCAGCGATCGCTGCGGGTGCGAACGGGCTGATCATCGAGGTCCACCCGCAGCCAAGTCAGGCGCTGTCCGACGGCGCGCAGTCGCTTGACTTCGACGCGTTCGATCGGATGATGGCCGACGTCCGGCGGGTGCTCGGCGCGATGCAGAAGCAGCTGGCGTAGAGCTGCGTGGCCACTGTCGCGGTGGTGGGGCTGGGCCTGATGGGCTCCTCGTTCGCCCAGGCCTTGAAGGTCGCGCGGCCGGACGTGGTCGTCGTCGGCAGCGATCCGAACCCCGTCGTCGTGCGCAAGGCGCTGGACCGTGAGGTCGTAGCGAGCGCGAACACGGACCTCTCGGTGGTGGAGATGGCGGAGGTCGTCGTCGTGGCCGCGCCCATCAACGCCCTGCGCGAGGTGTTCGCTCAGATCGCGCTCAAGGCGCCTGGCGTGCCGGTGACCGACATGGCCAGCACCAAGGCGGCGGTGATGGAGTGGGCGGCGGCGGAGGGGATCGAGCTGGTCGGCGGGCACCCGATGTGCGGCAAGGAGGCGGGTGGCATCGATGCCGCCGACGCGACCATGTTCGAGGGCGCGCCGTGGGTGCTGACGCGGGACGAGCCGGCGATCACCAGGCTGGTCGAGGCGACCGGAGCGCGCCCGGTGTTCATGGACGCGGTCACGCACGACCGGCTCGTCGCCGGCGTGAGCCACGCCGCTTTTCTTCTCTCGGTGGGCTACGTCCTGGCGCTTTCGCACCGCCCGGATTGGCCCGACGCGTCACGCCTGGCGGCGGGCGGG
>VBEK01000180.1 GCA_005889135.1 Chloroflexota bacterium
CCTTCGTCGTCGAGCTGAGCGCGCTGCCGCTCGTCATCCTCGCCAACGTCGCGGTCGGGAAGCGTTGGGCCGGCCTGGCCTCGGAGGTGCTGCCCGGCCTGGTCGGGGGCGGCGTGTGCCTGTTCGGTGCGCTCGACCTTGCTGGGGCGCAGCTCGTCGGGCCGAAGATCGTCGGCGTCTCCAGGCAGGGTCTCGACGCGGCGATCATCGTCACGGGCTTTGTCGCGGCCGTCGTGGCAGCCAGGCCGGTGCGGGACCGCGTGGCTCGGGCCGTGCCCATCGACGCGGACAACCCCGTGCACGCGCTCGCGCTGTCCTTGGCGGCGATCCTGTTTGGATTCAACGTCGCCACGGTGCTCTTCACCGACACCCTCGGGTCGGCGAGCTCCCTGCCGCCCCTGTCCGTCGGCGACCTCGTCCTCGGCGAGTCGGCGTTCCTGATCCTGGCGTTCGTCGGCGTCGGCGTTCTGATCCGGCGCGAGCCTCCCGGAGCGATGAGCCGGCTCGGACTCGTCTGGCCAAGGTGGTGGCAGGTGAGCCTGGCGCTGGCCGCGGCCGGAGTCTTCGTGGTCGTGGCGGTGCTCGCACAGGTCGCAGGCCAGGCCTTGACGCCAGAGCTGGCCCGCCGCATCGCCGACTCGAACGAACACACCAACCAGCTCCTGACCGGGAGCCTGCTCGGTGTGATCGCCCTGGGCCTTGCGCCCGGGCTGTGCGAGGACGTCCTCTTCCGCGGCGCCCTGCAGCCGCGCCTCGGCCTCCTGCCCACGGCGATCGTGTTCACCTCGCTCCACGTCCAGTACAGCCTCTCCATCGATACCGTCGCGATCCTCGTGCTCGCCGTCGCGCTGGGCTTCATCCGCAAGTACACGAACACCACGACCTCGGCCACCTGCCACTGCGCCTACAACCTGTTGGGCGGCATCAGTCTCGGGGGTGCGACACTCGTCGTCGCCCTCGTCGTCGAAACGGCGCTGGTCACCGTCACGGCCTACGCGATCTGGGCCGAACGCCGTCGCCGCTCCACCGAACCGTCTTAACAACCAGGGTCGCCAGGCGGCCCAGCCAGGACTAAAATTTCGCCCATGACCCCAGATGTAGGATCCGCCAGCGAGGCCAGGCCCAACATATTGGCGACTGTGGCCGCGCCCGTGATCGCGGTGGTGAACCAGAAGGGGGGCGTCGGCAAGACGACCACCGCCATCAACCTCGCCGCCGCCATGACCGAGGTCGGGCACCCGACGCTGCTGGTCGACCTCGACCCGCAGGCGAACTCCACATCCGGACTGGGATTCGACCCGGCGCGGGCGCGGCGCAACGTCTATCACCTGCTCACCGGCCAGGCGTCGATCCAGGAGGTCGTTCATCCGACCAGCGTCGAAGGCCTGTCGTTGGTGCCATCGCACATCGACCTGGCGGGCGCCGAGGTCGAGCTGGCCTCGATGCCGGAGCGCGAGAGACTGCTTCGCACCGCGATGTCCACGCCTCTGGCCGGCGTCGAGATCGTCCTGATCGACTGCCCGCCGTCGCTCGGCCTTCTGACACTCAACGCCCTGGTCGCGGCGACGAGCATGCTCATCCCGACGCAGTCCGAATACTTCGCGCTCGAAGGCTTGCGTCACCTGATGTACACCCATCAGCTCGTACGCGCGCGGCTCAATCCCAAGCTCGCGATCGCAGGCATCCTGATCACGCAGTTCGACGCCCGGACCACGCTCGCGTGGGACGTGCTCGAGGCGGTGCGGCGCTCCCATCCACACCACCTGCTCGAAACCCTGATCCCACGCAACGTGCGCATCAGCGAAGCGCCCAGCCACGGTAAGTCGGTGCTGGAGTTCGATCCCACATGTCGAGGCGCGGTCGCGTATCGCGCGCTCGCGAAGGAGTTGTTGGAACGATGAGCCAACCAAGACCACGAGGACTCGGCCGCGGGCTCGACGCGCTGATCCCGATGTCGGCCGAGGGCGAAGCCCTTGTGCCGCAGATGATCGCGGTCGACCAGATCCGTCCGTCGCACCAGCAGGTGCGCACCCGCTTCGACGCAGAGCCTATGGGTGAGCTCGCCGAGTCCATCCGTCTGCACGGCGTGCTTCAGCCGCTGCTCGTGCGCCGTCTCGCCGACGGCTATGAGCTCATCGCTGGCGAGCGTCGGTGGCGCGCGGCTCGTCTCGCGGGCCTGCGCAGCGTGCCGGCGGTCGTGCGTGACGACGCCGGCAACGACGAACAGCTCGTGCTCGGCCTGATCGAGAACCTTCAGCGCACCGACCTCGACGCCATCGAGGAGGCGCGCGGTCTCCGCCGGCTCATCGAAGACTTCGGCCTCACGCACGAGGAAGTCGCGCGGCGACTGGGCAGGCACCGGGTGTCGGTCACGCAGTCGCTGCGCCTGCTCGCGGGCTGCGCGGCCGTGCAGTCGGCCGTCGGCTCGGGCGTCATCACGGCAGGCCACGGCCGCGCGCTGATCGCGCTCGAGGGTCAGGCGGCCCAGGAGCACGGGCTCAAGGTGGTGATCGCCAAGCACCTCTCGGTGCGGCAGACCGAGAACTGGGTCCGCGCCTACCGCCCGCGCCGGCGCCGGCGCAACGACTCGACCGCCGAGCTGCGCGCCATCGCGGCCGACGTCGAGTCGAGCCTCGGCCTGCCGATCAAGCTCGTCGGCTCGCTCAACCGGGGCCGCATCGAACTCCGGTACTCCAGCCGGGAAGAGCTGGAACGGGTCTGCGCTAAGCTCGTTTCCTAACAGGCATGGCGGCCCAACACGAGCAAGCGGCTGGCGCCGCCTCCAACGAACGTTCCGCGGCGTCTTCGCTCCTGCGCGAGGTGGCCGAGGTGGTCGTTCTGGCCGTCATTCTCTATGTCGGCATCAGCTTCGCCGTCCAGGCCGTGCACGTCGAGGGGCTGTCCATGTACGCGACGCTCGACAACAACGACTACCTGATCGCGAACAAGATCGACTATCGGCTCCATGCGCCGCAGCGCGGCGACATCGTCATCCTGCGCCCGCCGACCAACAACTCGACTGACTTCATCAAGCGCATCATCGGCCTGCCCGGCGAGCGAATCCTGATCCGCAGCGGGGTCGTCTACATCAACGGCCACAGGCTCGACGAGCCTTACCTGCCGGAGGCGTGGGTCAGCGACACGAACTGGCCGGAAAACTCATCGGGGAGGGTGCTGGGCGCGGACGAGTACTTCGTCATGGGCGACAACCGCAACCGCTCCCAGGACTCGCGCTTCTTCGGGCCCATCAGCCGCGACCGCATCGACGGCAAGGCGTGGTTCCGGATCTGGCCGCTCGCCGACTTCGACATCTACAAGAAGATGCCGGCGCTCGAGTCGGGCACCGTCTTCGCGGGCTACGTGCCGGAGGCGGCCTAGGCCCGCGTGGCGCCGGCGGCCGTCAGGCCCCGATCGCGAGCCGGAAGGCGGAATCTCGTGGAAACGGTCCGACCACAGACATCTGCATCGGACCGCTCAGCACCTGCTTCGCCACCCGCCGCACGTCCTCGGCGGTGACCGCGTCCACCAGCGAAAGCTCCTCGTCGATGGACTTGATCGAGCCGAGCAGGAGCTGCTGATAGGTCAGCCAGAACGCCACGCCGTTGGTCGTCTCCAGCTCCAGGCGGAGGCGTCCTTTGGTGAACTCTTTCGCGCGCGCCAGCTCCTCATCGGAGACCTCGGCCTCGCCCATGCCGCGCAGCTCGGCCATCACCGCGTTGGCCGCGTCCGGCGCCTTGCGCGGCTCGACGCCGACGTACACGCCGAGATAGCCGGTATCGCGGTGCTTCTGCGTGAAGCTGTGCACGTCGTACGCCAGGCCCAGGCGCTCACGGATGTTGAGGAAGAGGCGTGAGCTCATGCCCTCGCCCAGCACCGTGTTGAAGAGATCGAGGGCGTAGCGGTCCGGGTCCAGGTAGCTGAGCGCGCGGGCGCCCAGGCACACGTGCGCCTGCTCCGTGTCCCGGCGGCGCACCAGGACGCGCGGCGAGTCGAGGGGAGCCGGCGGCGACGGCGAGATGGCGCCGTCCGGATCGGCCCGCAGCGAGAGCCCGCGCGCCACCATGTCGACGGTGCCGGCCATGTCCAGCGAGCCCGCCGCGCCGATGACCAGGTTGGGCAGCCTGTAGTGCGCGTCGGCGTACTCGAGGATGTCGTCGCGCGTCAGTCGCGACACCGACGCCTCGGTGCCGGCGATGTCGCGGCCGAGCGGATGTCCGGGCCAGATCAGCTCTTCGAACAGGTTCTGGACCAGCTCCTGCGGCTGGTCCTGGTACATGCGCAGCTCGTCGAGGATGACCACACGCTCCTTCTCGACGTCTGCGGCGTCCAGCCTGGAGTTGGCCACGATGTCGAAGAGGACGTCCACGCCAAGGCTCGTGTGCTCCGCCGGGACGCGCACCCAGTAGGCGGTCAGCTCCTTGTCCGTGGACGCGTTGATGAAGCCGCCGACTCCCTCGATGGCGTCGGCGATCTGTTTCGAGGACGGCCGCCGGCGCGTGCCTTTGAAGTAGAGATGCTCGATGAAGTGGGACACGCCGCCAAGCCTGTCGTCCTCCAGTCGCGAACCCCCGGCGAACATCAGGACGACGCTCGTGGAATGCCGCTCGGGCATCGCTTCGAGGACGAGGCGAGCACCGCCGCGCAGCTCGTGGACGTGGTGCGGCGACGGCATGGGAACGGAAAGTATAGGAGCGGCTAGTTGGAGGAGCCTTCGCGCAGCGCGCCGAGGGCGGCGTAAAGAGTCATCGCGACGAAGTCGGCCGGCATGCCGTCCGAGACCGCGTCCAGCGCCTCACCCAGGTAGCGGCGCACGTTCGCCACGTCGTCGACCTCGCTCAGCTCGAGGCAGTCGCGGATCGCCTCCGCGATCTCGGTCGGGGTGATCTCCTCGTCGCCCGCCTCGTCGGCCACGGAGTTGACCAGCGCGATGGCCCGCCGGATCCGCTCCGCGGCCCGGCCTGCCGAGGGACCTCCGTTAGCCGTCGGCCGGCTTGCGCGGCCCGACGACCACCCGCCGCTCCGGCTCCTCGCCGATGCTCGAGCTGGTGACGTCAGGGTCGCCCTCCAGCGCCAGGTGGATGGCGCGGCGCTCGAAGGGCTGCATGGCGTCGAGCGTGATCGCGTCGCCGGTCATCTTCACCTGCCGCGCGGCACGCATCGCGATCTCGCGCACCGTGTGCTCGCGGCGCTGGCGGTAGCGCTCGACGTCGACGATCACTCGCTCCCCCTCCTCGAGGTGCTTGCCGACCATCACGTTGGTCACCGCCTGGAGCGCGCGCAGCGTCTCGCCACGCCAGCCGATCAGGGCGCCGAGGTCGCGGCCGCTGATGTCCAGGGTGATCGGCTCCGCCCCCACCCGGACCGACACCTGGGCGCGCACGCCCATGTGCTTGAGCAACCCTTCGACGAGCGTGCGGGCGATCTCCGCCTTGCCGTTGACGGGGGCCCCGGCGGCGGATGCGACAGGCGCGCTCTGGTCGATCACGGCGACCTCGACCACAGTCTCCTCGGCGGTCTCGCTGAGGATCTTCACGTCGACGTTGCGCCGGCTCTCCTGGAGCTCGATCAGCGCCGCGTCGACGGCCTCATCGAGGGTCCGGCCCCGGCCTATTGAGGATTTCACCTGTCCGTCTCCTTAGCGTTTCTGGGCCTTGTTCCTGGCCTTAGGCCTGGCCTGGAGTGGGGGCGGCCCGGTCTTCTGGCCGTTGACCGAGGCTTTCCCGGCCGCCGGCGGAGGAGCTCCTCCCGCGACCGGCTTGAATCGTTTGGGAAGCACGTTCCCCCACCCGACGACGAAGCTCTGCTGAATGATACTGACGCAGTTCCCGACAAACCAGTAGAGGCCGAGGCCGGCGGGGACGTTGAGGGCGAAGGCGCCGATGAGCACCGGCGACATCAGGACCATCGTCCGCTGCATCTGCTGCGTCTGCTGCTCCTGCTCCGTCGGGTTCGCCGTCGGCGGCATCTGCATCATCTTCGACTGCACGTAGGTGGTCAGGGCCGCGAGCAGCGGGAACACGATGTAGGCCAACCCGGGGATGCCAAACCCGAAAACGGTGAACAGGGCGGCCTGGCTGGGGTTCACGTTCAGGTTGGGCACGAAGAGGAAGTGCTGGGCCGCGTGCGACTGATGCGAGAAGTTGGTGAAGACGTAGTAGAGCGCGATCAGCACCGGCATCTGCACGACCATCGGCAGGCAGCCGACGAACTGGCCGAGCGGGTTGATCCCGTGCTCCTGGTAGAGCTTCATCGTCTCCGCGTTCAGCCGCTGCGGGTCCTTCTTGTACTTCTTGCGCAGCTCGGCGACCTGGGGGGCCAGCTTGCGCTGCTCGACCATGGCGCGGCGCGAGGTCATGAGCTGAAACTGCAGGAGCGGAGCGAGCAGAGCCCGGATGATGAGCGTGATGGCGATGATCGCCACGCCGTACGCGCCGATCGTGGCGAACACTGGAATGGCCTGGACCTGGGTGTAGATCGCGCGCAGCAGCCAGTCGAGGCTGACGCCGAAGATCGCCCACCAGAGGCTGTGGATGGGCAGGAGGAAGTTGAAGAACTGGCCCATCAGGGCACCGGGTCGTAGCCGCCCGCGGCGAACGGATGGCAGCGGGCTATGCGCCCCGCACCCATCCAGCTTCCCTTGAGCCAGCCGTAGCGCTCGATCGCCTCGTACGTGTAGTGCGAGCACGACGGGTAGTAGCGGCAGGCCGGCGGGAGGACGCGCGCGAGCGTCAGCTGATATCCGCGGATCAAGATCAGGAAAAGCTTCGTCATGGCGTCAAGTTGGCGAGCCTGAGCGCAGCCAGCGCAGCCTCCGCCCTGAGGTCGGCGAACGGAACTTCGAGCGCCGCAGGGCGGGCGATCAGGACCACGTCATATCGTATTCCCCTGCGCCGCAGCGGCGAATCAGACGCGAGCAACGCCGACCGGGCGACGTCCCGCAGACGCCGGCGGGCGCGGTTGCGGTCGACCGAGGTCTTGATACCCCGACTCACGGTCACGCCCACGCGCGACTCCGCCCCCGAGCTGGGCACCGCGAAGGCGACCAGGGCTCGGCCGCTGTGGAAACGCCTTCCCGAGATGGCCGTCTGGAAGTCGGAGCGGCGGCGAAGCCGGAGACGGCGCTTGATTGGGAGCTGCGCCTTCGCGCGGCGCTAGGCCAGCCGCTCGCGGCCCTTGCGGCGCCGGCTGCGGAGCACGCGCGCGCCGCCGCGGGTGCTCATCCGGCGCAGGAAGCCGTGGACACGGCGGCGGTAACGTTTCTTGGGCTGGTAGGTCCGTTTGATCGCGCCAGCATACCGGACCACGAAAAACCAACTCGTGATACCGCGGCTGTAACTTCATCGTGCGCGCAACGTGCCTTGCGGTATCCACAGGCCGGTGATATAGTCCCCGCCCGGAAGCAACCGTACTACGCGCCGCAGCACTGATCCAGTACAAAATTCAGCCTCCCTCCAACGAAACCTTACTAGTAAGCAACATTTAGTCATACAACGCCGCTTCCATATTTCGGCAAGGACCGGATAGCGGATTTCGGACGGGTCGGGGCCGCCAGCCTGTGGAAATCCCATCCGCTCTTTTCCACAAGGCACCAAGGAGGCGGAGCTCATGCTCGAAGAGCTTCGGTTGAATCCGCGGTCCCCGGCGGCGCGAACTGCAGGCCGCCGCGTGGGCCGGACCGCGGTCACCGGAGGCAGGCTGGTTAACCCCAGTTTGTCCACAGTATTTACAGAAGGGCAGCGCTTGGGGTCCACAGAGTGGGCGGCGCCAATCCACAGCCGGTGGCGGGGGATGGCAAGGGAGGTGGTGGGTTGAACCAGGACCAGATCTGGTCACAGGTGCAGGAAGAGCTGCGTTTCCAGCTGGCGAAGCGGACGTATGACATGTGGCTCAAGAACACGTCGGTCGTTTCGGCCGACGGCGGCACGTTTCGGATCGGCGTGCCGAGCAAGCTCGCGAAGGACTGGCTCGAGGATCGGTTCTCAGGACTCATCCAGGAGACGCTGCAGGCCGTGACCGGCTCGGAGGTCGACATCGACTTCGTGATCGCGCCGTCGCAGCACCGACACGCGCACACCCTGTTCGACGGCGATGACGACCATGCCTCCGAGAACGGACATGAGAACAGCGCGGACGCGGTCGTCGAGGCGGCGGTGCCGCCGTCAGAGCTCAATGCCAGATTTCGGTTTTCATCATTCGTCGTCGGCCACAACTCGCAGTTCGCGCACGCGGCCGCGAAGGCGGTGGCCGAGGCTCCCGGCGACAGCTACAACCCACTTTTCCTTTATGGAGGCGTGGGCCTGGGGAAGACGCACCTCATGCACGCCATCGGCCACGAGGTCCACGACCGATTCCCGCGCAAGCGTGTCGTCTACCTGACGTCGGAGCAGTTCACGAATGAGGTGATCAGCTCCATCGCCACCGCGCGTATGGGCGAGTTTCGGCACAAATACCGCACAGTCGACGTGCTGCTCATCGACGACGTGCAGTTCCTGGCCGGCAAGGACCGCACGAAGGAAGAGTTTTTTCACACGTTCAATGCGCTGCACGAGATCAACAAGCAGATCGTCATCTCCTCCGACCGGCCCCCCAAGGAGATCCCCACGCTGGAGGACCGGCTCCGCTCCCGGTTCGAGTGGGGCCTCATCGCCGACATCCAGCCGCCAGACTTCGAGACCCGGCTCGCCATCCTCCATTCCAAGCTCGGCAACAACGGGAGCCTGATCCCGGAGGAGGTCCTGAGCTTCATCGCCCACAAGGTGCAGCGCAACATCCGCGAGCTCGAGGGAGCGCTCACGAGGGTGCAGGCCTTCGCCGCCGTGCACCAGCGCCAGATCGATGAGGAGGAAGCGGCGCGGCTGCTGTCCGACATCATCCCGGCCGGCACACGCAAGCCCATCAACGTGGAGCGGATCCAGACGCTCGTCGCCGACTACTACAACGTCACGCTCGACGACATGAAAGGCAAGCGCCGCGACAAGCACATCGTCTTTCCGCGCCAGGTCGCCATGTACCTCGTGCGTGAGGAGACACCGTCATCGCTACCCGCCATCGGCAAGGCTTTCGGCGGACGCGACCACACCACCGCGCTCCACTCCATCGAGAAGATCGCCAACGAGCTGAAAGAGGATGAAAGGCTGCGCTACGAGGTGCAGTCGATCCGCGAAAAGCTCTACGTGCAGTGAGATCCACAGTTTTTGCAAACCGGCTTGGGAAGCGCGTGGGATGGACGCCTGGCGGTCATTTCCTCCCCACCGAGTCCCCCGCGCTCGACGGCTGGCACGTGGCTTCCCCAGAGCTTTTCCACCATGGATTTCGATCGGTAAATGATCTCGACATCCACAGTCCGCACAGCGCTTACTGTTATCGGTTACGGATAACTTCAATTAAGAGAATCAATCTCAACGGGGGACAACTGTCTTGAATGCCAAAGTTCTCGCAGCTCAGATGAAGGTCACGTGCAGGCCTGCGGTTTTGGGCCAGGCTCTGCAGGTCGTCTCGCGTGCCATCTCCAGCCGGACGACCTTGCCCATCCTGAACAACATCCTCATCGAGACCACGTCTGAGGGGCTGGCGCTCACAGCGACCAACCTCGAGATCGGCATTCGCAAGCTCGTCCCCGCCGAGGTCAGTTCCGAAGGTTCCACCACCGCCCCCGCCCGTCTGCTGACCGACTTCGTCGGCACCCTGCCGGACGACAACCTCGAGATGACCCTGGACAGCGCCACCCAGTCGCTGAGCCTCCGCTGCGCCCGGTTCGACACCCACATCAAGTGCATCGAGGCGGAGGAGTTCCCGCCCGGGCCGAAGCCGGACGAAGGGGACCGGCTGGAGGTGGGGCTGGACGACCTTGTTCGGCCACCGTCTCGCGGTGCGCAAGCTGGCGGCGGCGGGATCGACCGACCTTGACGCCAGCCTGATCGTGCCGGCGCGCGCCCTCGCCGAGCTGTCGCGGGTTCTGAAGGGCGAGCCGGGGACGGTCGAGGTGATCATCTCCAAGGCTCGCAATCAGGTGTTCTTCCGCGCCGGAAGCTCCGAGTTGACCTCGAGGCTTATCGACGGAAAGTATCCAAACTACGCACAGGTTATCCCCAGCAAGAGCTCGACCACCGTGAGGGTGGCCACTGGTGAGCTCACCCAAACGGTGCGGGCGGTGTCGCTCTTCGCCCGCGACAGCGCCAACGTCATCCGCCTCAAGGCCCAGTCGGGGGCGCTCACGCTCTCGGCCACGACCAACGAGGTCGGCGACAGCAGAGCCGAGATGACCGCCAACGTCGACGGCTCCGATATCCAGATCGCCTTCAATGCCCGCTACGTCCTGGACGCCCTTGGTGTGATTGGGGAGGACGAGGTCGAGTTGCTGTTCGACGGACCTCTCAGCCCGGGGCTGATGCGACCGCCGGGCAAGGAGCACTACCTGTACGTGATCATGCCCGTGCGGGTGGCCATGTCGTAGCGCACCAGAAAGAGGTGCGCCTTCGTCGCCTACGTCTCCGCAACCACCGGAACTACGCGCAACTGGACCTGACGCCCGGGCCCGGCGTCAACGTGTTCATCGGCCCCAACGGACAGGGCAAGACGAACCTGCTCGAGGCCGTGGCGATGCTGGCTCTCTCGTCGTCCCCGCGGGCGCGCCGCGAGCACGAGCTCGTGGGCCCGGTCGGACCGCGCTCGCGGATCGAGGCCGAAGTCGCCAGCGGCCAGTCGACTCGCCAGCTCTCGATCGCCTTCGACGTCGAGGGAGAACGCACGCGACGCACGATCGAGGTGGACGGCGCCCGGCGGCGCGCGGTCGACCTGCCCGGCAACTTCAGAGTGACCCTCTTCTGGCCGGACGACCTCGGCCTGGTCAAGGCCGGTCCTGAGCTGCGGCGGCGCTTCCTCAACCAGATGCTGGTCCAGGTCGAGCCGGGGTACGCCCGAGCGCTGGCCGGGCTGCGCCGGGTGCTCGAGCAGCGCAACAGCCTGCTCAAGCGGATCGCGGCAGGCGAGGGCGGCGAGGACATGCTGGACGCCTGGGACGAGGAGCTCGTGCGTGTCGGCGGCGAGATCGTTGGCGCGCGCGCCAAAGCGACGTCGGCGCTCGAACCTGAGGCCGCCAGATGTCACGGCCAGATCGCAGCCGGGGAGCGCCTCGAGGTCCATTACGAGGGCCCTCCGGACAACCTGGCCGAGGCTGTGCATAACTCGAGGTCCGAGGACCTCCGCCGAGGGTCCACAGGAGTCGGTCCGCACCGGGACGACCTGCGCATCCTGCTGGGCGGCCAGGACGCCCGCTCCTTCGGCTCTCAGGGCCAGCAGCGCACCGCGGTCGTCAGCCTGAAGCTGGCCGAAGCGGCCCTCATGGAGAGGCGCACGGGCGAGAGGCCGGTGCTCTTGCTGGACGACGTGCTCTCAGAGCTCGATGGAGACCGACGGGCCGCCCTCCTCAACGAGGTCGCGTCCGGCGGCCAGGTCATCGTCACGTCGGTGGAGGCAGGCCCGTTTCCGCCCGAATTGATCGCCGCGGCGATGGTCTGGACCGTGACCGCGGGCACGATCGAGGCCTGTGGATAAGCTGGGCAATATCCTGCCGAAGGTGCTCCGCCGCCAGCCCGGCGGCGGGCGGCTCATGGGCGGCCAGGTGGCGGCCGCCTTCCGGGTGGTGGTGGGCCCCGACGTGGCGGTCCTGTGCGACGAGGTGGAGCTCCGGTCGGGGACCCTGTTGGTGACGACGGCGAACCCTGCGCTCGCCCACCAGCTGCGGCTCGACGCGGAGACGATCATCGCCCGTCTCAACCGGCCGGAGCTGGGCCGCAAGGTGCGCACCCTCCGCGTGCGCATCGGGCGCGCGACCCCGCAGTGAGACTGGGCGCCGACCAGCTCCGCGCCGCCGCGATCACCGGCGGCCCCGTGCGCGTCGTCGCCGGCGCCGGGACGGGAAAGACGGCCGTGATCGCTGAGCGCTTCAGGCGCCTGGTGGCTTCGGGCGTCACCCCCGCGTCGATCCTCGTCATGACCTTCACCGAGCGGGCCGCGAACGAGATGCGCCACAGGATCGAGGAGCTGATCGCGGCCGAGGCGCCGTCGGTGGGCACGTTCCACTCCCTGGCCCTCGGCTGGCTGCGCGAGGACGGCCGCACCGTGGGCGTGGCGCCGGGGTTTCGGATCGTTGCGGGCGCCGAGCGGTGGATCCTGACGAGGGAGCTGATGTGGGGCATCGGGGATGCCGCCTTGACCGGGGACGAGCGGCCGGACGACCTCGTCGCGCCGGTGCTCCAGATGCTAGAGCGCCTGAAGCAGGAGCTCGTTCCGCTGCGGCGCCTCGAGGCCTGGGCGGCGGCCAGCGAAGACAGCGAACGCGCAGCGCTGATGCGCGCCTGCGTGAAGCTCTTCCGCGCCTATGAGCGCGAGTGCCGCCGGCAGGGGTTGCTCGACTTCGACGACCTGCTGCTGCTCGCGGTGCGGATGCTCGAGAAGGACTCGTCCCTGCTGCGACGCTACGCCGCGCGCTACCCGAACGTCCTCGTCGACGAGTACCAGGATCTGAACCTCGCCCAGGAGCGGTTGGTGGAATTGATCGCCGGTCGGGGGAGCCCGTTCGTGGTCGGCGACGACGACCAGTCGATCTATCGCTTTCGCGGGGCGTCGCGCGCGAGCCTCGAGCGCTTTCTCACCAGCTTCAGCGACGTGCGCACGGTGACGCTTGGGCGGAACCGGCGCAGCTCCAGGCGCGTGGTTGCCGCGGCCTCAGGCCTGATCGGCCACAACCCGGACCGCATCCCCAAGCAGCTTCGCTCTACCGAGGCCGGGCCGGCGGTCCAGCTGTGGGGATGCGGCGACGCTGCGGCGGAGGCGTCCGCCATCGCCGCGGAAGCGGCGCGGCTGGTCCGAGAAGGCCTCGCACCATCCTCCATCGCGGTCCTCTGCCGCACCAACGCCATCGCGCGCCCGGTCGCGGCGGGGCTCGCCGAGGCAGATGTCCCTCACGTGGTTGTGGGTGGCCACGGCTTCCACGACCTGCCCGAGGTCAGGGACGTGATCGCGATGCTGCGCGTGGTCCGTGACCCAAGCGACGCGATCGCCCTGGCCCGCCCTGCGGCCTCGGCCCAGCGGCCGCTGCTCGAGCGGCTGGCGGAGGTCGCCAGGCGCCTCGACGTCCGCGACCTCTTCTTCGAGCTGATGGAGCAGTCGCGATATCCCGCCACCGCCGACGTGAGCAGGTTCGCGGAGAACATCGCCGAGTTCTGCGAGGCGTCGACGGACCACTCGCTCGACTCGTTCATGCGCCACCTCGACCTTGTCCTGCTCTCGGGTGAGGACGAGGAGCCAGCGCAGCCGGACGTCCCCGACGGCGTGCAGGTCATGACCATCCATCAGTCCAAGGGGCTCGAGTTCGACACGGTCTTTGTGCCCACGCTCGTCGAGGGCCGGCTTCCGCAACCGTCCCGCTTCCCGCGCTTCGAGCTTCCGGCCGCGGTGCTCGAACCGCTGGTCCGCGGTCGCGAGGACGTGATCGCCGAGGAGCGGCGGCTGCTGTACGTCGCCATGACTCGCGCGCGCAGGCGCCTGTATCTGACGTGGGCGGCGCGTTACGAGGGAGGGCGAAGGTGGCGCCCGTCGCGCTTCCTGGATGAGCTGCGGACAACGGCGCGCCGTGCCGTCAGCGAAAGAGAGATCGCGGCGGCCGCGCCGATCACCCCCATCGTCTCGGTCCACGGCCACGACGGCGACGTCCAGCTCTCGTTCAGCGCCATCACCGCCTATCGCGACTGTCCTCGCCAGTACTGGTACCGCCACGTCCAGCGTCTGCCGGTGACGCAGAGCGCGGAGGCGGTGCAAGGCGTGATCCTCCATGAAGTCTTGCGCCAGGCAGGCGAGCTGCGCCGGCAGGGGCAGCCGGTCAGCGCCGCGCGCCTGCGCGCGCTCCACCATCGGGTGTGGAGCGCGACGGCGTTTCCAGATGAGCGACGCGCTCCCGCGTTCAAGCGCAACGGCGCCGCCGAGCTAGAGGCGTATCGGGCGCGGGGCGGGTTCGATGCCGTGCCCGCCTACCTCGAGCACCCGTTCAGCGTCGCGGTCGACGGCTGGACGCTTCGCGGCGTGATCGACAGGATCGACACCACCGGCGAAGGCTGGCGGATCATCGACTACAAGACAGGCCGCCCGATCACGCGCCGGCGGCGCGACCTCCAGGTGGCGCTCTACGCCCTCGGCGCGAAGAGCGCGCTGAAGCTCGACCCCCTCGAGCTCGAGGTGGTCTACCTCGCCTCGGGCGAGACGGTGCGCGTCGAAGCGGGGGGCGCGTTGGTGCGCGATGCCGAGGCCGAGGGGTCGGAGGTTGCGGGCGGCATTCGCGCCGGCGCCTTTCCCGCGCGACCGGAGCGGCGGCGGTGCCGGTTGTGCCCCTACCGGCTCGCCTGCGCCGAAGCCCTGTAGCGCGCCGCGAGCAGCAGGCACTCCCGGGCGATGTCGGACGACGCGTACGGGTGGGCGAGCTCCTCTGCTCGACGCGACATCTCCCTCCACGTCGGGCCTCCCTCGGCCATGACTCGGACCTCGTCGCGCAGGTCCTCCTCTTTGGGCGCGAAGGCACCGATCCCGGACTCGACGACGAAGTCGACGTTGGGCGACTCCTGGCCGGGCAGGAAGCCGGTGATGATCAGCGGCACGCCGGTCGCCAGCGCCTCTGCGATCGCGCCGGGCCCTGCCTTGGTGACGACGAGGTCGCACGCGCGCATCAGCTCCGGCATGTGGTCGACGAAGCCGAGCACAAGCATTGGTGTCCTGGCCTCGATCTCGTAGATCCGCCGCTTCAGCTTCTCGTTGCGGCCGCAGACAACCACCAGCTGCCATGGCTGGCGGTCCAGGGCGAGCTCGCGCACCTGAGCCGCGAGGTCGCCGACGCCGGCCGCGCCGCCCATGACCAGGACCGTAAACCGGTGCTCATCGAGCCCGAATCGCCGGCGGAGGGCCTGCTTCTCGCCTGGCGCGGGCGGGCGGAAGCGCAGGTCGACGGGCAGGCCGAGGAGCTTGACGCGGTCGGACGGCACCCGCCGGCGCAGGGCGACCTTGCGCGCGCCCTCGGTCGGCGCGACCACGAGGTCGGCCTGGCTGAACGTCCAGCCGCGGTGGAAGTCGACCAGGTCGGTGATCACGGTCATGAGTGCGCGGGGACGGCCGCTCTTGCGGATCGCCTGGTGCGCGACGTGGTTGAGCAGCGGGTGGACGGAGAGGACCACGTCCGGATCGTGCTGCTTCAACAGCTCCGTCACGACGCGCCGGACAGCCGGTCCGAAAACCGCGCGGATCGCGGCGAACGTCGCCTTGGTGTTGCTGGTGTGGTAGACGGCGCCCCAGGCCGCCCGGGAGCGACGGATGACGGGCGAGTACAGAGACGCCAGCCGCCGCACTATCACGGGACCCTGGCCGATCAGGGGATCGGCAACGGTGACGACGCTGCTCGAGTCGAGGAGCTTGAGCGCGTCGGTCAGGGCGCGGGCCGCAGCCCGATGGCCACCGCCCGTGTCGCTGAAGAGGATCAGGATCCGCGGCGAGCCGCCGACCGGAGTCGGATAGAGAGCGGCGGCTTCTGTTACCGGCGTCGCGCCGCGGCCCGGCGCGCGATCCACCGCATGTTGTAGGCCGACAGCAGGTAGGTGATGAAGATCATCGCGATGATGCCGATGCTCACCCACAGGATCGTCCGCTTCGCGAGCTCGCCAGGTGACAACGGAGGCTCGCCCCTGCGGTTCTGGTCGATGATGTACGCGGCCAGGTTCTTGACGTCCTGGTCGGTGAGGCTGAGGTTGCCGCCCTTGGCCGGCATCTGCGTCGACCTCGGATCTCCCGGCTGAGGCTGCCGGCCGCTGGTGATGATCTCGATCAAGAACGCCGGGCTCAGCGGGTCGGAGACGCCCGGCAGTTTTTCGATCGGGTTGAGCGAGGGCCCGATGCCCCCTTCCAGGCCGGCGCCGTGGCAGCTTGCGCAGTTCTGGGCGTAAAGCGTCTCGCCCTTGCTGGGATCACCGGGAAGCACTGTGGCGCCGCTCGCCTGGGATCCACCGCCGGTTGGCGTGGGCGAGCTCTGGGCCACCGTCGTGACGGCGGTGAGGATCAGCAGAGCCGGAATCCCTAGCGCCAGGACGACACCGCGCGACACCCGCATCGAGGCCAATCATATCCAGGGGCGTCGGCCGCGGGCTCGGCGGGAATAGCCGCTTGGCTCGTAGGTTTTCACCTGTTGTGGGTTCTTGCTCGCCGGTCTCTCGTTCCGCCTTCTGCTGCGTCTCGAGACGCTGGCTTGACGCGAGATCGGCGTACCGTGGCTGACCTCGACCGGATGCCGTCTGACCGCGCCGCACGGCGGATCGCGGTCGTCTCCATGCACACGTCGCCCACCGCCTCGCTTGGGCACAACGCCAACGGCGGCCTGAACGTCTACGTCCACGAGGTCGCGACCGCGTTCAGCGACCGCGGCATCGCCACCGACATCTTCACCCGGCGTCAGTCACCCGACGACCCGACGGTCGAACGCCTCGCCGACCTCTCGCGCGTCATCTATCTTCCGGCCGGACGGGGTCTGGACAAGTACACGCTCTTCAACGAGGTGCCGGCGTTTGCGCGGCGGATCGCCGGCTTCGCCGAGCACGAGGGGGCTGTCTACGACCTGCTTTTCTCGCACTACTGGCTCTCGGGCGAGGTCGCGTGCATCCTTCGACCGCGCCTGGCAGGGAGCTGGGCGCACGTCGCCCATACTCTCGGCCTGGTCAAGAACCGCAGCCTCGCGCAGGGCGCGCGACCTGAGCCTGCGCTGCGGATCAGAGTCGAAGGCGAGATCGCGCAGCAGGCCGACGTTCTGATCGCGTCCACGGAGGAGGAAAGCTCGGACCTTGTCAACCAATACCGAGCGGACCCCGAGCGCGTCTTTGTCATCCCGCCAGGCGTAGACCTCTCGATGTTCCAGCCCATCGACCGCGCAGAGGCCCGGCGCAAGATCGGCTACGGCCCGGGGCGCCTGCTCCTCTTCGTCGGCAGGCTCGAGCGTCTGAAAGGCGTCGAGGTCGCGATTCGCGCTCTCGCCCTCCTGCGCGACCGGAACCACGACGATGTGCGGCTGCTCGTCCTCGGCGAGGACAGCAAGGACGGAGACGAGAGCGAGACTGACCGCCTCAAGGCTGTCGCGTCCGCGGCGGGCGTGCGCGACCGGGTCGACTTCCTGGGCTCGGTGGCGCACCACGAGCTGCCGTACTTCTACTCCGCAGCGGAAGTAACTGTGATGCCGAGCTACAGCGAGTCGTTCGGGCTGGTCGGACTGGAGGCGCAGGCCTGCGCGCGGCCGGTCGTCGGCTCGGACGTCACGGGCCTGCGGTCGGTGGTGCGCGACGAGGTGAGCGGCTACCTGGTGCCGAGCCACGATCCGGCCGCGTACGCCGAGCGCATCGGCAGGCTGCTCGACGATCCCGAGCTGGCCCAGCAGATGGGTCGCCGCGGCCGGCTGCTGGCGCAGCGCTTCTCCTGGACGCGGACCGCGGATCGGCTGCAGGTGTTGTTCGAGCGGCTCGCGGAGCGGGCTCAGCTCCGGGTCCACGCGACAGCGCGGCACGAGTAGGGGAAGGAAGCAGGGTCCTGTTTGGTCAGCGCCGTCGGCCGCGTGCCGTCGGCGTTCATCAGCCAGACCTGGTCGCCGCTGAGGAAGGCGATCTGATGCCCGTCGGGCGAAGACACCGGCGCAGCGACCTCGATCGACGGGTCTGAGGGCAGGCCGGCCGCGACCGTGAGCGTCGTCGGCGGCGACACGACGTTCACCACGAACGCCTTGCGAAGCGTCACGTCCTTCGTCGTGATCGCGGCCGCGAACACCAGGTGAGTCGAGTCGGGAAGCCACGCCGGCCGGCCGATGTCGCCAGAGGTCAGCGTCGTGGTCGTCGCGGCACCGACAAGGTTGCGCACTCGCAGGGTCACAGTGGTGGGGTCGTGGCGTAAGTAGGCGATGCGGTTGCCGGCAGGCGCCCACGACACGGCGCTGAGCGGCGCTGAGTCGAGCACGAGCTGATAGCTCGCGTGCAGCCCTACGTCATAGCCCTGGATCACGTCGCTGCCAGAGATGCCTTCGATGAAGGCGACCCGAAGGCCATTCGGCGCCACGGCGGCCTCGGCGACGTCGCGGGCGATGACCTGGTCGATGCCGTCGGCGGTCTGGCGGTGCAGGACCGAAGCCCCATCGATGTAGACGTAGCCCATGCCCGCGGCAAGTGCCGCCGCCCACCTCGCCTTGAAGCTCAACGGGGTCTCGCCTGCGCCGGGCGTGAACTTCCACCAGGTCTGGCCCGCGCCCTGGATGAGCATGGACTCGCCGCCGGGTGACCACATGAACGACTCCACCGCGCTGGCGTCGAACAGCTGACGCGGAAAGCCCCGCTCGTCCACGATCCACAGGCCGCCGGCGGCGCCGTCCGGCGAATCGGTCGCGAAGGCGATCCAGTGGCGAAGGGCGCGCAGGGGGCCGGTCGTGAATCGGATGAGCTCGTTGCGCGCGAGCTGGTTGCCGTCGACGTCGAGCGCCGCCGTGTTGACCAGCAGCTGGTAGCTCGTGTTGGCGGTGAGCAGCTGCGATGGCGCGATGATCGCCCTGCGTCCATCGCCCGGGTCCAGGCGCAGATCGAAGGGAACGTTGGGGCTGATGGCGATCGCGCTCCGGAGCGTCACGGGATTCATCTCGCGGGTGAAGTCGAGGTTCAGGTAGGCGGCGGGGTCGACGGCGCCGTCGCCGCTGCCCGGGGTCGACGCCGCGAGGAAGGGAGGCCGCTCGGTGACGAAAGACCAGTGATGACGGAGGGTGTAGGTGTTGCCTGCCGGGTCGCGATAGCCCGGCTCGAGGATGACCTCGTAGGCGGTGCTGGCGCGGAGGGTGGCGTGCTCGTAGGCGAGGCGGCGGCCGTCGAGCCAGCGCACGGTGCCGGTCGTGGCGGGCTGGAGGCGCAGCCGGCTCTCCACCGAGGCGCGATCGACCTCGTGGTCGAAGGTGATGATGATGGGGGCGGCGGTCGAAACGTCGACGGCGTTGCGCTGGGGGGAGTAGTCGACGATCTGGGGCGGGTCGCCGCCGCAAGCCGACAGCGGCAGAAGCATGACCATGAGCGCGCCGGCGGCAAAAAGGCGCTGCTCTCGCGGGCCCACCCTCCTCCCGTCGCTCCCACCCCCGAGCCGACGCACCTTAACCGAGGCTAATCGCAAAACGACGGCCCGCCAACCCACCCTGTTAAGGGATTAAACGACGGGCCGCTCTAGAGGTGGGACTTGAGGCGCGCCCTCATCTCCTGCGCCAGCTGCTCCAGGCGCGAGGAGTCGACGAACAGGAGCGAGATGCTGGGGATCTGGTCGATCGCGGCCTCGATCCCCGCCAGCGAGGGCTCGGCCGCGCCAAGGATGTCCTTCACCTTGCGCGCCCGGTTCCCCAGCGCGTCCTCGGCCATCGCCTGCAGCTCGGTCACGACCGCGTTCCAGTCCAGCTGCGGCCCGGCCGGACGCGGCGGCGCCGTGGGCGCGGCCTGCGTCTGCGGCGGCGTCGGCTGCGTGTAGCCGCCAGTCGAGAACGACTGGGTCGGGATCTGCGCCGTCGGCGGCTCCTGCGTCGGCATGGCCGGGATCACCTGCATGGTCGGCAGGTTGGGGCTCGTCGGTGCGTGCGGCTCGGGCGCGGCCGGCGCCGGCGCCGCAGCCTGTGGCGCCTGGCGACCCCGCTGCGCTCCGACCACCTCGTCGACGTCGAGCGGCGGGTGCTTGGACGTGTCCGCGGACTTGACCTCGATCATCGCGTTCGGGTCTTCGCACAGGGCCAGCGCGTGGTCCGGCTTGTCCGCGATCTCGCGCGACTCGCTTGTATATGCGCCCGCGAGATCGCCATGCGCGAGGATGATCACCCCCGTTCCGCTCGAGGAGCGAATCATCACGCTGCCGCTCAGCTTGCGGTCGCTGAGGAAGTTGAGCAGCGCCTTCATGTCCACCCACGCCGCGTACAGCTCCGTGTACATGGGGCGCGACACGGCGAGCTCATAAAGGCCGTCGATCAGCTCAGCGGAGAGTCCCACGACGTCGAGCACGCCATGCCCGGCGGTGACGTCGTCGTTGAACTGTTGCAGCGCATGTTTGCCGAGGACGAGACTGCTGGCCTCGGCGGCGCCGTCGTAGAGGCACTCGAGCGCCGCGCCGTCGCGGAAGAGGATCAGCCCTGACGCATCATCGGTCAGCAGCCGCACATAGCCCGTGTAGCCCTCGCGCTCCAGAGTCGTCAGCAGACGAGGAAAGTCGACGAACGACGTCTTGAGCGAGTCGTAGAGGATCTGACCCGCCGGCACCGGAATCGGCTCGCGGCCGTGCTTCGGTTGGGGGCGGTGCTTCACCCCTCGTCTTGGCTGCGGTGCTTCCACTTTTCTCTCCGGTTCAGCATGATCCTTTCGTTCCACCCTGGGCTCCGGTCGCTCGGCGTGAGGCTCGGGCTTGGGCTCGGCGGGCGCAGGCGCGTGCTGTGGCTCCGCGACGACGGTGTTGACCAGCTCCGGGATGCCCGCCTTGACGGTCTCATCGGCCGGGAGCTTGGCCTTGGCGTCGAACTCGAAGTCGCCTTTGGTCCAGTGGAGGGCGTTGACGACCGCGTCGTCGCCGGACTTGCCGTCGCCCTGGGCGTGAAAAAGATGCCCGAACAGGAAGTAGAGGGACGTGGACTGCCCATTCCCATTGCGGACGGTGAGCGTACCGGTGGACCGCTCGCCCTGAGCGGATTC
>VBEK01000181.1 GCA_005889135.1 Chloroflexota bacterium
CGTTGCGCGGAATGGATAATGTTGCGCCATGAGCAACGACGAGGGAGTGCGGTCCGTCGACCGAGCCGTCGCCATCCTCGACGTCCTTGCCCAGGGCGGCATGCGGACGGGGGCCGAGGTGGCCCGGGAGCTCCGCGTGCACCGGTCCACGGCGCTGCGCCTGCTCGGCACCCTGGAGCGGCACGCGCTGGTGGAGCGCGACCAGCGCACCAACCGCTATCGCCTGGGGCGCCGCCTGCCGCAGCTGGCCAGCGTGGTGACCGGCGAGTTCGACCTCCGCTACGTCGCCCGGCCGGTGTGTGAGCAGCTCGCCGTCGCGGCAGGCGAGACGGCGACGCTCGATGTCCTGGTCGGGGACGTGATCGTGCCCATCGAGCAGGCCACCGCCTCGACCTCGGTGGTCAGCGTCAACTGGCTGGGCAAGCGCACGCCGGTGCACTGCACCGCGAGCGGCAAGGTGATCGCGGCCTTCGCGTCCGGCGGCGTGCGGGAGCGGCTGCTCGAGCTCCCCCTCGACCGCGTCACGCCGCACACCATCACCGACCCGGCAGCGTTCGCGGCGCAGCTGGAGCAGGCGCGGCAGGCGGGCGTGGCCCGCACCCACGAGGAGCTCGAGGTCGGGCTCGACGCCCTCGCCGCGCCGGTGTTCGGGGCTGACGGCGAGGTGGTCGCGGCGCTCGACGTCTCTGGCCCGTCGCACCGCCTGCGCGAGCGACACGACCTGGACCGGCTCACCCGCGACGGCGCGGCCGACCTGTCCCGTCGCCTCGGGTTTCGCGGCCGGCGGGGCTGAAACCCGACCCCCGGCGGGCATTAAACCGGGCCTGACTGAAATCAACCGCACGCTCGAACTCTGTCCTTGCAACGTGGCGGGGCTAGGGCCATCATTGGCTGGTTCCAGACCGCCTGTAGGGCGCCCGGCCCGTTCTTAGAGGGGAAGACTGAGTATGAGATTGGGTAGTTTGACGCGCCACCTCGGCACGGCCGTGGCGGCACTCATAGTTCTAGCCGCCTGCGGTGGCACGTCCGGCGGTGGCACCGCCAGCTGCAACGCCAAGACGGCGACATCCGCGAGCGACTGCGGCGGCATCGACTCATTGGTGGCTGCGGCCAAGAAGGAAGGCGAGCTCAACGTCATCGCGCTGCCTCCCGACTGGGCCAACTACGGGGCCATCATCAGCGGCTTCACCGCCAAGTACGGCATCAAGGTCAACTCGGCCAACCCCAACGGCTCGAGCCAGGAGGAGGTCGACGCGATCAAGCAGCTGCAGGGCACCAACCGCGCGCCGGACGTCGTCGACGTCGGCATGAAGGTCGCCCTCGCCAATACGACGCTCTTCGCGCCGTACAAGGTGAGCGGCTGGGCGGACATCCTCCAGGGCCAGAAGGAATCGACGGGGCTGTGGGTCCAGGACTACGGCGGCTTCATGGGCATCGGCTACGACCCGAGCAAGGTGCCCGCGATCAACTCCCTCCAGGACCTGCTCGGATCGGCCTTCAAGAGCAAGGTCGCCCTGGCAGGTGACCCGACCAAGTCGAACCAGGCGCTCAACGGAGTGATCCTGGCCTCGGTGGCCAACGGAGGCTCGCTCGACGACGTGAGCAAGGGCGTGGACTTCTTCCACCAGCTGAAGCAGGCCGGCAACTACGTGCCGATCATCGGCACTGCGGCGACGGTCAAGGCCGGCACGACCCCGGTGCTGTTCGAGTGGGACTACCTCTCGACCTCGCACGGCAAGGACATCTCCGGCTGGAAGATCTTCGTCCCCGCCAACGCCACGATCGGCGGCTACTACGCCCAGGCTGTCAACAAGGACGCTCCGCACCCGGCCTCCGCGCGGCTGTGGGAGGAGTACCTGTACTCGGATGAAGGCCAGAACCTCTGGCTGAAGGGCGGCGCGCGGCCCGTGCGCCAGGCCGCGATGGAGAAGTCGGGCAAGATCGACTCGGCGGCCGCGGCCGCGCTGCCGAAGATCACAGGCACGCCGCAGTTCCCGACGCAGGAACAGCAGACCAAGGCCGGCGACTACGTCGCCGCGAACTGGTCCAAGGCGGTTTCTTGACGGCAGCAGCGGCTGCAACGGCCGCCGGTCGCGCCCTCGTGGGCAGCCGGCGGCTGTCTCTTTCCTGGACCGGGCTGGCCCCGTTCTTCATCTACACGGCGCTCTTCCTGTTCCTGCCGACCGCGATCATCCTGGTCGGTTCCCTGACGGACAAGGACGGCAACTTCACCCTCGTCAACTTCGGGCCGGACGGAATCGCGCAGAGCTACCTGCTCAGGACCCTGCTGGCCAGCCTTCAGATCTCGGCCGTGAGCGGGCTTGTCGGCGCGGTCGCCGGCGCCCTGCTCGCCTACGCGGTCTCGACCGGTAACCCTCGTGGCGTCCTGCGGCGGACCGTCACCTCCGCGTCGGGCGTGCTCGCCCAGTTCGGCGGGGTGACGCTCGCCTTCGCGTTCATCGCGACCATCGGCCCGGCGAGCTTCATCTACGAGACGATGAAGGACCGCGGCGTCGACTTCTACGCGAACGGCGTCTGGCTGTACGAGCTGTCAGGCATAACCCTGATCTACCTCTACTTCCAGATTCCCCTCATGGTCATCGTCTTCCTGCCTGCGGTGGACGGCATCCGCCCGCAGTGGCGCGAGGCGACGGAGAGCCTCGGGGGCAACACGTGGCACTACTGGCGCTACGTCGCCGGGCCGCTGCTCGCGCCGTCGTTCCTCGGCTGCGCGCTGCTCCTGTTCGCCAACTCATTCTCGGCCTACGCGACGGCGGCGGCGTTGATCACCCAGGCGGGGCCGATCGTCCCCCTGCAGATCTCGAACCTCCTGACCAGTGAGACAGGACGTGCGCAGCCCGGGCTGGCCAAGGCGCTCGCCCTCGCCATGATCGTCGTGGTGCTGGTGGTCATGTCGCTGTACACGTTGCTGCAGCGCAGGACGTCGAACTGGCTGCGATGAGCAGATGAGCCGCGCGCGCAGATTCCGGCTTCAGGTGTTTCGGATCGCCGTCTTCGTCGTCATGGGCCTGTTCTTCCTCGTGCCCATCGGGTCGATGTTCGAGTTCTCCACCCGCGGCAACTCGGCCACGGCGCCGCGCAACCTCGATGCCTGGCTGAACATCGTCAAGACGCCCGAGCTGAGCGAGGCGATCATCGCTTCCCTGGAGCTGGCGGTCATCACCACCCTCGCGATGCTGGTGCTGGTGCTGCCGACGATGGTGTGGGTGCGGCTGCGATTTTCGGGGCTGAGCCGTGTGATCGAGTTCATCTGCCTCATCCCGCTCACGGTGCCCGCCATCGCGCTCGTCGTCGGCATGGTGCCGATCTACCGCTGGATCAACATCAACGTCAACGACTCCATCCTGACGCTCGCGTTCGCGTACCTGATCCTCGTCCTCCCCTACTCGTACCGCGCGCTGGACGCGGGATTGTCGGCCATCGACCTGAAGACGCTCTCCGAGGCGGCGCGCAGCCTGGGCGCCGGTTGGGCCACGGTGATGCTGCGGGTCGTCATGCCCAACATGTCGACCGCGATCCTCAACGCGAGCCTGCTCTCGGTGGCGCTGGTGCTCGGCGAGTACACGTTCGCCAACCTGCTCGCCTATGAGAACCTGCAGGTCGCGATCGCCTACGTCGGGCTTGTCGACGCCGGCACCTCGATCGCCGTCGCGGTGGCGTCTTTGATGTTCGCGTTCGTGCTTCTGCTGATCCTTTCCTACCTCGGCCGCAGGCAGGCGCCGTTTGCGCCGGCAGCGGCTGCGGACTACGACCTCGCGCAGACGGTCGGACTTAGCGGTGGAGTCATAGGGAGAGCCGGAAGATGACAGGCGGCAACGGAAGCGAAGCGACGCGGGCGGCGGTCGAGGTCCGTCTCGAGGACCTGCGCCGCACGTACGGCACGACGACCGCGCTCGACGGCCTGACTCTCACGCTGTCCCCGGGGGAGCTCGTCGCGCTCCTCGGTCCGTCGGGTTGTGGCAAGACGACGGCGCTCCGCCTGCTGGCGGGCCTGGAGGAGGCGAACGGCGGCCGCGTGATCATCGCGGGAAAAGACGTCACGAACGTCCCCGCCAACCGCCGCGACATCGGCATGGTGTTCCAGGCCTACTCGCTGTTCCCGCACATGACCGCGAGCCAAAACGTCGAGTTTGGGCTGCAGCTGCACAGGGTCGACCAGGACGAGCGCCGCCAGCGGGCGCGCGAGGTCCTCGACCTGGTGGGCCTCGCCGCGCACGCGAACAAGTTCGCGCACCAGATGTCGGGCGGGCAGCAGCAGCGCGTCGCCCTGGCGCGCGCGCTGGCCATCCGGCCCAAGGTCTTGCTCCTGGACGAGCCTCTGTCCGCCCTCGATGCCAAGGTTCGCTCACGCCTCCGCGATGAGATCCGGCGCGTCCAGCTCGAGGTCGGGATCACGACGCTTTTCGTGACCCACGACCAGGAGGAGGCGCTCGCGATCGCGGACCGCGTCGGAGTGATGCAGGCCGGCCGGCTGGAGCAGCTCGGCCCGCCGACCGAGATCTACTCCCGGCCAAGGACGCCGTTCGTGGCCGAGTTCGTGGGCCTCAGCAACCGGATGCCGGGCGAGGTGAAGTTCGGCGGCGTCGAGGTGAGGGGCACGCAGCTCCCGCTGGTGCAGAAGGACGTGCCGGCCGGTCCTGCCGTGGCGCTGGTGCGCCCGGAGGCCGTGACCATCGCGGGCGACGGTGAGTCGGCCAGCGGCCCGCTGGTGGGAACGGTGATCGCGGTCGCGTTTCTGGGCGCGGTGAGCCGTGTCACCGTCGACCTCGGCGACATCACGGTGCTGGCGCAGCTGCCTACGTCCGCGGCCGCGGACCATCCCGCGGGTTCGCGCGTCCGGCTCGCGCTGCGGCCCGACCCCGTTCTGGTGGAGACGAAAGAGGCGACAACCGCCTCCGCGTGAGGTCGGTACTCACCACGGAGAGGACGCTGGTCGCCGGACCGGCGCTCCGCACCGGCCCGCGGGCTTCATACCGCGGGGTCGCCCAAGGTCCCGGGGAGCCGCACGTCGTCAGGACCGAGCTCGCAGGCTCCTCGACAAAGGATGCGGCTCGTGACGGTCAGGGCATCGGCTGCTTCGTCCATCTCACCGACCTGCACGTCACCGACGTCCAGTCGCCGGCCCGTTTCGAGTTCGTCAACCGCGAGTGGGGGGACCCGCGCTTTCGCGAGCTCCTGACCATGCAGCGCCCACACGAGACGTTGAACACGCACGCCATCGAGGCGATGGTGCGGGCGATCAACCGCGTCGAGACCGGCCCGCTGACGGGCGCGGCTCCGTCGCTGGTCGCGGTGACGGGCGACGGAATCGACAACACCCAGCACAACGAGCTGGCCAACCTCATCGCCCTTCTCGATGGTGGCGAGGTGCGGCCCGATTCGGGCGCGCCGGGATACGACGGGGTGCAGCGCGTGGACTGGCGGGGCGAGATCTACTGGAAGCCGGACGGACCGGAGGACGGCGACCAGTTTCAGTCGGAACTCGGGTTCCCACGCCATCCGGGCCTGCTCGAGCGGGCGATGCTGCCGTTTGCCTCCGAGGGGCTTCGCCTGCCGTGGCTGCGGTGCTGGGGCAACCACGAACAGGTGTGCCAGGGGGTCGGCGTCGTCACCCCTGAGCTGGCGCGGTGGATGGTGGGCTCGCGCAAGCCCATCGCGATGCCCCCAGGCATCGACCCCGAGGCCGCGGTCGAGACCTTCGTCCAGGGTGCGGAGCGGTTCGCGACCGGCGCCTACCTCGAGGTCGCGCCGGACGCCGACAGGCGCCCGATCGGGCGTGCGGACCTCCTGCCCGAGTCCACCTGCTACGTGCGCGACGAGGGCCTGGTCCGGTTCATCACCCTGGACACCGTGTGCAACGCGGGCGGCGCGGACGGCGCCGTCCCCCGCGAGCAGCTGCACTGGCTCGAACGCCGGCTGGAGGAGGCGCACTCGACGTTTCGCTCGCGCGACGGGTCGCCGGTTCGCTCCGCGGAAGAGGATCGATACGTCGTCGTGCTCTCACACCACGGCTACGACACCCTCTCCAACCCGCGCTGCGACCAGCACGCGGACGACCTGCTGGCGCTGCTGTCGCGGTTTCAAAACGTGATCCTGTGGCTGAACGGCCACGTCCACGCCAACCGGATCACGCCGCGGAGCACGTTCTGGGAGGTGACGACCAGCGCACTGGTCGACTGGCCGTGCCAGTCGCGGCTGGTCGAGGTCTACCGCACCGCCGGAGGCGACCTGGCGATCGGGTGCACGATGCTCGACCACGACGGGGAGGGGCTGGCGGGGCTGCACCGGGAGCTGGCCGCGAACGTGCCGGGGAACGGCTTCGACTCGTGGCGGCCGGGAGAGGCTGCCGACCGCAACGCGATCCTTCTTCTTCCGGCGCCGTTCTAGGCCTATGTGTTGCGTATAGCGCGACAGTGGCGTATAGTGCGACACCGCAGGTGGGCGTGGTGGAGCCTCTTCGGGCTGTGAAGCGTGTCACCCTGGCCGACCTCCTCCGCACCCCCCGCTACGAGGTCCTGCCGACCGACGACGCCGCCGACCGCGTCCTGGCTTACGTGCCCAAGGACGTCACCATCACCGTCACCGCCTCGCCGCGCCGCGGCATGCCCGCGACCGTCCACCTCGCGTTGCGGCTGGCGCAGCTCGGGTACCAGGCCGTGCCTCATCTCTCGGCGCGCCTGATCCGCGACACCCATGAGCTCGGCCAGATCCTGGACGCGCTCAGACCGGCGGGCATCACCAATGTCTTCGTCGTCGCCGGCGACGCGCGCGAGCCGGCGGGCATGTTCCCCGACTCGCTCTCGCTGCTCGCGGCGCTGCCGCCGGACCACGGGCTGAAGGAGATCGGGGTCACCGGCTACCCGGAGAGCCATCCCTTCATCCACGACGACGTCACCATCCAGGCCATGTGGGACAAACGCCGGCTCGCGACCTACATCGTCAGCAACATGAGCTTCGACCCGACGACCGTCACGTACTGGCTGGAGCGCGTGCGCCGGCGCGGGGTCGAGCTGCCGATCCACATCGGTATGGCGGGGGTCGCCGACCCGATCCGCCTGCTCAAGGTGTCGACGAAGATCGGCGTCGCCGACGCCGCGCGCTTCCTCCGCGGCCACCCGAGCTGGGTCGCGCGCATGTTTCGGCCCGGCGGTTACGAGCCGGGCCGCTTCGTGACCGCGATGCTGCCGGCCATGTCCAGTCCGGCGCTGCGGGTGGCCGGCCTGCACGTTTTCACTTTCAACGAGATCGAGCCGACCGAGAGATGGCGGCGCGAGATGCTGCTGAGGGTCGCTTAAGGGGGTGGTGGCATGAAAGTCGAGTTTCTTACCGACCTCGAGATCGCGCGCAAGGCGCGGCTCCTGCCCATGCCGGAGGTGGCCGCGAAGATGGGCATCAAGCCTGACCTCCTCGAGCCGTACGGCCACGACGTGGCCAAGGTGAAGCTGGAGGCGATCGAGGAGCTCGCGAGCCGGCCGAAGGCCAAGTACGTCGTCATCTCGGCGATCACCCCGACGCCGCTGGGCGAGGGCAAGACGACGACCACGATCGGTCTCGGCGACGCGCTCGGCAAGATCGGCAAGCGCGCCACCGTCGCCATCCGCCAGCCGTCGATGGGGCCGACGTTCGGGATCAAGGGCGGCGCGGCGGGTGGCGGCTACAGCCAGGTCGTGCCCATGGAGCGCATGAACCTCCACCTGACCGGCGACTTTCACGCGGTGACCGCGGCCCACAACCTGCTGGCCGCGATGATCGACAACTACATCCACCACAGCCTTCGCGACTTCCCGATCGACCTGCACAGCATCACGTGGCGGCGCGTGATGGACGTGAGCGACCGCGTGCTGCGCAGCGTCGTCGTCGGGCTTGGCGCCCCCGAGGACGGGGTCACGCGCCAGACGGGCTTTGACATCACCGCCGCGTCCGAGGTCATGGCAGTGCTGGCGCTTTCGACATCGCTGCAGGACATGCGCAAGCGCCTGGGGCGGATGGTCATCGGTCTCGCGCGAGACGGCATGCCTATCACTGCCGACTTCCTGCATGCGGGCGGCGCGATGACCGTGATCATGCGCGACGCCATCAAGCCGAACCTGCTCCAGACGCTGGAGAACACTCCCGTGCTGGTGCACGCCGGCCCGTTCGGCAACATCGCCAACGGCGCGTCGTCGGTGCTGGCGGACATGATCGGGATCCACGGCGGCGACTTTCTGGTCACCGAGGCGGGGTTCGGCGCCGACATGGGCGCCGAGCGCTTCTTCAACATCAAGTGCCGCACCTCGGGCCTTGCCCCCGACGCCGCGGTCGTGGTGGCGACGGTCCGCGCCCTCAAGGTCCACTCGGGCAAGTACCGTGTGGTCGCCGGCAGACCCCTGCCTCCCGACCTTCTGAAGGAAAACCCGGATGACGTCCTGGCTGGCGCGGCCAACCTCCGCAAGCAGGTCGAGAACATCCAGATCCACGGCGTAACGCCTGTGGTGGCGATCAACGCCTTCCCCGACGACCACCCCTCCGAGCACCGCGCGATCCGCGAGCTGGCGGAGCACATGGGAGTGCGCTCGGCGGTGTGCAACAACTTCGCCGACGGCGGCGAGGGGGCGGTCGAGCTCGCAAGGATGGTGGCCGAGGCAGCGGAGGACCCGAGCGTGTTCCAGATGCTCTACCCCGACGCCGCCACGCTGCGCGAGAAGATCGAGACGATCGCGCTCCGGATCTACGGCGCCCGCGGGGTGGAGTACGACGCCCCGGCCGCGCGGCAGCTCGACGCCTACGAGGCGAGCGGCTTTGGGCGCCTGCCCGTGTGCATCGCCAAGACGCACCTCTCGATCTCCTCCGACCCCAGGCTGAAGGGCGCACCGACGGGTTGGGTGCTGCCGGTGCGCGAGGTGCGGGCTTCGGTGGGCGCCGGGTTCATCTACCCGATCTGCGGCGAGATGCGGACCATGCCGGGCCTGCCGACGACGCCGAACGCGACCCAGATCGACATCGACGACGAGGGGAACATCGTCGGCCTGAGCTGACGCAGGATTGTGTTCTTTTGCGCAAAACGCACCTATCGCCTCCCCCGAAACGTGCCTTTTGCGCAAAACCCACCTATTGCGGCCGCCGAAGCGTGCTTTTGCGCAAAACGCACCGAATAGCAGTCGCCGGCGCTGGGTAGGTATCTAGCGTGCAGACCCAGTCGATCGCCGCGAAGACCGGCATGGGGGCGGTCGAGATCGCCGTCACCGACGCCGACCGGGCGCTCAGCTTCTACCGCGACTACGTCGGCCTCACCCTGATCGACTCAGCCGAGCCCGGCCTCCGGATGGGCGCTCACGGCCGCGAGCTGGTGGTTCTCCAGCCCGGCGCCGAGCGTCCAGTCGTTCCGCGCACGTCGGGCCTTTACCACCTCGCGATCGTGGTCCCAGACCGTCGCGAGCTGGCGCGCGTCGTCGGCCGGCTGGCCAGGCTGCGCTGGGACCAGTACCCGACCGACCACGTGATGACCAAGGCGAACTACCTCTGGGACCCGGACGGCAACGGGATCGAGATCTACACCGAGTCGCCCGAGGACGGGACGATGGGGTTCGCGCGCGGCACCTTCGTCGCCTACGACAAGGACGGCAACCCAAGGTCAGGCCGCGACCCGATCGACCTGGACGAGCTGTTCAGCCACCTTCGCGAGGACGATGGACTTGACGAGCCGATGCCCGAGGGCACGAAGATGGGCCACGTCCACCTGCACGTCGCCGACGTCGACGACGCCCTGCGCTTCTATCACGACCTGGTCGGGTTCGACGTGATGGGCCACGTACCGGGCATGGGCTTCGTCTCCGCGGGCGGCTATCACCACCACCTGGGCCTCAACACCTGGGCTGGGCGGGGGGCGAGGCCGGCCCCGCCCGGATCATCTGGCCTCCGCCGTTTCACGGTCGAGCTGCCGACGCAGAAAGACCTCGAAGATGTCGTCAGCCGCCTCGAGCACGGCGACGTCCGGCTGGCAGAAGAAGACGGCGGCTTCGCGGCCACCGATCCGTCTCAGAACAGGGTGCTCTTCCGGACCCCCGCAGCCTGACCCTTTCGCGATTTGATCAAATCGCGAGCCTTACACCGGCAAACGCACCGCGATCTGATCAAGTCGCGTGATTCTTCCGCTCCACCGCTTCGTGGAGGAGCGTCGCCAGGTCGAACACCTGCAGCTTCGCGCCCGTCTCGCGGACCCCATCGTCCAGCATCACCGTGCAGAACGGGCACGCCACCGCCAGCGTTTCC